>JAFYER010000012.1 GCA_017544165.1 Bacilli bacterium
AATACTATTATAAAAGAGAATTAGAAATGACTAATACATTAAAAAGAATCTTAATTGAAAATGATTTCAAAGATGATGATTTATATGAAAAAGTTCACATAATGATGGGGTTAATTGATAATTTATGTCACGAAATTATATATCATAAACATAATGATATGAATTATGATGATATGACAGAATTAGTTATTCAATGTATAGAAAATCTATTTAAGGATGACTTGAATTAATTAATTTGATACTTACTTTTTATAGACATATAAAAAGACTAGAATTTCTAGTCTTTTATTTTATTATTTGTTGTTTTTTGCTTTGATTGCGGCTTGTGCGGCTATTTGCCTAGGGGGGTTATAGAAATGCTACAATATTTAAACTATTTTATTTGGTTTATATTTTTATTATTTGAACTAGTTACTATTTTTTTACCCATTTTTTCTTCAATTTGCTCTCTTGTATTTTTAGCAATAGTACTTCCTTCTATTACTGACTTTTTAGCATTTTCTTTGCTCTTCACATCATGTGATTTAGATATTTCAGTAGAAGTTACCTCTGCTAACATATTAAGTACTAATTCCATATTAGTCATATTATCTCTTAAATTTTCTTTTGTTAAGCCTTTATATGATTTATATTCTTTTACTGAATAACCACTCCAAATATTAGTAAGAAGATTTGTTAAATCTGCAAATTCTTTACTTCTTTCTACTCCATTGTTTTTTAACTCATCCGTAAATTCTTTTCTGGCATCTATTGCTTTTAATCTTTGGTTTATCCAATCATCCGAGTACCCTTTTCTTCTATAGGCCTCAAGCGCCCTATTAATTGTAATTTCCGGGTCATATTCCTCATCTATTCTTTCTTTTCCTAAACGAGCAAGCCATTGTTTAATTGGTTCTACTTTCTTGCTAGGAATCGATTCAATTATACGGAACATTTCTTCTAGATCAACGACATCAGTTAATCTTTTTTTCCCATCTTCAGAAGTTAATTTTAACTGGTTACAATTTGTAACCGTTTCATTTCCCTCTTTTTTTAATCTAAATTTTATAATCTTCCAATTATTTCTAGCAGTTTGATAGTCACTATCCGTTAAAGCCCCAACAATATCAACAACACTAATATAATACTTTTCTTCATCAGGATTCCATACAGTTCTTACCTTTTTATTTTCAAATGTTTTATTTAAGACATGTAATTTATTATTCATTTTCCCCCTCCTTTTTTACAATATCCAATTCATATCCTAAAGCAGATAATAATTTACAAAAATTGCCAACTGACATAGAATGCATATTTTTTTCCATCCTAGCAATCGTAGATTGTGCAATTCCAATTCTATTTGAAAGTTCCCTCTGACTTAGATTAGATTCATATCTAATTTTTAAATATTTACATATTAAGTCAAATTCTTCATTATTTATTACTTCTTCATTGTTAATTTTCATATTTATTACCTCTAAATAGACAATAGCAAATATGCATCATGTTGTCAATAAAAAAAAGATTAGCTTTTTCTAATCATAATAATGGAAAACTATTTTGTTTTTGTACGACATTTACTTCCTTTATTTTTAAAATAATCAGTTATTTGCTTTTTAGCAATATAAAAATCCATATTATCTAGTTTCTCAATAAAGGATATCTCTGATCCTCCTTTTTGAAAAATGTCACCAGTATTTTTGTAGTATGAATAATCTATTATATATATTTTTCCATCTAACTTACACGTTATAGTAGAGGTAAGAATACGACTGTAATGACCATCTCTATATCGCCAAACAAATGTTAAACATAATAAAGCACACAACACAATGGATAAAAATACTATTCTCTTTTTTGAAATATAATGACTGACTAAAAGCCAATCGTTATCCAATAATTCATCCAAACTAACATTTAAAATTTCAGCTATTTTTTTAGACGTATTTATATCCGGAGAAGTTTCACCAACTTCCTATTTACTTAATGTCTGACGCGTAATATCTAATTTTTCAGCAAGCTGTTCTTGTGTCATTTTGTTCTTTTTTCGATAACATTTTATTTTATCACCTATCATATATTCACCTCTTGATTGTTATTATAATAAATTATTGTTCTTAAATACATCTATTATCATTAACATTCGTGCAAAATATCTTAACATATTTAAAAGTATAAGTTTTTTCAAATAAAAAAGACTAGTTTTACCTAGCCTTTTAATTAATTGTTTTTTGCTTTGATTGCGGCTTGTACAACTGCTCCATTCGGGATGGTAAAATTTATACCTTTGTTAATACTTTTTTATACTTTAAGCATTCCTTCTATTACAGTTGTATATACTAAAATCTATTTGGTACTAATAAAACTAAAATAATTGATATATTTTAAGTAAATATTATCACAGATTTCTTTCTAAATAATTTGCTATTCCATCATTATCATTAGATAGTGTAACAAAAGCAGCTTTAGCTTTTACAATATCTATAGCATTCTCCATTGCTACACCTATACCTACATTTTCAATTAATACTAAATCATTCTCACCATCTCCAAAGAAAATAACTTCTTCAATAGAGTACTTCAAATCATTACATATTTTCTTTAATGTAGTAAGTTTACTAGCATTTTTTGGATTAACTGTCAGCCACATTCGACTATTTTTATCATCAGTATCTATCATTTTAACAACATTAATATTATCAAATTCTTTTTCAAGTAAACACCTATTTTCTTCGAGTTCTTTGGCCTTTTCAAAAAAAATGTTCATTCTAGATATAGAACTATCTACATCACCTAAATCATTTATATATTTAACAACTGGTCTTCCATCAGATTTTTCTTTGGTTTTAATTAAATACATATATGGTGTACAGAAATCGATTTGGTAAGAGCACTCGTTAAACAAATTATATATCTTTTCTACAGTTTCATTCTCAATACAACTTATATTTTCAATTTTATCTTCCTTTACATAATATATGTCAGAACCATTATTTAAAACAATATAATCAAATAGATTAACATCTAATACACCTTTTACGGACAATAGATTTCTTGCTGTAACGCCAATTATTATATAATGTTTGTTTTTAAGCTTTATCAAGCATTCTCTTGTTCTATCAGTTATTCTCTTATTACTTGACAGCAAAGTTCCATCGAAATCCATAGCAATTATTTTTATTTTTTTCATTTTTAATCACCTAAATAAATTATACCATAATAAAGACTAGTTTTACCTAGTCTTTAATATTAATTGTTTTTTGCTTTAATTGCAGCTTGTAGTACTATTTCATTTAGAGGGCACTTATTCAAATATTGATTAAACTTATATTTTTAGTATATCACTAATCTTTAAATTGTCATATATGCGATTCCCTTAAAAATCACAATTTTTGTGAACTCTTGGATAAGGTGTTACATCTTTAATACTATCAATACCTGTAATATACATAAGAAGTCTTTCAAAGCCTATACCAAACCCACTTCTCTCACATGTTCCATATTTTCTAAGTTTTAGATACCATTCGTATTCATCGATTTTCATATCTAATTCTTTCATTCTGGATACTAATTTATCTAAATCTTCTTCTCTTTGACTCATACCAAATACTTCTCCAATTCCAGGCATTTCTAAATCTGCACCTGCAACGGTTCCATCTGGCATTTGTTTCATATAGAATGATTTTAATTCTTTTGGCCACATTGTTAAAAAGAATGGACACTTAAAGTAATCTGTTAAATACTTTTCATGTTCTTTTGCTATATCAGCTCCATAAGTAGGTTCAAATTCAAAACCTTTACCACTCTTTTGTAATATTTCAATACATTCTTTATATGGTACTCTTTTAAATTCACAAGTTAATACTTTAGTAAGTCTGTAAATTAAACCTTCTTCAACATACTTATCTAAATACTCCATTTCATACTTCGCATGATCCAGTGTGTATTTAATTACATATTTAACTAAATCTTCTGCTATATCCATAATTCCATCTAAGTCACAAAACGCAACTTCTGGTTCAATTTGCCAAAACTCTGCTACATGGTATGGTGTATGTGATTTATCTGCTCTAAATGTTGGCCCAAAAGTATAAACTTTACTAAATGCTTGTGCAAATGTTTCTGCTTCAAATTGAGTTGAAACAGACAATCCTACTTTCTTGCCAAAGAAATCATCTTCATAACTAACTTTTCCAGTTTTAGCAATTTCATCTAAATCTTGTGTTGTCACTTGAAACATTTCTCCTGCCCCTTCGCAATCACTTGCTGTAAAAATTGGTGCATGTAAATATAAGTAACCATGTGATTGAAAATATTCATGTATAGCCATTGATAATATACTTCTTACTCTAAATACAGCTTGAAATAATGTTGTTCTTGGCCTTAAATATGCCTGTTCTCGTAAAAATTCACGAGAATGTGCTTTAGGTTGAATTGGATAATCTTCTGGGCAATCTCCTATAAGAGTAATCTCTTTAGCTTTTAATTCAAAACTTTGACCTTCTGCAGGTGAAGGTATCAATGCGCCTTTCACCTTGACAGATGATCCAAAATGAATTTTTGAAATATCTTCAAAATCCTTTGTATCCTTATCATAAACTACTTGAAGTTTTCTAAAACAAGTTCCATCAGATAAATCAATGAACCCAACTTCTTTTTGTTTACGATGCTTTCTTATCCAACCTTTAACTTCTACATCTTTGTCCAATAATTCTCCATGCGAATCGTAAATTCTTTTAATTTCCATTTTTATTTCTCCTTTCATAATAATATTTGTCAAAAATAGTTGTAGGTTCTATTTTTATTTTTTCCTCCTTTCTTTATTTAATATAAAAACCCGTATCATCCTACAATATAAGGACGAATACGGGTATCCGCGGTGCCACCTTAATTTATTACTTAAAAAAACCATCTATATATACATATAAACGGTTTGTTATTACAGTAATCTCTTTTTTCAGTTCTAACAAACCTAGCAACATGGTAACGGATTGCTCTCCGGACTAGTCTACTAAGATTACTCTTTTCGGTAGTCTGCTCAGGAGTGTTCTTTCGCCAAATGTTATTATTAGTTCACACTATACCTAACTCACTCGAATAACAATTTTGGGTACTTTTCTCCCTCAACGCAATTTAATCATACCATATTTACACTTAATTGTCAAATTAAGCATAAGAAAAGACTAAGTTTTATCTTAGTCTTTCACCTTTTAATTATTAAATTTGACTTGAGGACATATGTCCCGAAGTGATGCATGTTGTCCACTAATTTGACTGCCCTTTAGATTTAATTGCAGCTTGGGCAATAACAAATATTTGGAGGAGTTAAACCATACCACGATAATGTTTGGTGGGAGTTGTTTTTTTTATGCCTTAAGCATTCCCTATATTACAGTAATATATACTAAATATTTTATTGGTATTATTAAGACTAGCTATAATAAATCACTCAATTTACATTCTTTGATCATCTGCCATTTGCCATGGTTTAAATTTTTTACCTTCTGTATGACCACTTAAATTAAATTCTAAAAAACCTTCACTTCTTAAATAATCTTCATCTTTATCTAATGGTTTTATCACATTTTTAATTACATCTAACCATATAAAATCAGGTATTGGAGTATATTTTTTAGGTATTTTCTTATCAAGTATCTCTTGTGATACATCACATTTTAAAAGAAAATCAATTCTTTCATCGCGACTTTTTTGATACTCTTCATTATTAACTATATAAGTGTTATATGATTTAAAATTATCTATATTTACTTTTCTAATATCATTCCATGGAATTGTGTATCTTTCATGACAACTAATTCCTTTTAATACTTCTCTACCATCAAATCCTTGTCCTACTGCATCTATATATACTGCATTACCTAAAGATACTCCAATACTGATACCTGCATACCTTTCATATCTATTAGATATTTCATTATCTAAATGAAATAATATAAGTACTCCATTTTTATTACCTTTCTTAATCATCTTTAATGCTTCTAAATGATCTTGATTAAAGTTTTTAATAATAATAGATCTCATACATGGTTCAGATATTGGATTACCATTTCTAATATTATATGACTCATCGAATTTATCTTTGTTCTTTTCAAAATCATCTTCATCTAATATAACTACCAAATCATCAACTGGACTTAAACCAGGAAAAAACTTCATAATATTTACCATATCTTTCGCGCGATGATATTTTAAAATATATGGAATATCTTTCTCTTTTTTGATACTATACATAATATCACTTCCTATGTAAATTATAACACAAAAAAGACTAGTTTTACCTAGCTTTTTGTCATCAATTATTTTGTTTTCCCAGACTTGATTGCAGCTTGGGCAGCAGCAAGTCTAGCAATAGGAACTCTAAATGGAGAGCACGAAACATATGTTAGTCCAACCTCATGACAGAATTCAACACTCGATGGATCTCCACCATGTTCACCACAAATACCTAATTTGATATTGGGTCTTACTTCTTTACCTAAATCTACGGCCATTTTAATTAATTTACCAACGCCTTTTTGATCTACTTTAGCGAATGGATCTTGTTCATAAATCTTGTTTTCATAATATGAACCTAAGAATTTACCAGCGTCATCTCTTGAAAAGCCAAATGTCATTTGGGTTAAATCATTTGTTCCAAATGAGAAAAACTCTGCTTCTTTTGCAATTTCATCAGCCGTAAGAGCCGCTCTAGGGATTTCAATCATGGTACCAATATGATACTCCATATTAGACTTTTTCTCTTTTTTAACTTGTTCTGCAGTTTCCACTACTATATCTTTAACAAACTTTAATTCTTTAACTTCACCAACAAGAGGTATCATTATTTCTGGAACAATATCATAGCCATCCTCCTCTTTTACTTCAATAGCAGCTTCCATTAATGCTCTAGTTTGCATTCTAGCAATTTCAGGATAAGTTACAGCTAAACGGCAACCACGATGTCCCATCATTGGGTTAAATTCATGTAGTTCATTACATTTTGCTTTTAATTCTGCCATAGTGACTTTCATATCTTTTGCAAGTGCTTTTATATCAGCATCTTCCTTAGGTAAAAATTCATGTAAAGGTGGATCTAAATAACGAACTGTCATTGGAAGTCCTTTTAGCTCTTTATACATTGCCTTGAAATCGCTTTTTTGATAAGGAATTAGATTTTCAAGTGCTTTTTCTCTTTCCTTTGTTGTTTTGGCAAGAATCATTTTTCTAATATTAAAGATTCTTTCTTCATCAAAGAACATGTGCTCTGTTCTACATAATCCGATTCCCTCTGCACCCAATTCGATAGCTTTTGCAGTATCTTTTGGTGTATCTGCATTAGTTCTTACACCAAGCTTACGATATTTATCAGCCCACTCCATAACTCTACCAAATTCTCCGGCGATTGTCGCATCAACAGTTTTGATAGCACCATCGTAGATATTACCAGTTGAACCATCAATTGAAATAATATCTCCTTCATGGTAAACTTTGCCATCTAATTCAAATTCTTTTTTTGCTTCATTCATTTTGATATCACCACAGCCAGATACGCAGCAAGTACCCATTCCACGAGCAACAACAGCAGCATGTGATGTCATACCACCACGAACTGTTAATATACCTTGAGCCGCCTTCATACCAGTGATATCCTCAGGAGATGTTTCGAGTCTTACTAAAACTACTTTTTCACCTTTTCCACCAATGCCTTCTTTTTCAGCATCCTCAGCCGTAAAGACAATTTTACCACAGGCAGCTCCAGGGGACGCACCTAATCCTCTACCAATTACTTTGGCTTCTTTTAAAGCTTTTGCATCGAATTGAGGATGAAGTAATGTATCAAGATTTCTTGGATCAATCATTAAAACCGCTTCTTCTTCAGTTTTCATACCTTCATCAACTAAATCACAAGCAATTTTTAAGGCAGCTTGCGCAGTTCTCTTACCATTTCTTGTTTGAAGCATATAAAGCTTACCATGTTCAACAGTAAATTCCATATCTTGCATATCATGATAATGTTCCTCAAGAATTTTACATACTTCTTTAAATTGTTTGAAGGCTTCTGGGAACTTTTGTTCCATTTCTGCGATTTTCATTGGAGTTCTAACACCTGCTACAACATCTTCACCTTGGGCGTTAGTTAAAAATTCGCCAAATAAACCTTTTTCTCCAGTTGCAGGGTCTCTTGTGAAAGCAACACCCGTTCCACAATCATCGCCCATATTACCAAAAGCCATTGATTGAACGTTAACAGCAGTTCCCCAAGAATAAGGAATATCATTATCCCGACGATAAACATTTGCTCTTGGATTATCCCATGAACGGAATACGGCTTTGATAGCTCCCATTAATTGCTCTTTTGGATCATCTGGGAAATCTTTACCAATCTTACTTTTATATTCTTTTTTAAATTTATAGGCAAGTTCTTTTAAATCATCAGCAGTAAGTTCAACATCTAGTTTAACACCTTTTTCTTCTTTAATTTCATCAATTAATTCTTCGAAGTATTTCTTGCCAACTTCCATTACAACATCGGAATACATTTGAATAAATCTTCGATAACAATCCCATGCCCATCTTGGATTGTTGCTCATTTTAGAAAGTGATTCAACAACATCCTCATTTAATCCAAGATTTAGAATTGTATCCATCATACCTGGCATTGATGCTCTTGCACCAGATCTTACTGAAACAAGTAATGGTTTTTCTTTATCACCAAATTTTTTACCAGTGATTTCCTCTAGTTTAGAAATATACTCATTAATTTGGGACTCTATTTCCTCATTAATCTCTCTTCCATCTTCATAATACCTCGTACATGCTTCAGTTGTTATTGTAAATCCTTGAGGCACTGGCAAACCAATATTTGTCATTTCTGCAAGGTTTGCGCCTTTACCGCCAAGCAAATTTCTTAAATCCTTGTTTCCTTCCGAAAACATATAAACATATTTCATATATAAGCCTCCATAAATTGTATTATACCATAGCAATAAAAAAACAAATATAAAAACCTATATTTGTTTACGAAGTAATTTACTTAATATTATTCATAGCTTTAACCTGTTTTAAAATACTATTTAATCCACAGCTATCTTTATATTTTAAATAGAAATCATAATTAAGCCAAACTGTTAAATAATTATTAATTTTATCTTTAGAATTCTTAGGTTTAATTAAAAATGTATCAATATTTGGAATATCTTTTTTTTCTATAGGGTTATATGTTTTTAAAAACAACAAGTAGGATATAATAGTAAGAACTTCAAAAACCATTATAGGAATAGACAAAAATCCTATAAGCAAATCTTGTTTTAATGAAGATATTTTGTTAATAAAACTATTTGATAAAAAGAAAATGTGTTTTATATCAGTTACAAGATACAAAGCAATAACGGTTAAAGCTATAATCCATGTTTTTATTTTACCTGTCATTGACCCTTGAACATTGATTCCTTTTCCAAATTTAACTGTTTGAATAATAACAATAGCTATTTCGAAGAAAATAGGAATTAAAGCAAATTTAGTAATTGTCAAAAGAACTAACAAATTAGCTACAGTAAAAGCTTTGTCTGCCACACCATCAAACATACTACCAAAAAAAGATACAACCTTACATTTTCTAGCAATCATGCCATCAAGGAAATCGGTAAAATAACACAAAATCGACAATACTGCAGCAGCAGCACCACCGTGTCTATGATAAATTGGTACCAAACAAAAAACACCAATAATACGCACTGCAGTCAAGGCATTAACAATTAAAAATGCAACTATTCTAACCATACTTCTCCTTTTTAGTACTCTATCGAAGTAATCTTACCAATGTTTGAAAATTCTAAAACATAAGTGTCTTCATTCCAAGATATTTCGATCATTCTAATATTTTCATCATCAACAATTATCTTTATATAATTTTCTTCTATTTTATAGTTATATACATTATCGACAATAATTGGATAATTATCTTTAATCAAGTCAAAAATATAAGAAACATTAAAAAATGTATTGATTCTTTCATCATAAGTAGCTTCAGAAAGAACCCCAAAATTGACAAAATATGCCTTATCATTTTCAATATAATACCTTTTTATACCATCACTATTTTCTGAATAACCAGTAGTTTTATTACCTAATAAATCGCCCTTATAAACTTCTGAGTCATTATATTTAAAAATATATGAATAATTATTATTTAATAAGGCTTGTTTTTTTGCGTCAAAAGATATTTCAACAACTTCATTAGTTGTTTCATTGTTAGTATTATTAGAATTATCAACACTATAATTATTTAAAGGTTTTACAACCATAATATAAATAATTCCAATAGCAATTACCCAAAATAGTAAGCCAATTGCTGATCTAATTTTTTTGTTGGCCACAACTTTCAAAAATTTGTTATTTGGATTATTATTTGATAGATTATCCCACATCTAAATCATCATCCTTTTTCAAACCATTAATAAATGATTTAATGTCCATTTCCTTTTTACCAAATGGTTTTATTTTTGTCAAATATATTATACCATCTTTACAAGTAATTCCTAAACTATTTTTTGATAATATAACTTTTTTTGTTTCAAATATTTCTTTCTTTTCAAAATAAGCTTCATAGACTTTTATTTCATTATTACATAGTTTAAAATATGCAAGTGGCCATGGATTAAATGCTCTTATTTTATTAATTATATTATTACCATTGTCCTCAAAATCGATAAGTTCATCTTCTCTTTCAATCATTTTTGTATATGTTGCCTTTTCATCATCTTGTTTTTGGCGATTATTAGTTCCAGCAATGATTTTAGGTAACTCCTCTTTTATTATTTCTACCCCTAAATAAGATAGTTTATCGTGTAATGAGCCAACGTTATCATCATCACAAATATCGCATTCCATTTGATTAATGATATCACCGGTATCCATTTGCTGATCCATATACATAAGTGTCACACCGGTTTTTTTATCGCCATTTAATAATGCCCATTGGATTGGAGAAGCCCCCCGATACATTGGAAGAAGTGAAGCATGAACATTAAGAGCGCCAAGCCTTGCAGCATTTAAAACCTCTTTAGGTAGAATTTGTCCAAAAGCACATGTAATGATAAGATCTGGCTTTACATCTAATATTTTTTGATAATCATTGCGTATTTTAATTGGTTGAAAAACTTCTTTACCATATTGAACTGCAACTTTTTTAACTGGTGAATAAGATATTTTTTTATCTCTACCTACCTCTTTATCTGGCTGGGTAACTACGAGCACAACATTAGTATTATTTATCAAATACTCTAAAATAGGAACAGAAAAATCGGGAGTTCCCATAAAAACCACTTTAAGATTTTGCATTTTCATCACCACTTATATTTTACTAAAAAAAAAATACCTTTTTCAAGGTATTTTATTAAATGCTTTGCTTTTTTTCTTTTGAATAGGCGCGCATTCTTTCTATAATTTCGTCTTTTTTTCTTAAACATTCATTATGAAATCTAGTTAAATCGTTATCAACACCTTTTTCTAAAGCATTATATAAATTATAAATCTTGAAACCAGAAAAATACATTTCATAATCATGGCAAAGCAAATTTAAAGCCTCAAAATTATCTTTACCTACTGCATCATAAATTGCTTGAATATTACCATTTTTACGTGAAGCTATAATAGAATCTTTAAATTCAAAATAAAACTCTTTTACTAAACAAAATAATTTGGCATAGCTAGAACGACTGGTATTAATACTAGTTTGGCTATCTCCCAATAAAAATTTGCCTTTTTTATGCATTAACGTACATATTTCTTGGGCAAGAAGTTCATTAATAACTTCATTAAGCATTTCATAATTTCTTTTGTTTGGATCTTTTTCATGAGAAACTTCTTCTTTATCTTTTATTTCATCATCGCAAATATCCCATCCCGAAACCGAATGTATCATTTTTTCATCATAACCAAGTAAACATAATTCATATATATGGTTTAATTCATGAATTAATGTACAATCAAATGATTCAATGTCACGATTTCCATTTATGTGCATGACTGGGTAATATTCTAATTTTCCATCAACAAGTTTATAATTTGGCACAATACAAGTAAGTTCTTTGATAATTGTCGATAAAAATTCGCCTTCTTTAATGACTAAATCAGCTTCATCAACACGTTTTTTAACAGCTGCTATATGTGGCATAGCAAGTATAGTTTCTTCGACAGCTTGATGTTCTAAAGAAGTTTTCAAACTACATATTTTATCAGCATGCTCGAGACTCGGTATTATTCTTTTGCATTCGCTATCAGCAAGATATGCTTCATAATCATCACCATAATCAAAACCCATTTTTTTAAAATAATCAATTCGTTCACTTCTAATGCTTTCTTTTTGCCAATCAGGAACATTATCATCATTCAGCATTCTTTCACTTTCTGAGGTAAAAGCACTTATTTTTGTATTATGCGAGATATCGGCAGTAAAACTTAAATATAATCCTCCTTCTTCAAAGGTATATAGAAAGTAATTATCAATATCAATATTAGCTATTTTTTGTTGATCGGCTGCAGATAAATATGGCATGATTTCCTTCAAATAAAGCATAAAATACTTTTTATTCATATCATCTTTAATTTTTTCAATTTGTTGCAAATAAGATTGATATTTACCATATTTTTCGTTAAAAATCTTTTTTTCAAAAACAACAGAATCCTTAAATGCACTTTCATAACTATCAAGCATTTGATATATTTCATCACTGCTAACTACTTTGCCTTGTGATTTTAAATGCTCTCTTATTTTACTTGCGAAATCATCAATAAAACTTTTAAAATAGTCCTTATCTTTGTTTTTATAATAGTCATCAAGAGTTCCCTTTTCTATCGATGAAAGACTACCAAAAAAAATTTTAGCTAACGTTTCATCATAATCTATATTTAATAATTTAAAAAAATGTTTAATAGCTTCTGCCTTCACCTGCTTTTTCGCTTCATATACAAGATTGCTATAGCCATTCAAACTTAAATATCCAATTGTTATTATGCTATTAAATCTATTAGTAATATTAGCTCTTTCTTCTTCACCATAAAAATCGACAAAAGCCTCAATAGCATCAGGAATTATCGTTTGTAAAAAACTATCTATGTTTAATTTACTTTCTAACATACAAATCTCCTAAAAAGTTAGTTAAATGATAAAAGTCATCAGGAAAATTAGAAATAAAGTTAAAAATTGTTTCTTCCTTATCAGTTTTTAAGAATATATAATATTTTTCTTTTTCAAGATTATTATCATTTTCGTAACTTGTTTTCCACATACGAATAATACGTATTAAATTAATAATATCATTATCGTTAATTCTAATCTTTTTACCATTGATCAAAGCATCACTATTATTGATTTGTACTTCATAATTTGGTAAATGCATTTCAAGTTTTTCTATCATAAAAACCTCTCTATCTTTATTTAACCATAAGATTTAGAATATAAAAAGTAATAAACAAATTATTTACACAAAAAAAGAATCTATAAAAGATTCTAATTTTTAAATGGTGTCCTGTTGGGAGCTCGAATCCCAGACCCCTTGATTAAAAGTCAAGTGCTCTACCTACTGAGCTAACAGGACATAAATATAGATGGCTGCCTCGGATGGATTCGAACCATCGGAATGTCAGAGTCAAAGTCTGATGCCTTACCGCTTGGCTACGAGGCAATAATAGATGGTGGGAGGATATGGATTTGAACCATAGAACCCGAAGGAACAGATTTACAGTCTGCCGCGTTTGACCACTTCGCTACCCTCCCAGCACTAAAAAACATTTCCCTTTCGGTACAGGTATAATCTTACCATACTTTTTTTAATTTGTGAACACTTTTTTTACATTTTTTTATGTTTTACAAATATAAAAGAAAGCTTATTAAAGCTTTCCATAACATTATTCTAAAGATAATTGTCCACTTTCTACTGGTAAACCACTATAATTTGCGTCTGTTAAGTTAATTGTTCTTTGAGCTCCAAGAGCATTTTGAATCTCTACAGTTGCCGTATCAGTAGTTAGCGTCGTATTTTGAACAGTATTATCAAACTCATGATCACCATCTGAGGCAGTTTGTTTATAATAAATTACTGGTGCATTAGTAGCATCATATGGAACGTTGTCAAAGACAGCATCACCATTTGCATTTGTAGTTATAGTGCTACCATATTCATTACCCGTTGCATCAGTTCTAACAAATGTTGCTCCGATGATTGGTGTACCACTAGAAGTACCATCTTCGGTTACATGAAGTGTTAAAGTTCCAGTTGCCCCAATCGTAAAAGCATAAGTGTTTGTGCCTTCTGTAATGTCTACAGATGTAGGCAAAATACTTGCATTATCATAACCATTAACAGTAGCGGTAACATTATAACTTCCATTAACTATATC
This sequence comes from Bacilli bacterium, assembly GCA_017544165.1. Lineage (GTDB taxonomy): Bacteria > Bacillota_I > Bacilli_A > RF39 > UBA660 > UBA6448. The sequence goes on from JAFYER010000012.1 coordinate 14,380, forward strand.
AGATGTTCCTGTACCATTAGTAATTGTTATTACTTTTGCCATAAAATCATCTCCCCTTTATTTATTGGCAGATTGGCATAAAATTGATCTGTCAATAGAAAGGTAACTCTCCTTGAAAAAATTATACTTTGATACATTATGGGATAGTAATTACTATTTGCATAAATTGTTCTACAATTAGTTATACCATTAATAGTAAAAACTATTTTATAAAAATCTTTGTCTTTTCCACAAAAGACAAATATCCCACATTTGGTATATCCTGAAGCTATTTTTTGACCATTTAAATTATAAATAGTCACCTTTGCTTGGCATTTAGGGCATGCCCCCATTCCCATAAATTTAATTGTTATCTTTCTCATTTCATCACCTTTCAATTTATAGTATGCATTTTTAAATATTTCGCATATAATAAATATCCCAATAAAATAAAAAAAATCACACAAATGTGTGATATTTTTTAAATGGTGCCGACAGAGAGAATCGAACTCCCAACCTACTGATTCATACTACTATAGTTTTCACTACCACAAATGTGTTTGTAGTCTGGACTTTCTCTTAACCATGTTCAATAATGAATTTAGGTTCATCGTATAAAGTCTCTACACTCGGTTTAACCTAGCTCGGGATTGTCATACAAACTATATTTTTTTCTATCTTTCCTACCTTTGCCTCTATTTGCTCCCTTATAAGTAGAAGTTAATGAATGACAATTAGGACATAATAGAATTAAATTGGATTCTGAATTGTTTAGGTAATTACCATCTATATGATCAATTTCTAATGGTATAACATGACTATAAACATTTCTCTCTCCCCAACCACATTTAGAACATTTATTACCATATTTCATGAATAGATATTTTCTAACATAATTTGAGATTTGATATTTACCTTTCATACCATTTTCAATTCCATTTTGCCAATTACAAATATATCTTTTATATTCATATTCTTTTTGACAAATGTTATTGCAATAGACTTTTTTCCTTTTTAAAGGCTTACCACAATTTAAACAATTCATCTTCCCCCCAATATAGTCAATGAAGAGTTCCCCGAATTAGCGATGTCCACCTTAAAAGTTTCCTCTTAAGGGTGCAAGATAGTTCAAGAGTTGAATATCAACATCTATCCCACAAGTCAGTTGCGCTACCAATTACGCTATGTCGGCATAAAAATGGTGGGCGATATAGGACTCGAACCTATGACCCCCTGCTTGTAAGGCAGGTGCTCTAACCAACTGAGCTAATCGCCCGTCTTTCTTCAAGACAATTTAAATTATACTATATAATTAGAATTAGTGCAAGAAAAAATTAATATATCAGTCCTTCGGAAATGGCAAAAGGTAAGAAATGATCTCTTATAGCTGAAGACAATTTATACTTACTATCGCCTATTTTATACCAATGATACTTTAGTATTTCAAAATCAGAGGATAGATATACATCATCAAGTGGCTTATTACAAATAAACATAGTCATAATAATATTTAAATTAAAATCTGAGGCAGCACATTCTTTAAAACACATAACTGGAGTTAAATCTTCTTCTTTAATTTCAAAACCATTATGGATTTCTTCGCGCACTTCCCTGATTGCGGCTTCAACTTCCGTTTCACCGATTTCAACACCGCCACCTACCATCGTCCATATTTTATTTTTACTACTCCGAACAGATTGAACAATTAGTAATTTACCATCTCTAATGAAAGCTACTCCCACTACTCTTTTAATCTTTTCCATACCTATTACTCCTATGTTAATTATACCGCATTGTTGTCAAATAATAATTAAAAAAATCTTTACTTTACAGCAAATTCTTGCTATATATTGATTGTACAGTATATGATAGAAAGGTCATATATGAACTTTGATATTTATCAGCAAGAACTTATTAAGACAAAGGAAAATATTTTGGTAATTGCAGGTCCAGGCAGTGGTAAAACGACAACTATTATCAAAAAAGTTGAGTTTTTACTTGATCAAAATGAAAATGCTAAAATACTTCTTTTGTCATTTACTAATAAGAGTGTTGATGATATAAAAAATAGAATTAATAATGAAAATGTTGATATAATGACTTTTCATAAATTAGCTACAAATATTTTAGAAACATATAATTATAACTACAATATAGTAAATGGTAATCTTCTTTCCTATATAATTGATGAATACTTTTTGCAAATGGATAAAAAAGATATTAATTTCTTATGCAGATATTTAAATATACTAAATTTTAATGGAAAATCCAATGAATATAAATCCTTTAAAAAACTAATTATTACATTTATCAATCTTTTTAAAACTAATAATCATGATATTGATAAATTAAAAGATATGATTCAAAACTATCATGACAAATATTTAATAAAAGTTATTTTAAATATACTAAATATTTATGAAACAGAAAAACGAAGTACAAATACAATGGATTTTGATGATTTAATTGTTTATGCAACCAATTTATTAAAAAACAATTATATTTATGAAAAATACGATTATATAATCATTGATGAATTTCAGGATACTTCACTTATTAGACTAAATCTTATCAAAGAAATCTTTAATAATTCAAAGGCTATTATAACCGCAGTTGGTGACGATGCTCAATCAATTTTTCGATTTACAGGCTGTGATTTAAATATTTTTTTAAATTTTAATAAATACTTTCCCAATTCAAAAGTACTGTACTTAAGAAATACATATAGAAATTCGCAAGAAATAGTCGATATCTCCGAAAAATTTATTGAAAAAAATCCAAAGCAGTTAGTTAAGAATATGCATAGCAATATTTGTTCAAATAACCCAATTGAAATAATACCTTTTTTTGACTCTATTAAAGCTTTAAAAAAGATATTAGATAGTATAAAAGATACTGATATTATGATACTATCTCGTAATTATAATGATATATATAAATATATTGATGATAGTTTTATCATTAATAAAGACATTCTAATATATAAAAGCAAAGAAATAAAATACTTAACTATTCATAGTTCTAAAGGATTAGAAAGTAAATATGTCATAATATTAAATAATAGTGATAGTACCTACGGTTTTCCCAATAAACTTGAAGATCATTCTATCTTAAAATATGTAACAAGAAATGATAATGAAATACCTTTTGCTGAAGAAAGAAGGCTTTTTTTCGTCGCTATTACAAGATGCAAAGAAAAGACTTTTCTTCTAGTGCCTTATAAAAATCCATCAATTTTTATTAAAGAAATAAAAAAGATGTTATAATAAAACATCTTTTTAACTACTTTTTGCTAAGTGGCTTTCTTACTATAAATGGAATATCTGTAGCATCAATTTTAATAACTCGTTTGCTGCGTAAGAATAATAAGAAATATTTAAAACAAGTTACCCGATTTTCAATTGTCCTTTTACTAGATTTAGCCGTAGACTTCTTAATACACTCAATAATTATTTTTTCTGTCAAATCTTTTAAAACTATTTTTTTGTCTTGTAAATAATTAATAAAAACACGAATATGTTTTAAACGCCAATCACGCGTTGAATCACTTATTTTTAATGTTGAAACATATTCTTCATATTTTGTATACCATTTTAAATAATCACCCTCGAAAAAATAATTTCTAGTTACTGCTCTATTTTTCATATTTTACTCCTCATCTGCTCCTGTATCTTCTTTTAGTTTATTAAAATCTACTTTGCCAAGTTTAGTTTTAGGTAATCTTTTTCTTATGACAATTTCATTTGGAACCATATATTTCGCTAAATGCTTTTTACAATACATTTTAATTTCATTTTTAATAAATAATCCTTTATAACCTTCTTTTAAAACAACAAATGCTTTAGGAACTTCTTGTTTGTATGGATGAGGTACACCTACTACACTGCATTGAAATACGGCAGGATGTGATTCGATAACCTCTTCGATATGCGATGGATAAACATTATATCCACTTGTAATAATCATTCTTTTGATACGACCTTTATAAAAGATAAAGCCATCTTCATCCATATAGCCAAGGTCGCCAGTATGAAGCCATACATGACCATCATCATGAACTTGCAGAGCATCATTAGTTTCACTTTCATTATTTAAATAACCCATCATTAAGGCTTTACTATGAACAACGATTTCTCCCGTATCACCATATTTAACGGTTTTACGTGTCGCAGGGTCAATTATTTTAACGTAATTACCCGCAAGTGGTATTCCAACTGAACCTGGCTTATTGACATGGTCATGTGCCATTGTTACACAAGCAAGAGCCTCAGATAAACCATAACCTTGGGTAATTCTCGCATCAGAATTATGATCTTCAAAATATTTATTAATTTTATTTTCTAACTGAATCGGTAATAAATCTCCTCCGCTTATAACATATTTCAAAAATGATAAATCTAAGTGTTTTTCATTGGTGCTATTAGACAAAGCCTCGAATAAAGTTGGCACACCAAGTACGCAAGTTGGTCTTGTTTTTTTAAAAAGAGTATCAAATTTTTTAGCGTCAAATTTAGGAACTAAAATAGTGCTACAACCTAGTGCTAGTGGAGTATGCATAAGTACTGATAAACCAAAGCCATGGAAATTAGGCATTATAGCAAGTGCTGAATCACCTGGTGTAAGTCTTATTAAATCAATTTCTTCGCCTTTAGCAGCAAAAATAAAGGCTCTATTTTGAATAACAACATTTTTGGGAGTTCCTGATGTTCCACCTGAATGCAATATAACAGCAGGAGTATTTCTTCCATATTTATGTCGTTCAAATTCCGGTGAGAATTTAGCAAATCTCATAAATTTTCGCCAATTTATATATAATTCATCTTTAGGATGATGTTCAAACTTTTTAAGTTGCGAAAAGTTATATAATGACCTTTTTATTAAACCAAGTGAATCACCAGGACTTACAAAAATAACTTTTTGAATACAAGTAGACTTTACAAAGCTTTTAATTTTATCATATTGAGCATCATAAATAACTAAATACTTGCTTTGCGTCGATAAAATTGTTTCCTTTATCTCTTCCTCGGCTGAAAGCGGATGTGTCATATTTGCAATTGCTCCAAGCTTATTTAGAGCATATAAAGAAATTAGTGCTTCAGGGACATTAGGAAGCATTATTGTAACTATATCACCTTTGGTAATACCATAAGCATTAAATCCCTTAGCGCAGTCATCAATTTTTTTTAATAAATAAGTATAATCAAATTTTCTCCCCATATAAGAAATAGCAACATTATGGGGATATTTTTCTTTGGAAGCTTTTACTTGATCAAAAATTGTTATATCGGGAATTTTATATTTTAAATCTTGCTCAGTGTAATATTTAGCCCAAGGGGCTGCAAGTTTCTTTTTTTTGTAAAAAATACTAAATATACTCATTTTTATAACTCCTTTCTAAGTTTACTGACAATTTCTTTTAAATGGTCATTTTCAACTTCTAAATCACCTTTAACTATTATAGGCTTACCATATTTAATTTTTACGCTTTTACCAAATAATTTATATTTGCCCTTGATAGCAAACGGAACAATCGTAGTTTTTGTATCTTTTGCCATTTTAACTGCTCCGATTTTAAAAGGAAGCATTACTTCATATTTCTTCTCAGTGGTGCCTTCGGGGAAAATTCCTATTAAACATTCATTATTTAGATATTCTTCAGCAAATTTCAACGCATTTGAGTCTTTTTGTCTACGATTTACAGGAATAAGCCCCATATTACCAAAAATAAATTTTCCAAAACCACGCCATAGTTCATCTTTAGCTAAAAAATGGATTGGCCTTTTTGTAGAACTACCAAGTAAAAAACAGTCAAAATTGCTTGTATGAGTACCAGCTAAAATAACTCTACCTTTTTTGGGAATATTTTCCCTTCCATAAAACTTTGGATGAAAAAATAATCTAAATAAAAAACAAAATAATGGTCTAAAAAAACAATATATAAAAGTTTTGTCTTTAATTTTTTTCTTCATAAAAACTCCAACTAAATTATATAATAATTCCCCCCAAATTACTATACAATATCCAAATATTCTTTTAAATCATTAATTATTTTATTAGTATCTTCAACGCCCATATCATAAAAACTTTGTAATTTTTCCGTATCTCTTTCAATTAATTGAGTCCATATTTTTTTATGAGGTCTAATGACAAATATTTCTTTCTTATTTTCCATGTCTATTATTTTTTCTACCACTTGATTATATCTTTTTGGCCAACTGTCAATAGCTTTTAAAAAGTTTTTGTAACGTTGATACTTAAAACGTATCATTTTAAGTTTTTTCGGAGCCATTTGTTTTTTACGATATTTTATTGGCTGAGTAAGGATAACGATTAGTTTATCATAACCTTTCTTTTTCATAAAATTAATTGGAAGAGCATCAGAAAAAGCCCCATCCATATATTTATTGCCATCAACCTTAATAATGCGTGATGATAATGGAAGTGCTGAAGTCGCTCTTAGTTTTTCGATATCTTTAAAAGCATCTTTTATTTCAAGATATGTTGGTTTACCGGTTTTAATATTGGTCGCTACAGCCCAAAATGGTTTATTTACCCTTTTAAATGTTTCATTATCAAACGGATCATATATTTTTTGAACTTTATAATAAGCAAAACGTTTGCTGACAGCATTACCGGTTAATACTAAATTTCTTAGACTTATATATCTTTTATCTTTAGCATACCTTTTGCTGTATCTAATCACTCTTCCTTTTTGATTTGAATAAAGGTTTGCTCCGAAAAGTGCTCCGGCCGAAACACCAACGATCCCATCAACCATAATGTTATTTTCCATTAAAACATCTAGAGCACCCGCCGTAAACATGCCGCGCATGCCACCGCCCTCTAAAACAAGACCAACTTTCATATAATCACCCAACAAATATTATTATACTACATTTTTATAGTTTTCTAACTCTTTTAACTGGTTCTAAGTCTTTATCTATTAACAAATCATCAAGCATTTTATATTGCATACTTAATTTTAAAAGTGGCCTTACTATATAATAGTCTTTGTCATACGCAAAACTGCGAGAATCTACTTTTAATCCCTCGCCAGGAACTGCTACCATCTTTCTATTTGTGCAAGTTGTATACGCCAAAGGATGAATACTTGGATCAATAAATGCAACTCGATCATGAACACGATTGCTACCTAAAAAAAGGTATACTCCATTAACAGGATCGACTGTAAATTGGGTTCCAGTATAACCCGCATAAGCAAAAGATTTGCCACTTAATGCATGATATACTTCTGATTCTTTTAAGATTGGATTTTTTAAATAGCATAAGTAGCCAAAATATTGATGAGTTTTTTTAATGTCATTTTCATAATAAATACTTCCCGTTTGATTTCTAGTAATATTATCTATATCATCCCTTGATAAAAGGGAACCATCTATAATACTTAAAGCGAGATTTGTCATATCGCTAGCTGTCGAAAACATCCCCGCATGGCCGCATAAATCTCCTGAAGTACTTTCCATCTTTTGCGCTTTAGGATCATTTACTTGTCCATCTTCATAAACATCTACTTTGACACTCCCATCACCTAAAAGTTGTGTACGATAATTGGTGCTTGCTACTCTATTAATATCTACTGGCCTATAAGATGTTTCCAGCATATTAGCCTTATTTAGAATATAAGTTTGGACAAAATGATAATACGGCATACCAGTTGCTTTTTCTACAACATATTTTAAAACCATTGCACCCATATCAGTATATACACTTTTAACATATTTTTCATTGATTTTAATATCATGTAACAAGTCAAGTGCTTCGCCCTTATCACTTGCATTTTCAATTTTTCCACTTGTTATAAGCGGCACTCTAAAAGTTATCAAATCAAAAATTGTTACACCCTTTAAATTAGTAAATTCCGGACAATATTTAGTTATTTCATCATTTATACCTATTAATCCATTTTCTACTAATTTTACTACACTAAGTGTTATAAACATTTTAGAAACAGATGCTAAGTCAAATATCGTATCACATTGCATTTCTTTCGGAGTAATTATAGTGCGATTATTAACTAAACTTACCTCTTTAGAGTTGCCAACCGTAATTATTTCATTATAATTACTAGTTCCATATGAAATAACGGCTCCAGGAGCCATTCCCATTTCTTTTATAAAAGTATTTAATTTTTCTTCGATTTTGGAGCGGTCATATAAAATATCTCTTAAATCCTCAATTGGTAAATAACCATGAGTAGATAATAGTGATAAAAGTTCATTGTACATTAAATGATAGTCTTTTATTGTAAAAAGGTTTTGATATTCATTATTACCTAAAAATTGGTTATTATAAACTTTATCTATATATGTTTTGATTCGTTTTTTATCCATAGAAAACCCCTCGAGCTATATATTATACACTTTTTTTGAAAAAATTCAAATCCATCTATTTTGACATTTTCAATATTTATGTTATAATACATAACCAATCAAGGGGTTATTATGGAAAAAAAAGATATTTTAAAGGATTATTTAGTTAGTAGACTCGTTACTCAAAATAAAGTTGTCGACGGCTATGGAAAAGTATATTATAAGGTAAACGAAGATTTAATTGATACTTGTTTAGATGTCGATTTTTATCAAAAAGATGTTTTAGCAGTCTTATCTTCGGGTGATCATGTACTGACATCTCGTTTTTTAGAGGCAAAAAATGTCGATGCATTTGACAGTAACAAATTAACTATTTATTATTTTTATTTGAGATTATGGACGATTAAATATAGAAATCAGCTATATCCAAATGTTTTTGAAGGAAATACATGGCTTGCAAGGTTACTTAGAAAAGTTAATCCTCAAAATAATAATGAATTATGTGCGTTATTATTCTTCAAAAAACACCTAGAGGGTAATACTCATTTGGATAATCTATTTTATCAAATAGATGCTCAACCTCAAGGAAAGACTTTATTTACTACTGCTGATGAACTGCAAGATTGTTTAAGCCCTGAATTAGATTTTTACCACGTTGATTTATTTTCACCACTAAAAGCTAAAAAAACTTATGATGTTATTTTAATATCTAACATATTAGACTGGGCTAAAAATGATCCGTCTCGCTTAGAAAGCGTTAAAGATAATTTAACAAGACTATTAAATGATGAAGGAACTGTTATTTGTAGTAGCCTAGTTCGAAATGAGGAAAGAAGTTTTGCTCAAGAAAGAGAAATATTTGCTGGTGACTTCGAGTTTGATGGTGGTTTGCAAGGATATACCTATACCAGAAAAAAGCATTAAAAAAGCTGTGATTATTCACAGTCTTTTTTTATACACAAGTATATCCTCCATCGATTGGTAATATGACACCTGTTACATAGGAAGCTTCATCAGAAGCAAGGAATATAGCACCAGCATTAAGTTCACCCTCGATGCCATATCTTCCCATTGGCACTGTACCTTTCATGTATGCTTTAAATTCATCAGTATTTAATACTGCACTTGTAAGTTCAGTTTCAAAATAACCAGGGCATATTGCATTACAAGTAATATTATATTTAGCAAGTTCTGCAGCAACTGCTCTTGTAAAGTTAACTACACCACCCTTTGAAGAATGGTAAGCAATTGTTCCCATAGCAGTATTTCCTACTAGTCCGTACATTGAGGCAATATTGATAATTCTTCCATAATTATTTTTTTTCATAATATTACCAAATGCTCTAGTCATCTTAAAGACAGATGTTTGATCAGTAGCAATCGTAAAATCCCATTCATCATCAGTCATCTCAAGAACACCAGCATCTTTCGAAGAACCAGCACAGTTAACTAAAATATCAACTTTACCAAATTCTTTTTCAGCCATTTTTGCAGCATTTTCAATATCATCGGTTGAGGTTACATCACACTTAATAGGTAAAACTCTCACACCTTTTTCCTCTAGTTCAGTTTTTAACTCTTCAAGCCTTTCTATTCTTCTTGCCAAAATTACTAAATCAGCACCTTGACCAGCAAACCCTCTTGCCATTTGTTTACCAAGACCAGATGATGCACCAGTAATAACAGCAACTCTTCCCTTTAAATTAAACATTTCCTTCACCTTTACTTTCTATAACATAATTATAACATAAAAAAAGAAGATTTAAACTTCTTTTAATTTGAATTAAACTTTGATACTAAGTCTTTTAGCTTAGCACAGCTTTCAGAAAGATTTTTGCTCTCATGTTCTAGCTTTTGTTTTTCATTTTGACGATATCTTTCAAATTGTTCACGAAGTTTAGCAATGCCTTCTTCTTTCTCACGAACATATTTCAAATTATTTTGTCTTTCTCTATTTAATTGTTGCCTTTCCTTAGCTAAATGCTCTTCTTGTAAAGCAACTGTTTCACTATGAATTATTCTTTCCTTCTCAAGTTGATTTTTTTCTTTTTCAACTTGATCTTTTTCATGTTCAACAGATTCCCTTAAAATGTTTAAACGAGATTCTTCAGTGTCACGATATTTTTCAAATTGAGCCTTTTCTTCATTGAGATTTTCTTCAGCTAGCTCGATACCATGTTCTGTAAGAGAAAGTTGGGTTCTAATCGTATCAACTTCTTTAGCATATTCTTTCTCTGCTTTTTGAAGTTTATCACGACTTTCTTTCATTTCTTCTTCAAAACGACGGCGATCTTCTTCTAAAATACGGCGTTGTTCTTCGCAATATTTTTCAAAGTCAGCTTTTTCTTGTTCAAATTTTTCTCTTTCTTCTTTTAAAGTTCTTTCTTTAGTAGATATATCCTTCTTTTGAGAAAATAAATCGCTAACAACGCTATCTACACCTGCAACATCTTTTTGAAGTTCATTATATAATGAATCATATTCGCTTGTATCAGTTTTTTCTTCAGGTAAATCAACAGGTTCCTTTTTCTTTTCTTCCTTATTTTCTATTGGTTCTCCTAAAACATTAACATCATTTAATAAACTTGAAAGATCTGCCATCTTAACTACCACCTTTTTTATTCTATTAATATATTAACATAAAAGTTGTTAAAAAAAAATAATAAATTTAGTTTTTTTATAAGAATTAAAAAACCAGCATAAAAGCCGGTTTTACTTACTATCTATTATAGTACTCAACAATTAGTTGTTCATTAATGTCTGGATTAAGTTCAGTTCTATCAGGAACTCTTACATATTTTCCTTCGAGTTTCTTAGCATCAAATTCCACAAATGCTGGTGTATTTAATTTTAATTCTAATGCATCAACAATTGCTGGATGGTTCTTACTATTTTCTTTTACAGAAATAATATCACCTGGTTTGCAAGTATATGAAGGAATATTAACTTTAATTCCATTAACTAAGATATGTCCATGATTAACAATTTGTCTTGCACTTCTTCTTGTGCGTGCCATTCCCATACGATAAACTAAATTATCTATTCTACTTTCTAGTAAAATAAACATGTTATCACCAGCAATACCCTTCATTTTAGAAGCTCTATCAAATACTTTATGGAATTGTTTTTCCGTTAAACCATATAAAGTTCTTGCTTTTTGTTTTTCTTGTAATTGAATACCATATTCACTAAGTTTTCTCTTACGATCTTTACCATGTGCACCTGGTGCATAAGGTCTTTTTGCAAGTTCTTTACCAGTTTCTAATGTTGAAAAGCCATATCTTCTTGCCTTTTTATAAGCTGGTCCAGTATATCTTGCCATAATATCTCTCCTTTCTTTATATTACAAATAAAAGTCATGTGCTAAAAGGTATTTATAGGGAGTTTGAATAATTTCGTAAATTGGCCTTACTACTTTATTCTTGGTCAAACACATTATAAATCCTTATAACACTGCCAATCAATTGCATAATCATTATACTATATATATTCTAATTGTCAAATACAATTACTTAGTTCTTACTAAAAGTATAGCATCCCTACTATCACGGGAATTACCAAATCTATATAATTCTTCATCTTGAAATGACTTTTCAATATCTACGCATGCATTCCTAAATAAGTTTTGTAGATAAGGATAATCTAAAGCATATTTTAAAACTATTGATGCATCTTTACAGGCTAATTTTTTAACTCTTTCTTCATATTCAAGTAGTTTAGCATAATCCCAATTACTTCCAAAAGAATCAAAAAAGTCTAAAACATTTGATAAATATATAAAATCATATGGTCCTGTAAAATGCTTATCTATCTCTTGAGCATCAGCTGTTTTAAAAGTGATATTTGCTTTTGACAAATTTTCTTTGGTTAAATTGTAATAATACTCGTTTGATAAGTATAAAACATATTCGGTTAAATAGTGAACGCTTCTATTTGCATGCGTTAAAGTTACAATAAGATTTTTTTGTTCATAACCAATTCTTTTGGATCTTAAAAATGCATCATAATCAATTAAAGATTGCCAAAAATAGCTATGACGTTTTTCCATGTAAGGAAATAATCCTTTTATTATTTCATAAAGTTCTTCATTACTCGTGGCACTAGAATATATCTTTTCCATCATATTCATATAAGAAAAATAATCGTATTTTAAAATCATCGCCCTTTTTAAACCTAAAGCATAATATTCAGTTAAGGCATTAATGTCAAAAGTGTCGATATCATTTATTTTATAATCAAGCATACTAAAAACTTGGTCACCACTTGCTAGAATTGATAGAACCTTTTGCCTTCCATAGGCATCCCCAAAATCTAAAGCACTATTAACATTTTCATTAGTCCATGCATAAACAGGACAAAACGTATCATGTTTAGACCAAAAACTATTATTTTCTATTATATTTTTTGCACCATCGATTGCATCATGAACGTCTACAGCCATAATTGCCCCCAATAAATTATGTCATATGCTACTATATTAACTACAGTTTGTCAATTAGTAACCTTTTTTGCATGTAAAACAATGCGATAATGGTTATTAACATCACAAGTCGATAAAGTTATTATTTGATCTTCTGCTGATAATTCAACATCATATTCATAATTACTTCTTTTTTTAAGTATGTTTAAAAACTCTTCATATTCATCACTATTAGGAAAGATGTTTTTAATGTAGTAATCTTCGATTAAAATTTTATATGTAGAAAATACTTCATATTCACTTATCTCATTTTCCGTTATAAACAAAATCTGCTTATGAGGATTATTTTTTTGCCAATTACTAGTTAGTGTTTCTTTTAGAGAACCAAACATACTTCCATCCATTCTTCCATGACCAAACATTGAAATATTCTTATCTTCCCCATCAAATGTATTATTAAAGTTAACAAAAATCCACCCGGCGGAATTAACACTCCTATCAAAGCTATGATTTAAATAAAAATCATTATCTGCTCCCTTAACTACTGGATAATCGATTTTAGTATTAGCCACCTTTAAATAGGCAATAACATCACTATTAATTTCTTTTAGCTTGGAAAAATTAATATTATTGTTACCTTCATTAATATTATCGATAAAAATATACTGATTAATCATTTCTTTAATATTATTATTTCTTTTATTTTCAGTAAGCCAAAATACTATTTTATATATAGAAAGTCCTAATATTATTAGAAGGACAATTGTAATTATAAATAAAATAAATTTCAATAAACCTCTTTTTACACTTTTCTTTAACTTCATTTATTTTACCTCTAAATAAAAACTAGCATATTTTCATATGCTAGTCAATATTTTTAATTTCTTTTAAGCTTTTTATTAAGAAGTATTACCCCCCCAAGTCCGGCAATAGCTATCAAAGCAGTTCCAACATAGAATACAACTTTATCGCCAGTATTTGGATTTGATGTATTTTCAACATAGAAATTGGTTGAAGCCTGTCCATCTGTGAAATTAACTAAAATCTTATGTTCACCACTATTAAGCGATTTCATAAACTCTTCATTAAAGGTAATAACTGTACTTCCAGCCTTAGCTGTATAATACTTTTCATCTACTTTTTTGTCATCTACATATACATCAACAAACTTGTCAAAATCTGCATCAATAATTATTGTTAATGTTTTATCACTTTTATTATAAAAAGTTTGATTAGCAGAATTTTCTAAAAAATCGTAATATACTGTATTATCATCATAGATAACAAATATACCTACATTTTCAGTATTAAAATGCATACCACTATCTTTTTCATCGTATAATATTTCAATTGGTTCACTATAATCCATATTATCTTCATCAGCAAGTCTAATAGCGGTTAATCTATTAAATAATTGATAATCATCTTTATCTGCTTTTAATAATAGTTTATATGTTGAATCAAGTAGGCGCTTTTCGTTGCCATGGTCATCATTAACGTAGACAAACATTAAAGCTACAACTTCTTTTCTATCACCAAGCATCTCTTGTAAAGCTTCTATTTTTTCCTGATCCTCAGCAGGAAGTAATGAAAACATATCAGCAGATACTGTTTCAATTTCTAAAGTATCATCAATATGAAATGGTTTTTTATCTTTAGTGTCCTCTAAGAAATTTCCTGCTCCATCAATTATCTTGTTTAAATATAAAAGACTATTATCAGGTTCAGGTGGTTCCAATATTGGAGGTTCACATGCCTTGATAGATACGCTATTTTTAGAAAGTTCATTAGTTCCACTTTCATTTGATAAAGTAATGTCAATTGTTGTATCAGCATCAAAACCTAACACGAAATCAATTGAATAGTTACCATCGCTTATTTCATCAGTTTTAAAACCGATAAGATCACCTGCTGGATTAAATAAGGAAACAGTTGCATCATGACCGATTTGGGCACCGCTTACCGTTAAAACACATGTTTCTTCATCAAATGAAGTATTGATTGAAGCTGCATTTACAACACTAGGAATAAGTAATAAAGCAATTAAACTAAATAGTGTCTTTTTCATTATTACTCACCTCCATTTGCTTCATTATAGTGAATTTGGAATACTCTTCCTTCACCTATACCATATGTAAGTGATGGAATTGCATTTTCTTCGATTTCACCATTTATTAAGAATAAAGCAATTTTACGTACATTTAAATCTTTAGCATCGTTAGTATCAATTAAAACTATTTGATGCATAATTGAAGCATTGTCAATATTATCAAAATAATCTAAATTTTCAATTGGTACGCGTGTATCATAACCAAATCTTACAAAATCTTTATTTACTTCGGTATTTAATGTATAACCACTATAAATTGTATTGAAATTTGCTTTAGCAATATAACCGCTTTCAGCAACATCATGATTTAAATTAAATGTTTTAATATCAACAATCATATCAGTATTATCATAGAATAATGCTAAAACATTTGGAGTAAAGTTTTTATTTCTTGCATAAGCTCTTTCATTTTGTCCCCAGTTGTTTAAATCAATTGTATGATTAGTTTCATCTAAATTATCGACAACCATTATTGAATTTAGTTCTTCATAATCTTCATTTTCTACATAGAAGCTTGATAAAACTCCCCGATACTCAACTGAGAAGTATTTTCCTTGATTACAAGTATTACCATTATTATTTTCTTGACAATTTCTTCCTATATCATCTGTTTCAATAACAGCTTCATTAAAGGCATAACGATTAATATAAAGTTTTACTGGTTCGCCAAATACATTAGTTCCACCATTTGTAATATTAAGTTCAAGTGTCATCATGTCTTGATAGAATGAACTAAAGATTACAGTTGCTACATTTGCATCATAATCAACACTATAACCATAACCTGTGCCAGTAACATCATCAAAAGTTCCAAATGAACCACAATTGTTAGCACCACTGTTGACAACTGGTCTTGGAACAATCTTACTTAAATATAATTTCTTTGTTCCATAAAATAATTGATTAATATATGCTTCATGTGATGCAGCAGTAAAACCAAATGCTAAATTGTTATCATTAAAGTTATTGACATCTCCTAGACCATTAAAACCAATAAAGCCTGGCATATAAACATTGATATCAAAATAAGCAAAATTGATTCTTCCATAAGATAGTTCATCAAAGCCTTTATTTATGATGATATAGCACATATGATTTTCATCATCACACATAGGTTCAAACATATTTTCATTTCGGCCATCAAATAATATTACTGCTTCAGCTCTAAAATCGCCTTGCATTAATTCATTAAAATCTTGTTCATCAAATTCAAATAATAATACAGAACCATTTAGGACAGCATCCTCAGGTAAAATAATATCGCCATCACGATAATTTTCAACAAGTGTTTTTACTTCAGTACTGTAATTATTAATATCTTGTAAACTATCGCGATCATAATCAGTACCTATATAATTCATATATGAAATATTAAAACTTGCTTTTGGTGCATAATGGATGTTAACTTCTACCTTGTTATCCTCAGTTGCAGTCTCTGGAATAAAGAATTCATAAACATATTCATCCAAGCTAAAGTCATATTCTCTAAAGAATGCTCCATTTTCAGAACCTGCTACAAACCCTAATACTAAATCATGACCATTTAATCTAACCTCTAGACCATCGACATAATAACCAGGATTTGCCGATAATTCTAAATGTACAAGATAATTACTCTTTTGTACTGCATCACTAGTATAGATATTATTTGGATCACTTTCATCATATCTAACTGTGTAGCTTCCTTGTCCAGTCTCCCCTGACTTAGTAATATTTACAAGTTTGCTTGGATCATCAATATTAATAGCATAAACGCCAATAAATGTAGCAATACCAAGTAAGACAACTATTGTAAATATTAACTTGCGTATTTTTTTCATCTTATTCTCCTTATATTACTCTTTTATCATACCATAAAAACAATCTTTTTTTCAATATTACGATACATAATTTTGTCAAATAAAAAAACTTAGCACTAAATACTAAGTTAAAAAAACAAATGGCGTCCTCGAGGGGATTTGAACCTCCGACCTACTCCTTAGGAGGGAGCCGCTCTATCCAGCTGAGCTACGAGGACACACATTCATTATATCACATTTTACTATTTGGTTTTAAAATTACCTCAGTAGTTTGATATTTTTTTAATAATTCTATTATCTTTTCTCCATCTTTAAAAGTTATTTCACTAAAAATATCTTTCATATTAGCAATTATTTTGTCATATTTAATGATTGAATTTCTTATGTCTATATTAACATCCGTAGCATCCTCATAACCTAAAATAGTCGAGGCTATTAAGACTTTTTTCTTTCTTTCAAAGTCTTCGGTTAAACAATTAAGCTCATTCATCTGCTCATCTAATTTTTTACTTATTTCAATTGGATATGATGAAGATATTTCAAAAGTTATAATAATTTGTTCTTCCTCGACCGAAACCATATAATAAATTTCATCGACCAAATTATTTGATATAACATAATCATTAAACTCACTTGTTGTTCCAAAATTTAAATCCATTATAATATTAAAAAGTATTCTTAAATGTAAATCATCAAAAACTTTATAACTTTTCTTAGAAATTTTATAACTTTTTAATAGTTTTTCTTTTGTGACATTTGTTTTAACTTCATCATGTTTTTTGACAACTTCATTCAGTTCTTTTTTACAAATAATTTCGGGATTTGAATATTTATCAAATTTTTGATTATTAAAATATTCATCGACTATTTTTTCAATTTCGTAAGGATTGACATTACCTGTTATAGTCAAAAACATATTTTTGGGATGATAAAAATTTCGAAATACATTTTGGGCATCTTCGATTGTAATACTTTTAATATCTTCGGGCATACCCGTTACTAAGTATTTTTTATTGTTTTCGATATACAAATTTTTTTGCAAAGTATCATAACCAATATTATAGGGATTATTTAAAACCATTTTAGCTTCTTCGATAATGATTGGTTTTTCTTTCTGAATTAGCCTTTTCGTGAAAAAAGGATTTAAGACAAAATATAGTAAATGATTTAAGTTATCTTTAATGTTTTCATTGCAAACAACTTCATATGACGTATGATCATATGTTGTATATGCATTAACATAACTGCCTAATTTGTTGTAATAATCATGTGCAGTCATATCTTTTGTTTCATTAAACTTAATATGCTCTAAAAAATGGGCTATTCCTTTTGGCACTTCATAAGTTTGGCCACCCACTTTAAACTTGGTATGAACGCTTCCATATTTAACTGTTAAACTAAGTGATACTTCCTCACTCAAATTATATTTCCAAATATAAACTCTAAAACCATTTTTTAAAGTATGTTCAAAAACAGTTTCCCCTGCTCCTTTAATTTTAATCTCTTTCATTTGCTGCCTCGCTTAAAATATAAATGGTATTTTCTTTGATTTTACCAGCTAGTCTTATAATGTCCTCTTTGGTTATTTTATCAATTAAATCGATTTTTTCTTCGATATCATAATTTCCTATATAATATTTAAACTCATAATTTGAAAGTATGGCATAAGGATTATTCTTATTAACATTCAAGGACAATAATAGATTTCTTTTAGCATCTTTGATATCATCTTCCGTAAAATCACCTTTTTGCATTTCTTTAATGGCTTTTTTCACCATTTTAATTGCCTTTTCAGTATTTTCTAAACTTAATGAAGAAGCAATGCATAAAAGATTATCATATTTAAAATACATACTGGCTACTTTATAGCAATAATTATTTTCTTCCCTAATATACCTATATAATTTACTAGTAAGTCCCCCATTACCTAATATATAATTTAATAAATGAAAAGTAATTTCTTTTTCATCTTTTGTTAAATTATCCAAATTATAAATCATAACCAATTGAGATTGTAAAAAAGATGAAGCTTCTTTTGTCATAACAAATCTTTTTCTTGTTTTATTATCAATATAATAATCTATTTTTTGATTACGTATCTTATGATTAATATAGCGTTTTTTAATTAGTTTAACAATATTATCCATATTAGTATTACCAATTACAAAAAAGTCAATCATAGCATTATTCATGATGGATTTATAATAGTCATAAAGCTTAGATGGCGTAATTTTACTTATGTCCTCTTTGGTACCAAGTACATTAAAAGAACTTACACTTTTATCATCCATTTTTATTAAAGCATTATTAATCGCTTTCTTTTCAGCGTTTTCTTCGATACTGTCAATATCAATTAAAATACTATTTTTTACTATATTAAAAACGTCTAAATCAAATTCTTCGGCAGAAACATTAGGTTTAGTAATTGTTTCACATAAAAAAGATATGACATCGTCAAGATAAGTTTTATCATCAATAAATTCAGGATTAATAAAATCTATTGAAAAAATAAAATTTAGGCAATTACCGACTTTATTAGAATAAGCATAATAATATGCCTTATATAGGTTTTCAAGTTTAATAGCCATTGCTCTTCGGTTAGGATATTTTTTCGAAGATTGAGCCATTACCTCAGACAAAAAAGAACTTACTCCTAGATTATCTTTTTCAATTGGCATCCGAAATACTACTTCAATTTTAGTTGTCTTAAAACGATTTGTTTTAATTGTATGAATATTGTATGATTTACAATCGATTTTTATATGCTCCATCTGCCACCTCATTTTTATTATTTACGATTATTTATTATTTATGTTTAAATATTGTTCATCAAAAAAATCATCAGTCATCCCTGAAATATAATCTATAGCGATTCTTTCCGGAGAATTTTCCCTATATTCCTCACTCATTTTTGCTAAATAAGAGCCAATAATTGTGCTTTTAGAATTATTATTTTTGATGTCACTGATATATTTAGTAATAAGAGTTCTAAATTTTGTTTCAAGCTCCTTTTTTCCTTTATCAGTTAAACTCTTACTATAAATATGTTCATAATTAAATTTTTTTAGAGCACTAATTGCTTTAAAAACATCATCACTCATTTTTAAATATGGAAGGTCAATGCTATTTTTAATAATATCATTAATAATTGTTTCTACGATATCACTATTATTTGTACCCAAAACTGATGTAATTTCTTTAGGAATATCCTCGAAAGAAACTAAACCTTTACGAACTCCATCTTCAATATCACGACCAAGATAGGCAATAATGTCACTTATTCTTACAACACAACCCTCGAGAGTCATTGGTCTTAAGTATTTAGCTGTTTCTGGGTCACTATAAGCTCCATAATATTCTTTTAAAAAATCATCACTACTTTTTTTCTTAGGATAATACTCATTTGATACAAGTTCTCCATTATGGCACATAATAGCATCAAGAACTTGAACAGAAACATTATGGCCCTTACCATAGTTTTCCACAAACATTAAATTACGAACGCTATTTATATTATGATAAAAATTACCTTCGCCTAGTTCCATAGATATTCTATTTAGTATTCTTTCACCCTCATGTCCATAAGGTGTATGCCCTAAATCATGACCAAGAGCAGCAGCCTCGATTAAATCTTCATTTAAACCAAGAGCTCTTCCGATGGTTCTAGCAATTTTGGAAACATATTGAACATGTAGCATCCTACTTTGTAAGTGGTCATTATCACGATTAGCAAATACTTGGCATTTTTTCATATACCTTATATATGATAAAGAATATATTATTTTATCAGCATCATGAAAATATGGTGGACGAATATCTTTCTTAACAGTTTTTAAATAAACTGCTTCTTCATCTTTAGTTGCATATTTTCCTAACACTGTATTATGTCTTTGCATATTACTAATAATCGATTCATTCATTACTACCACTTCCTAACCATATTTTATCAAATTTTAAAAAGGATTTATATAAAAATTTGACATTTTTATAAAGAACGATAAAATAGAAGATAAGGAAGGATTAGATATGAAAAAGAAAAGTATTATATTACTCATTATGTTTTTGTTTTTACTAACAGGATGTAAAGGAAAGCCAAAGGAAAACCCAATCGTTACGATGACTATTGCAGATTATGGAGAAATTAAGATGGAATTATACCCTAAGATAGCTCCGAACACTGTTGCTAACTTTGTTAATTTAATCGAAGATGGTTTTTATGATGGTAATAATTTTCATCGTCTTATGAAAGGCTTTTGTTTACAAGGTGGTGACCCTACCGCTACTGGCGGAGGCGATGCTGGTTATAAAATCAAAGGTGAATTTAGTTTAAATGGTTATACTAATAAACTATCACATACAACGGGAATAGTATCTATGGCAAGAGCTACAGATTATAACTCCGCTGGTAGTCAATTCTTTATTGTACTTAGTGATAATTACACAATGGATCTTGATGGTAAATATGCTGGCTTTGGTAAAGTAATCGAAGGAATGGACGTCATCAAAGAAATTGAAAATGGCGAATATGAATATTCTGATGAACAAAATGGTATTTTAGCAGAACCTATTATCATTGAAAAAGTTACAGTAGATGCAAAAGGCTATGAATACACAGTTAAGAAGATTTCTAACTAGTATTCACAGCCTTTTTTTAGTTGTTATATTTGTTTATAAGTTCTAAATACTTTTCTTGATATTCTTTTAGTTTTTCTTCGGAAGTTGCTTCCACTCTAAAGGTAATATTTGGGCCGGTATTACTGGCTCTAATAAGAACCCAACCATCTTCGAAGGTAATTCTAATGCCATCAATATCATTTATTCGAAGGCCTTGTGGTTCTATTTCTTTTTTGATGCTTTCAATTATGTCAAATTTAGTTTCATCTTTAGTTTTAATTTTAATCTCATCAGTTGCAAAATAATGAGTAAATTCTTTTATCATTTCACTTAATTTAAAATCTGTTTGACTCATTATTTCAATGAAACGTAGTGATGCATATAGGGCTGAACAACAATCGATATCGCGGTCATTAAAGTATGCATGTCCCGAGTATTCACAACCAAATGGAATGCTATCTTCATGGACTTTAAACTGAGTATAAGAAGCACCAGTTCGATAACAAATTGGATTTCCTCCTAATGTTTTTGTGTAATCTTCAACGGTTTTTGAACACTTTATATCATATAAAAACTCTTTTTTATCAACCTTGTCTATCATGCTTTTGATAACAATATTCATAAAGTATTCAATCGGTAGTATTTCACCACTTTCCATTACTAGGCCTAGTCTATCTCCGTCACCGTCATAAGCAATACCAAAATCAGCGTTATTTTCTATTACAGCTTTTGATAACATTTGCATATTCTCTTTTACCGAAGGGTCTGGATGGTGATTTGGAAAACTTCCATCGGAAATATCATTGATATATATTGCTTCTATCTCTTCGAAATTAAATACATCTTTGATAATTGTACTTACTACACCATTTCCCGGATCAAAAACAACTTTTCTTTTAATTGGGCCAATATTAATTGTGTTATATAGATATTCAAAATATGCTTCTTTAATACTAGCTTTTTCGATTGTTCCCATTCCACTTTTGAAGTTACCCTCCAAAACATAGTTTTTAAATTCGTCAATCATCTCTCCACGAGCATTAATCATTCCATCAAACGAAAATTTAAATCCGTTATCATCTTTTGGGTTATGAGAAGCAGTAACCATAATACCAGGAATATTATAATAATTTCTTGCAAAATAGTTCATTGGGGTCGTGGTAAGACCTAAATCAATTACACTACAACCACTTTCCGTAATACCTTTGATTAAACTTTCAGTTAAACTATCTGAGGATAGTCTATTATCATGGGAAACAACACATTTTGTTTGATTATATTTTTCTTGTAAATAAGAGCCATATCCTTTTCCTATTTTATAGGCTACTTCTTCATTTATTTCACTAGGGTATATACCTCTTATGTCATATGCTCTAAATATTTCTATATTCATAACAGCCTACTTTATAATAGCTTCGAGAGCTATTTTAATCATATTATCAAGGGACTTTTCTCTTTCCTCAATAGAAAGAACTCTATCACTATATTTTGAATCAGTTACTGTAACCATTGCCGTTGCTTTTCTCCCTAAAACATTAGCTACATGGCATAGTGCAAATGTTTCCATCTCCTCACCTAATGGTTTATATTCTTTTGGGATTCTATTAATTACTCTTTCAGCGTCAATATAAGGGCCAAACACTTCAGTTGTGGCAAGCATACCAACATGAACTAAATTTCTTAAATTTAGTTCATTACTAGCAGCAATAATACTTTCGTTTAATTCTTTTGATACGCCCACAACGTCTTTATCATAATTACTATAAGTATAAGCAAAGTTGCTTTCCGAATAAGCACTATCGGCAAGAATTATCTCATTTAACTGAGCATCCGGACTTAAGGCTCCGCATGTACCAATTCTAATTATCTTTTGAACATTAAAGAAATGAAATAGTTCGAATGAATAGATTCCCATACTTGGCATCCCCATTCCACTACCCATTACAGTTATTTTTTTTCCTTTATAAATGCCAGTAAAACCAAACATATTTCTTACATTTGTAATAAGTTTGGGATCATCTAAAAAATTATCTGCAATGTATTTTGCCCGAAGTGGATCACCTGGCATTAATACAAGCTCACTAATATCAGCATCCGGATTAATATGAAGTGGTTTCTCTACCATTAAAAATCACCATACCTTACTATTTAAATAGTATCAAATAACAAAGATAATTTCTAGATGTTTACGTATAATTTACTATTTGTTCACACATATATAATATTTTTTAAAAAAGTTTCATTTAAAAAAAGGAAATCAGATAAAAACTCGGTATATATAAGGGTGAAAGGAGGTTTAATGTTTTTTACAGCTAAGTATGACCGAGTTTTTCGCTCTATCTTTATCGACGATAATGATCATGAACTTCTCGAAGGTCTTTTGTCTACTTGCCTTGATACTAATATTAAAATTATTAAGCTTTTAAAAACGGAACTTAGTGTTAATTCTAATAAAGAAAGAGTTAAAAGATTAGATTTACTTGTTAAGGCCCAAGATAATATTATTAATCTTGAATTAAATACTAATTTTAATCTAGCCATCAAAGTCCGTAATCTTAATTACTTTTCTTCTTTTTATAGTTCTAATACTAGTATTGGTAATGACTATGATGATAAAACTAATTACATTCATATTGATTTATTTTATGGCATGAATCAAAACAAACCAAATATTGATGAGTTTTTTCTTTATAGTCAAATATCTAATGATTTATATGTAGATAACTTTAAGATTGTTACCCTTAATATGGACAAGATTATGGGCTTTTGGTATGATAATGACATCAAAATGATTAAAAAATATGAACTACTTATTATGCTAAACCTAAATCATGAAGAACTAGAAAGACTCGAAAAAATTGGTCATAACAAAAGATTAATCAAGAAGTATAAGGATAAGGTGTGTAAATTGAATGAGGATTATGATTTTCTTGCTCCAATATCAGCTGAACGGGACTATATAATGCTAATGAATACTGAAAGGAAAATAGCTATTAGAGAAGCAAAAGAACAAGCTATAAAAGAAGGTATTGAGCAAGGCATTGAACAAGGTATTGAGCAAGGTATTGAGCAAGGTATTGAACAAGGTGCTATGCAAAGAAATGCTGAAATAATTAAAAACATGCAAAAAGCAGAGTTTACTAAAGAACAAATAATGAAATGTCTTGATATCGATGAAAAAGAATATAATAGGATTATAAGTATAAAGAAATAACAACTTGTTATTTCTTTTTTAATGAAAAAAAGCATTGCTTTTGGGCAATACTTATTTTTTTTGCAATTTTATACCAACATTATAATCATTTAAAGTTAAATCTTTATCCAATGAATCATCTTGCTTAAGTTCAACTGATAATGTTTCATTTTTAATATAATCGATATTTTCTAAAATTGAATTAGCAAACTCTTCATCACAATTAAATATTGTTATGATTCTATCTGCTATATCAAAACCGCTTTCTTTCCGAAGTTGTTGAACTTTTGAAACAAACTCTCTAGCGTTACCTTCCATTTTAAGTTCCTCAGAAATTCTAGTATCAAGAATTATGAAATTACCATTTTCCATACCAACGTTGAATCCCTCTTTGGCAGTATATCTTATTTCAACCATTTCTGGTGTAATATCATATTCTTCATCACCAATAGTCATTCTGATATTTTGATTATTCTGAAGTCTTACAATATCCTCGAAAGATAATTCAGAAAGTTTATTTTGATATTCACCCATGTTTTTGCCAAATACCTTACCTACTTCTCTAAAGTTTGGTTTAACTGATAATGTCATAAAAGCATTTAAATCATCAGCAAAAGTTAATTTCTTAACATTCAACTCTTCCATAATTAGATTAGTTAAACTAGCAAGAATTTTTTTGTTTTTACCATCAATAAGGGCTTCCGGAAGTGGTTGACGTACCTTAATCTTATTTTCTTCCCTTACATATCTTCCTGTACTAATTAAACTTCTCACTAAATCCATCTTTTCTTCAAGACTTAAATCGATTAGTTTTTCATCATATTTAGGAAAATCAGCAAGATGTACTGATTCATTTCCTGTTAGATTTTGATACATTTCTTCAGATAAATAAGGAATAACTGGAGCTATCATCTTAGATAACCCTACTAATACTTCATATGTTGTCTTATAAACGCTTTTCTTTGAATTATCTAATGTACTTCCCCAGAATCTATTACGATTTCTTCTGATATACCAATTAGATAAATCATCAGATACAAAATCAGTAATACTTTTAACTACAATATTTAAATCATAAGCATCATAAGCTTTTGTAACATTTTTTAATAAAGAATTATATCTAGATAATAACCACCTATCTATTTCTTCGTAGTCTTTAATTGATACATTGCAATCTTTAATATCGATATTATCTGTATTAGCATATAAACTAAAGAAATTATATGTATTTCTTAAAGGATTAAAAAACTTAGAATAAACCTCTTTTAAACCTTCAATATCAAATTTAAGTGGTGTCCATACAGGTGATACATAAAACATATACCATCTAATATTATCGGCACCATATTTTTCTATTACTTCAATTGGGTCAATGATATTACCGGTTGATTTAGACATTTTTTTACCATTACCATCAAGTACCATATCATTGACAACAACATTTTTAAAGCAAGACTCTCCAGATATAATAGTAGAAATAACTAATAATACATAGAACCATCCTCTAGTTTGGTCAATCCCCTCCGCAATGAAGTCAGCTGGAAATTGTGATTCAAATAATTCTTTATTCTCAAATGGATAATGAAATTGAGCATAAGGCATGGATCCTGAATCAAACCAAACATCTAATACGTCCTCAACTCGTGTTAAAGTATCCCCTGTAATTGGTGATTTAATGTGAATATTGTCAATATAAGGACGATGTAATTCTAAATTATTTACATCTATATCCTCGATTGCTAAATCTTGTAATTCTTTTCTTGAACCAATGCAATATAATTCACCAGTTTCATCATTTTTCCAAATAGGAAGTGGACATCCCCAATATCTAGATCTTGAGATTCCCCAGTCAATCATATTGTCAAGCCAGTTAGCAAATCTCTTTTCACCTACATATTCTGGATACCAATTAATTTTGGAATTAGCTGCAATAATTTTATCTTTATATTTAGTCGTAGCAACATACCAGGCGGGTTTTGGATAACTAATTAAAGCACTTTTACATCTCCAACAATGTGGATAGTCA
Organism: Bacilli bacterium; assembly: GCA_017544165.1. Classification (GTDB taxonomy): domain Bacteria; phylum Bacillota_I; class Bacilli_A; order RF39; family UBA660; genus UBA6448. The sequence continues at coordinate 40,851 of JAFYER010000012.1, forward strand.
TGAGTTAACTTAATCTTTTTAAATAATTTATCATTTTCTTTTAAGTATTTAATAATCTCTATTTCTAATTCTGGGTCAGTTACAAGTCTTCCCTTCCAAGGACCTTCAGTGTAACATCCATCAGGACCAACTGGATTAACAAAAGAAATGCCATTATCATTTGCTACACGGTTGTCATCAGCACCATATGCTGGAGCTATATGAACAATACCAGTACCATCAGAGTCAGTAACATATTCATCAGCTAAAACTTCAAAAGCCTTGCCTTCCACATTAACAAATGGTAAAAATTGATCATATTTAATACCTACTAATTCTCTACCTTTATATGATTCAAGAACTTTTATGTCATCACCAAGAACTTTTTCTACTAAAGATTCACAAATAATAAACTTATAACCCATTGATTCAACTTTAACATATGTATATTTAGGATTAACACATAGTGCAACGTTTGCCATCAAAGTCCAAGGTGTTGTCGTCCAAACAAGAAAATAAGCGTCCTCATCACTCTTTTTAAATGGCAAAATAATAGAATTAACAGGATCTTCTTGATAACCTTGCGCAACTTCATTTTGGGATAACTCAGTTCCGCATCTTGGACAATACCAAAGGATTTTATTACCATGATATATTAAATCTTTTTTAAACATTTCTTTGATAATCCACCATTCAGATTCAATAAATTCATTTGAACATGTTACATACGGATTATCGCAATCAATAAATTGACCCATCATATCCGTTAATTTATTAACTTCATCGATGTTTAATGCAGTATTTTTGTTACATTCTTTACAAAAATTCTCTACACCAAATTTTTCAATATCTTGTTTACCATTAAATCCAAGCTTTTTTTCAACGTTAACCTCAATCGGTAATCCGTGAGTATCCAGTCCTATTTTCCGAAGTACTCGATAGCCTTGCATTGTTTTATACTTGGTAAATGTATCTTTGATACCTTTGGCAAGAACATGATGAATTCCTGGTTTTGCATTAGCATATATCGGTCCATCATAAAATACAAAGTCCTTTTTTCTTTGTTCAATACTTTTTTCAAATATATTATTTTTCTTCCAATACTCTAATATACTTCTTTCAACTTCCTTTACTGCTCTTTTGTCTAGTTCCTTAAACATATCTTCCTCCATAAAAAAAGATGCTACCTAAGGGCGAATTATCCGCGGTACCACCTTAATTTTTTCTTAAATACTTTTAACGCAAGTTACACGACCTATTCTATTTACTTAAATAGGCAATTCCCAAGTGATCTAAATTACTCTACTTATTTGCTAACTTTCACCTAACATAGCTCTCTTAAAAAACTTTTAAGTAATTCCGTCTTGTTCATAACTTTTAAAAAATTACTAGCTAAATTATATGATAAATAATTTTAAAAAGCAATTATAAAATCATCTTTTATTATTTAAATAAAGCATTTTATCAAATAATTTATAAAAAAGAGATAATAAAAATATTATAAAATAAATACCAATATTTATATCTATAAAGATTGTAATAAAACTAAGCAAACCAAGTAAAGTTCCATAAATATAACATCCACCCTTAGTATAAGGGCTAATCATCGTAAGTGGTGCAATGAAAATAACTCCAAATACTAAATTATTGTTCATATATAAGTCTAGGTCAATATTCCCAGTTATAAAACTATAAATAATTAGTAAAATATAATAAATAGAAAACGCCGTCAAAGGAATATGCTTTTTATAACTAAATCTAAAACATAATACTAATAAACTAATAATTGAGAAAAGAAAAAAAGAATTACCTATTCCACCAGATCCTTGACCAAATAAATAGTTTATAAAAGAATAATCGTGTTCAACTGATTTTTCAAATGCATTTAAGAATGTATAATCCTTTAGAAAAATAGAAAAAATAAACAATATTATCATAAAAAGTGCTATAGCATTAAAATTTATAAAACATAAAATAGCATTTATGACTATTATTGTCACAAGATACATTATGATATTGGTATTAGGCATAGTTACTAATGATATAAGAATATTAGTTAAAAGTAAATATGATACAAATGGTTTTCTTTTAATAATTGAAAAAAGTAAAGAAACAAAAATACTAATCCCTAATAAAAATAAAGGCTTAAACAGCATTACTATTGATACTAAATGATGACGATATAACTGAATACCATTTTTATAAAAACCAAGTAAGAAAAAAGGAATTAACAAATAAATCATTAATTTTACTAAACTATTTTCTTTTTCTTTACTATGAAGATATACTCTATTATTCATGGTTATCCTCCAAATAGCGACGTAGATTTATATTACAAGGGCAAATATATGAACATAAACCACAATTTATACAATTATGAGATTTTATTTTAGTATCCATAACTCTTTTAGGGTTTACTTTAACCGGGCATATCTTATAACACATCCCACAATTAATGCATTTGCTTTCCTTTACTTCTTCATCCGGAATAACAATTAGACCAAGTGTATTTTTTGTAACGATTGTTTTTTCAATTTGACATGGTTTTCCTGTCATTAGACCATCTAATATAAATAAATTAGGTTTTTTATTGATGATTTTAATTTTATTATCAATGATGTCTTTAAAAATAGTACCTACTTTAACCTTTAAAACCATTGATTTAGCAAGGCTTGGCCCGGCAACTGTAATAAATGTTTCATATGTAGTTTTATTGTATTTTAGAGCATTATATATTTCATACATTGTCTTAGCATCAATTACAAAAGAATCCATTTCCTTAAGATTTAAATACTCTAAAAGAAAAAATGGTTTACCAAGTAAATATCTATCTTCGATAAGTTCAAGGAAAATATTAGGATATGTGCCAATTCTCGCCAAAAATGTTTCAATATTCTCAGCGTTATTGCTTTTAATAACAATACTGGTTCTTTTGATACTAAATGATGTTGCCAAAATATCTGCCATTTCTAATATTTCTTTATGATATTTTTTTAACACATAGGCATTATTTTGAATATATGGTTCATCATCAAAACCACTTATTATTAAATTATTTATTTTTTTAGTTTCTAAAACACTGGCAATATATTTAAAATAAAATTCATAAAGCTTACTGATTATTGCATCACGATCAAATTTATTATCTTTATATTTACGAGATTTCTTTTCCTCTTCTTTAAAACTATTTTCGATAACAATAGCATTGCCTAAATTGCCATCAATATTTAAGGTAGTCATGCCAATAACTTTACCAGATACTGGGCTTACTATCTTATTTAAATTATCCTCTAAGAGGATTTCACCTTTATTAACAATTTCATTATTTTTAACTAAAGTTTTATAATTTTTTTTCATGGGAATATAAACATAATCGACATCTAAATAATCAACTATATTACCGCTATATACTACATCTAAGTCAGTTTTTAATTTTGTTAAATTTCTCATATTACCACAACTAAATTATACTATATTGTCTTAAAAAAGCCTAGTTTTATTATTCTAAAAAATGATTTAAAGTTTCATCTTTTTCTAATATCTTCAAACTTTTTTGGGGAGTTGGCAAATTTTCAGGCATAGTTCCTCCATTTTTGGCTATTACTTCTCTTATATTTTTACCAATATTATAATGCGTGATATTAGCATTATTTTCTCCTTTAATATGATCATTAATAAGCTTATTTTCGGTCTGCGTAATTCTAAATAAATTGGCAGCTAGTTCGATGCTACCCATATTATCTAAAATATCCTCTCTATACCTTAGGCCTTTTCTTTTAGCAATATCATTGGCTGTTTCCCCATTATATAAGCCTTTGTAACCAGCATTATGAAACTTATCAAAATTTTTAACACCTGCATTTTTAGCCGCTATATTTAATGAAATATTTCCCTTCCTAGTTAGCTGTCTTTGATATAATCTTTTCTCATCCTCAGTCAGCATACTATACTCTTTTTCACTTAATTCTTGTTTTCTAGTTTGAATTGCAAAATAAGTTTGTGCTAAAGCAATAATTCTAATTCTAGGATTACAATTTTGAACTATTAAATAACATGCATATCTTGATAATCTATAATCCTGTATTTTTCTTTTAGCTCCTTTAGCAATATTTATCATTTTGTCCTCAAGGACAAAATGATCACTAACATTGTAATTACTACCATTACACGCCTCAATTGCTTTTTCAACTACTTTATTAAACTTTCTCCACTCTTTATAGTCTAATACTTCCATTAATTCTCTTGCCAGCCAATATTCCCTACCTTCCTCATCAACATGTTTGATATCTTCAAAGATGTGATCTGAATACTTTTCCAATTCATTCATTTTATTTCTCCTTTCTAATGGATTTAAATTATAACAAAAAAAATATTACTTTAAAAAAAAGCAATATTTTTATTTCATATATCAAATTAGTTAATTGATAACTCAAAAGCAATAATTCAATTACCAAATTGATAATATTTTACTATTTTAGTTGTTTTAAATAATTCTGAAGGTCTATAGCAACCTCTTTGGGAATAATCTTTGCTAGTTCATCTAAGTCAGCATTTTTAATTTTTTCTAAACTTCCGTACGTTTTTAATAGTAATTTCTTGCGTTTATCTCCTATTTTATCGACATTATCTAATACACTTGCAAGAGTTCCTTTACTTCTGATTTGTTTATGATAGGAAATAGCATAGCGATGGACTTCATCTTGAATTCGTGTAAGAAGATTAAATACGTCAGTTTCATTTGTTAAATCTATTTCCTCTTGTGTTTGATTTAAAAGTGTTTTTGTATGGTGATGTTCATCTTTTTTTAAACCACATACTGGAATATTAAGACCTAATTTATTAAGTGATTCCATGCAAGCATTCATTTGCTTTTCACCACCATCGACAAAAATCAAATCTGGAAGCGCTTTTTCTTCGGTTAAAAGCCGAAAATACCTTCGATAAACTGCTTCCATCATCATATGATAATCATCATTTTTATCGATAGACATTTTAAATTTACGATAATCTTTCTTCGAAGGTTTACCATTTTTAAAAACCACCATTCCACTTACAGAAAAGCTGCCAAAAAGATTAGAATTATCAAATGTTTCAATAACATTTAAATGAGGAATGTTTAATAGTTCCCCTAGTCTTTCATTAGCTTTTATGGTTCTTTTTTCATCTAGTTTAAAACTTTCAATTTCTCGTTCTAAATTGATTTTAGCATTGGTATAACATAAATCTAAAAGTTCTTTTTTCTTACCTTTTTCTGGATATAAAACTTTTAAACCTAGCAATTCTTCGAGTGAGGTTTTATTGACATCTTTACTACATAATAATTCTCGAGGTTTTTCATGATTTTGATAATACGCATATATATAAAGATTTAATTCTTCCTCGCAAGAGGAAACAGTATTAATTATATTACTATGGCCACCAAGCAGTTTACCGTTTCTAATAAAAAATATTTGAATAGACAAGTAGCCATTTAAATAATAGTAATTAATAATATCACGATTGACATAATCATGTAATTCAACTTTTTGTTTATCAAGAACCACTTTAATATAATTTAGTTCATTTCTAAGTTCAAGCGCTTTTTCAAAATTTAAATTGTTAGATAAAATATTAATTTTTTCCATGATTTTATCGATTAATATCTTATCATTACCCCTTAGAAAAGATAGAATATCGTTTTCCATTTTAGTAAGCTCTTCTTGATTTAAATTATTGACACAATAACCAAGGCACTCGCCAATATGATAATATAGACAAAGTTTATGGGGATTTCCCTCACACTTTTTCAAGGGATATAATCTATTTATTAAATTGACAATTCTTCTTGCGGCATAAGCATTTGGATAAGGCCCAAAAATTTGCTTTTTATCTTTCTTTTTTATCGAAGTATATCTAGATACTTTAAGCATTGGATAAGGTTTAGAAATATATTCGATATAAGGATAAGTCTTATCATCTTTCAAAAGGATATTATATTTAGGATCATATTTTTTTATAAGATTTAATTCCAAAATAAAACTTTCAGTCTCTGTTTTGGTAACAATATACTGAAAATGATCAACTTCACTTACCATTAAGGCTGTTTTACCTGTTACTGTACCTCGAAAATAAGAATGAAGTCTTTTATTTAAATCTTTGGCTTTTCCCACATAAATTATGGTTCCTTCACTATTTACCATTTGATAAGAACCTGGAAGATGTGGAACTAATTTTAATTCATCCTTAAACATAATTACTCCCTTGCCCTTATTATACTACATAATTTTATTTTTTATCATTTTAAGTTATAATTAACTAAAGGAGTTAATATGTTATTAAAAACTTATGAACTGACAATTAAAAAATCAAAATTTATCGGGTTATTATATGATATAAAAGATGAAGATGAAATAAAAATAATTCTAGAGGATTTAAAAAAAGAGCATCCCAAAGCAAGGCATATGCCCTATGCGTATATATTAAATAATATAGCTAAAAAAACGGATGATAAAGAGCCTCATAATAGCGCAGGAATCCAAATTTATAATCAGCTTATTTATAATAATTTAGATCATCACCTTTTAGTAGTTATCAGATACTTTGGTGGGACTAAACTAGGCGCAAGTAACCTTTTAAGAGCATATCTTGAATGCGCTAAAAACACAATTAACCCACAAAAAAACTAGCTTAAAGCTAGTCTTTTTATTTCTACTAATTTAAAGCGTCTTTTAACTTACTTCCAGCTTTGAAAGAAGCAACAACTTTAGCAGGAATCTTAATTGATTCTTTAGTTAAAGGATTGATTCCTTCTCTAGCAGCTCTTTTTTTAGCAGAGAAAGTACCAAAACCAACTAGAGTAACTTTTCCCTCTTTTTTAAGACCTTTAGTGATACCCTTAACAGCAGCATCAAGTGCTCTTGTAGCATCAGCTTTAGTTAGACCAGCTTCATTAGCAATGAATTCTACTAATTCAGTTTTAGACATGTTTCTTACCTCCTATTATATTTATAAGGCCTAGTGTCCTTACATATTAAGAGTAGCAAATAATATCGGAAATTTCAATAAAAAAGTGCAAATTTTACGATATATTTTGCACTTTTTGACTATAAAACAATGGCAATTAGGTTATTTGCACCTTTATTTACTATTTTTGTCACTGTATTTGATAGTTTAAACCTAGCATTATCCGGCATCATTGCAAGTTTAGCTTCAATACCTTCCCTGACAATTTGTTCAAGACTTCGACCAAAAATTTCACTTTGCCAAATGCTATTTTTATCTTTTTCATAATCTTTCATTATATAATCGATTACTTCTTTAGATTGAACTTCACTACCAATAATAGGTTCAAAGGTTGATTCTACATCGACTTTCATTAAGTGAATTGATGAAGCTGTTGCCTTAAGTTTAACACCGTACCTACTACCTTGTTTAACTATTTCTGGTGTTTCTAATTTCATATCTTTTATTGTCGGATAGATTATTCCATAACCAGCATTTTTAGCCATCTTCATCGCCGAGCGAATATTTTGCATTTCTTCTTCGTTTTCCTTATATGAAACAAACATATTTAAAAGCGATGATTTAGTAAGCTCGTTATCACCTATTACGGACTTCAATACATCTTTATAAAGTTCATCAGAGGCCTCAAGTGTTATAGTAACTTGTCCTAAAGCTGAATCAAAATTACTTATATAGCTTTTAGAAATATAAGTGCTATCTTCGAAATAATTAGTAATGGTATCAATATCTTTTAGTTTACTAATAGATGTTATGCTTTGATTTATTCTTTCAAAATAATGTAATTTTATATCATTGTCATTTGGTAAAATATCAATCCATTTTGGTATTTTAAAATTAACACTTTCGACCGGAAATTCATACAAAGCCGTTTTTAAAATACTTCTTATTTCTTTTTCATCCATTTTATCAACACTACATGGTATTACAGGAACGTTATAATCATCACTAAGTGAATTTGCAAGATCAATTACTTCTTTACTTTTTGGATTAACCGAATTTAAAACGACAATAAACGGTTTTCCTATTTCTTTTAACTCAGAAACTACTTTTTCTTCAGCATCAATATAGTTTTTTCTTTCAATATCTGTTATTGTTCCATCAGTTGTAACCACAATAGCAATAGTAGCGTGATCTTTTATGACCTTTTGCGTGCCAATCTCGGCTGCCTCAGTCAAAGGAATATAATCTTCATACCAAGGGCTTTTAACCATTCTTGGTTTGCCATCTTCATCTAAAAATCCTTGTGAGTCATTAATAACATAGCCAACACAATCGACAAGTTTAATCTCCGTTGTAAATTCATCTACCTTAATCGTAGCTCCGGAAGAAGGTACAAATTTTGGCTCAGTCGTCATGATTGTTTTACCCTGTGCACTTTGAGGCACTTCGTCTAAACACTTTTGTTTTTCATATTCATCTTCGATATTAGGAACTACCATATTTTCAATAAATCTTTTGATAAACGTCGATTTTCCAGTTCGAACAGCACCCACTACTCCTAAATAGATTTGCCCATTTCCTCTTTTACTAATCGAAGCAATAACATTTTCATTTTCCATAAATCCTCCTAATTCATAATAAAATATATGAATTATTAAAGAATCTATAACTAATTATTTAAAAAATTCATGACAACATCAATTAAAATATTCTTCTCTTTAGGATTAGACTCAGCTATTAATAGGGTTATCGCAACTAAAGTATTATTATCTATAACCCGTTTATTATTTCTGTATAAAATATCATAAAAATCCAAAAAATAGATAAATAACGTCGCTGCAATTGCTTATTACCATCAATAAAAGTATGATTTTTAGTTACCAAATATAAAAAATTAGCAGCCTTTTCCTCAACTGTTGAATATAAATCTTCTCCTGAAAAAGACTGATATACATTATTAATAATTGACTCTAAACCTTTATTTCTTTCTAATGCAAATAAATCACTATCATTATTGAATTTTAGTTGCCTAATAATGTCTAAACAATCATTATAACTAATCTTATTACCTGATATTGTTCCATTAGGTTTAGTAACATTTTTATGATCATATTCATCAAGCAAGTTTAATGCACTAGAATAATTATTAATAACTTTAATAATTTCACTAGCTTCACTATCTTTAAAATCTTCATTTATTCTTCCGGCTATATCAATGAGTTTTACTGTTTTTTCTAAGTATTCTAATCTTTTTTGATTAACAGCATATCCCTTTAATAAATAATCTTTTAATACTTTAGTTGCCCATTTTCTAAAGATAACACCATTTTTACTCTTAACGCGATAACCAACACTTATAATGACATCTAGATTATAAAGTTTAGGTTTCCTACCACCTGAGCTTTTATCGGAATTTCCGATAGAAGTTTCTTTATCCAACTCTTCATCTTTAAAAACATTGGAAATATGTTCGGCAATCGTGCTTTGACTAACGTCAAAAAGCTCACTCATTTGTAATTGGGATAGCCATACCGTTTCATTGCGAATATTTACCTCCAATTTTACTTCTTGATTCTCAAAAATTACAATTTCATTTTTCATTTTATCCCCCTACAAAAATTACTATTGTTACTACACTAGCAAAACTATAATATACTTTATATTATTTATCAATGCTTTTTAAAACATTTTATCAATATTTTGGGGAACTTTATCACCTACTACTTTATCAATTATTTTTTGCCTTTTTTCATCGCTTACCTTTTTGCCTGTTAAATTAGATAAAGTATCAATTATCTCGTTTAAGGTATCTTTATTTTTCATATTCCCATTTTGAAGTTTTCTAGCAAGATCAATTATAGTTTCCTTACTAACTTTGGTTTTGTTTTCAACCTTATCCCAAAAATTATTATCTAAAGGCATTATTTTCACATCCTTCATAATAATTTATGCAATTTGCCTATAAAAGGCACAAAAAAAGTAGGATAATTTCCTACTTATTGTTTTCTTTAACTATTTCTAAAGCTTTATGCATTGTCATATCGTATTTAACAATATCAATTGTTCCATAAGCTTTAATAAGTTCTTCGACAGTAATTCCATAATTTTCAGCCATTGTCTTAGCTTCTTTTTCAACTTCTTTTTGGGTAAACTCTATTTTTTCAGCCTTAGCTATTTCTTCGATTAAATAGCGATATTTAACTCTCTTAGTAGCTTCTCCTTCCATTTGCTTATGTAAATCATCATGAGTTTGACCTGTGAGTTCATAATATTTATTGATATCAAGGCCTTGCATCTTAAGTTGCTCTTCATATTGATGCATCATGTGATGAACTTCATCATCAATAATTTCTTCGTTGATATCAACTTTCATATTATTGGCAGCCTTGTCTAAACATTTTTCTAAGTATTCATCCTCTAAATGTTTGTTTTTTTCATCTTCAAGGTTTTTCTTAACTTTTTTCTTTAAATCTTCAACTGTTTTAACATCATCGTAGCCTAAGTCTTTAAAAAATTCTTCATTAATCTCCGGAAGTACTCTTGCTTTGATTTCATTTATCTTTACTTCAAATTTAACATCTTTATTTTTTAAGTGGTCAATATAATTCTCTGGAAATTTAAGATTTAAAGTAACTTCATCACCGGCTTTATGACCAACTAGTCCTTCTTCAAAACCAGGAATAAATGAATGTGAACCAATTTCAAGTGGGAAGTTTTCACCAGTTCCACCTTCTAAAAGTTCACCATCAACATAGCCTTTAAAGTCAATAACTGCTGTATTTCCTTCTTCTATGCTGCCGTTTTCTTTAACAACTAAATCAGCCATTTGATCTTGCATTTTTTTGATTTCTTCGTCAACTTCTTTAGCAGTTACTTTAGCTTTTTCACATTTAATTCCTAAATTTTTATACTCACCTAGTTTAATTTCTGGTCTTGTAATAACAGTAAATTTGAAAATAATATTACTATCGCTAATACCTGTTACGTCAACTTTAGGTTCTAAAGCAGGTACTAAATCTTTATTATCATCAAGAAGTTTACGATAAGCATCATTAATTGCTATGTCAACAGCATCCATATAAAGTGATTCAATACCAAATTTCTTAATATATACATCTTTAGGACAAGATCCTTTTCTAAAACCATCTACTTTTACATCTTTAACTTTTTTCTTAAAAGATTTATCTAAAGCATCTTTCCAAGCGCTATCTAATTTAATTTCATATTCATGTACATTTTTTTTCATATAATATCTCCTTTTCTAATCATTTGTATTATATTATATTTGCAAATCTAAATCAACACAAAAGAAAAGCTTAACTACTAAGTTAAGCCTTACCTTACAATTCTATACGGATCAGATTCTGTTCCCGTGCCAGATAATAAAACATTTGATTTCATATAAAACGCCGGATTATGTAAATAAGTGCCAGATGAAGCTATACCGGAAACAGTCCCATCACTAGTATAGTATCTTACGCTATTTGCAGCATATGCAGGTGTTATAGTCCAAGAAATACCGGTTGGTAATAAATATGTAGAATCTTTACAATTTGCAGCATAAGTTGAAGAATACGCATCACTATGGTTGCAACTACCAGACTCATAACTACTATATAGAAAATCACTTATATATATTAAACCGATTTTATCAAACGAAAAGTCACCAATAACATTTTCACCGGTTCTTTCAGCTTCATACATTTGATTAGGTGTTAATGAAACAACTGTTGATGTTCGCAAATACCATTTAGCATTAAGAATTTTACTGGTATCTCGACGCAAAGACGTATTGTTTGAATAATCTGACAAATATGATCTAATGTTTGAAGTCTTCCAATCCCCTGTATTTCCAAATCTAATTGAAATGCCACTAGTTGATTTAACAAGTTTTAAAAGCTTACTAGTATATAATGTACTATCGCCATCAAGAGCTTCATCATCAAGCACACCAACTATTCTATATAAGTAACTGGAAGAACAAGAATTTTGAAAACAGATGTAATTATTTGGATTTTTTCCTTCATAACGAAGGCCATCTTCGCTTTTAACTGTCCAAGGTAAACTATTACTATCAGTGTTTGAAGACCCAACCAAACCATTTACAATTGTCAAAGCAGTACGGTTATTAGTACAATCATTAGCTTTAAAAATAATCCTACCTTTAATATTTTTTCCGGCATTAATAGATTGTTCAAAATTATAATTATAATATGCTACTTTAAATTTCCATTTTTGAGCAACAGTTTGACCATTATTAGCACTAATAGTAGCAGTCATTATTTTATAGCTAGTATCCGCAGCATAAGGTTTATTAACTAAATCAAATGAAAAACTAGAGTTTTGTCCAGTACTATCTGTACCAATAATAACAAGTTCTTGCAAATTATCTGAATTAGCGGGACTTGGAACAAATACTCCTGTAGTCGAATCTGGAATATACATAATATCGTATGAACAAGTAAGATGTGAAGAGCCGTTATTGGTTAGATTAACATTTGTAGTAACTTCACCGCTTTCCGCAAATAATTCATCACTTATCGGGGTATATGGATTTACACTAAATGTAATAGCAGCGGTACTATTTAAACTTAATGTTATATTTGAATTGTTACTTATATTCGTGTTAACAGAAACTCTTGTAATCGAAAAATACGCATATGATGCGCCTAGAGCAAGTGTTAACATTAGAAAACTGCCTATAATAAACAGCATTATCAAATATTTTTTCTTCATTGCTTTTATTCCTTATTTATAACTTTTTTTCGATTAATAAACATTATTATTTCTTTAATAATTGCCATACATGGTGTAGCAACAACCATACCAATGATATTGAAGAAATATCCGAAAAGAAGTAATCCAATAATTATTACTACTGGTGGAAGTTGCATAGCTTTACTCATAACCATTGGTTGAAGAACATAACTTTCAAGTATTTGAACGATAATAGCAATAATTAAAACACCTATGCCAATGATTGGCCCTTGAGTAAAGCCTACAATAACAGCAGCAGCTCCCCCAATATAAGGTCCAATGTAAGGTATCAAATCTGTAAGTCCACAGAAAAGGCCAAATAATATTGCCATATCAAGGCCTACAAGAGCAAACCCAATTGTATCACAAACAAATACCATAAGAGCAATAAGTAATGTACCATTGACAACTCTATGAGAATTTGAACTAATATTTTCTATCAATTTCACATAATCATCACGATTTTTCTTAGGAAGTAATTTTCTAAATTCAACGCTTAAATTATCAAAATCAATTAGCATATAGATGCCAACAACTAAACTTAAAACTATAATGCCAAACGCTGAGAACAAATGTTTAACAAATCCTATAATATGATTTGGAAGTGATGAAGTAAAGCTCACAACCATTTCTTGGCCAGTATCTACTAAACCGCTTTTTATACTATCCATATCAAGACCACTTATATCAAGTTTATCTAATGATTTAGTAACAAAATTAGTCGTTGAATTTAAAATTGATGGTATTGTTGAAATCAAATCATTTACTTGATCATATAATACGGGAATAAAAATGTATACAAACAATATAATAATCCCTATAATCCCTAAAAAGATGAGAATAGCGCTTAGATATTTATTTAAACCTTTATTAACCAATTTGCGATGTAAGGGATTAACGAGCCAAGCAATAATAAAGCCAATAAAAAGAGGTGATATAACTTTTATTACACCTTTAAACATACTAAACAATTCTAGTTTTTGAAGAGCTATTAATACTCCTAAAACAATACCAACAATTGTTATAACATAAAATACTTTGATTAAGTTTTTAGATAAATGAATAAGTTCATTTAAACTATCTTTATCAACATTATTACCCTTTTTTAGCATAAAATCCCTACCCTATATATAATATTATATATAGTTTTTCGTTATTATTCAACAACTAATGGGTAAAAAAATTAAATATTAGCAACTAAATAAGTATAAATATTTCTCACATCTAAATAAGGCAATTTAAAAACTAAATCTAAAATTTTAGATAAGTCCTGCTCTTTTATTGCTTTTTTCATATTATCAGCATTTGCTTTATTACTTTTCAAATAAATATTTAAAAATTTATTCATAATTTGTTTATTTGTAATATTACTTGCAAAAAAGTCATCAAGAGAAAAGGTCGTTGTATTATATAAAACATCATAACGATATTTATTATCGTTAATTATCCTAAGGGTTCCACTCAAATAATCATAAGGTACAATATTGTTATCGCTAATCATGACCATGATATCCTCTTTTGAATATTTCTTGGTAAAACTATCAATTTCTTCGATTGATTTAAAACCATAAGATTTATCATTAGAAATAATACTAATATCAATAGGCATAAAATCATTTGGCCTATTTTCTAAAACTAAATGATAGCCCATAAATTCACCTTCTTCTCCTTCGAGGATAAATAATATATCATATTTTTAAGATAAATGTCAATTTAAATCTTTGCTATTTCTCTAGTTAGTTTATTTTTTTTGTTTTCAATAGCCACTCTTTCAACAATAAAGATTAAAACAATGGCATTTAAAGTATAACTTCCTCCATAAGAAAGGAATGGAAGCGGTACTCCAGTAAGGGGTATTAAAGCAAGTATTCCTAATAAATTAATAATTATATGTAAAGCAAAATACCAAAAAGCTCCATAAGCAATTATACTTGTTCGTAAATTATCAGCACTTTTAGCAATTCGATATATCCGAAGAAGTATTACCCCATAGCCAACAATAATTAAAGCGCCAAAAACAGCACCAAGTTCTTCGCATACTATTGGGAAAATAAAATCAGTATGACTTTCCGGTAAATACATATACTTTTGCGTGCTCTTACCAAGACCAGTTCCCCATAAACCACCATTTGATATGGCAATTAAGCCATTACATACTTGATAACCAGAATCTTCTCGATATCTTGAACATGGATTTTTAAAATTAAATCGAGATAACCTTTCATCTGTTAATAAACTATCACTTTTATAGACTAGGATTCCCCCAAGAATAATTCCTAAAACAATAAATATTTTAATGATTTTATTAAAATTATGATGAATAAGTGGAACAGTTATAAAAATAAAACCAGCGATTAAAGTAAAAATTGCCGCACTACCTAGATCTGGTTGTTTAGCAATTAAAAATGCCATAACTGCTGCCACCGTTATAGGAATAAAATATAATGACAAGTTTTTATTACGCCTTTCAGTTAAAATATTATAAAAAACAGCCATAAAAATAATAATAACTGTTTTAGCAAATTCACTTGGTTGTAAAGTAAATGGCCCTATTTTAAACCAACTTTGGGCATTATTAGTTATTTTTCCATATACCAAAACAAGACCTAATAAACCTATTACACCAAATACGGCTAGATAAGATAAAAATCCATATCTTTTCGTAGGAATAAATAAAATGAAAAATCCAATAAAATATGCAACAATTAAAGCTGCAAGTTGTCTTATAAAAAAGTGATACGAAGATACATGATATCTAAGTACTGTCGATACACTCGAAGCAGATAAAATCATTATTAAACCTAAAACGGAATAAATAATGATTAATACTAATAGAAATTTATCCATTTTTCGTATATCTTTCATATAGACCTTCCTATTATAATATTTTATCAAATGCCATATTTAATTTCAAACAAATAGTCATTTTGTAGTGTCAAAATAGACATAAAACAATATCTTATAATAGATGCATAAAGGAGGTCTTAAAAATGTATTATTATGGTAATAATGGCTACTATGGTGGCAATTATACTACTCCTTGCTATGGAAACACTTATGCTGGTTATACAAGTGGATATGGTATAGGAGCAGCTATTTGGATAGTTTTATTTATCCTACTTGTAATAATAATCGGAGCATGGGGATTTAATAACAACAATGGTTTTAATAATAACTAAGAGGGCCTAAGCCTTCTTTTTATATTGTAAAATAATATTTTTTTTGATAAAATACCCCTAGTAAAGGGGAAAAATATCATGGAAGTTCCAAAAATTAAAATTTTTGATGAAAAAGATAAAATACTAAGAGTTAAATCTAAAAAAGTTTCTTTTCCTATTGATAAAGATACTAAAGATTTAATAAATAAAGCTATTACCTATTTAAAACTATCTCAAGATGAAAAAATAGCCGAAGAATGTAATCTTAGAGCTGGAATGGGACTTGCTTTTATTCAAATGGGCATTCCTAAAAGAATTTTTGTCATAGCTAATAAAAATGAAGATGAAAAAACATTCGAAGAACATATTGTTATAAATCCAGAAATAATATCTCAAAGTGAAGAACTAATCTATGTTGGTGAAGGCGAAGGATGTCTTTCTATCAATAGGCCAGTCGATGGTATTGTTCCAAGACATGCAAGAGTAACCGTTAAATATTTTGATATTGATGGCAATGAACAACAAATAAGAGTACGCGAAGATATAGCTATAGCCTTTCAACATGAAATAGATCATTTAAACGGAATACTTTTTATCGATTACATTGATCCTAAAAATCCTTATAAAAACAAAAATAAAATGCGAGAAATCTAATTTAATCTCGCATTTTTTAGTTTTAAGACCAGTTTTATTATGCTATTGTATATGGATTATTCCAAGTTCCATTTCCACCGGTTAACTGCGTATCAGTTTTCAAATACAAAGTTGGACGAACTGCATGAGTGCTCTTAGCAGAATCGAAGTATATATAACCACCCGTTTTAACATACATATGAAAGTCATTATTCGTACTTACATCCATTGTCCATTGCTCTGTTCTACTTGATGGTGCTGTCGATGTTATATTTAAATATAATAAATAGTTATTAATTGCACATTCAGAATAATAGCTGCTGCCATATATTGTATAGTCAATACACGTATTTCTATCATATGTATTTCCACCATTAGTTGCATAACCATAATCACTTACATATAAAAGGGCAACCTTTCCATACCAATAAGCCGGGAATTTTTCTGGTAATGATTCATCAATAAATACCGCTCCTAAGTTATTGATATTTCTTTCTACGTCATAATAACCTTGTGTACTAGTACTATACCCACCCGTTCCATATAAATCCCATCTTACAGTTGCAATTTGATTTAATGCACTACTTGTTATTTTTTTGGGTAATGTTCCACTTACAGCGGTATAGCGACTTGATGTTGCTTCACTTGGTATATATACAGTAGTTCCACTTCCATCTAGATAGCTATATGTTGCATTATAATAGTTGTGTCCATTTCCAGCTACTATATTATTTGTGATCGTATAATTTGTATGTAATTTATTTCCATCGACATCATATCCGTTTTTTAAATAATTTGTTCCATTAAGCATCAGCATTAACTGGCTATCACTCCAGTCTTCGGAACCTCCAGTACTCATTGAAGATCCTACGTGGTGGTATTTACCATCGATCATAAAATTGCCTAAAGAATCATTTCGTACAATTTTAACTAAACCACCTGTTGACTTCGTGTCACATTCTGTTGTTTGACCATATGTTCCTGTACAATATTCCATATTAGTCATTACTCCGATTATTCGCCATAATTCACCATTAAAAGAAATATAATTATTAGGATTTTTTCCTGCATAACGCCATTCACCTCCATGATCAGATGTTAATATCCACGGACTATTTGATACAGCATCTGTCCCACTTTTTGGAGCAAGATAAGAAATATAATCAGCTAAGGTATATGTAGTTTCGCTACCACAATTAACATGAGCTATTGTTAAATAACCCCTATAGTTTTTTCCCTTATGTGTTTGTTGATTTATCTCTGATAAGTTGTACATTTGCACAGTAAATGGATCGGTTTGTATAGACGTACTGTTAGCATTTGCCATTATATACCCGCTTCCTATTACAAAAGACGATGCATTATAATTTGGAACTTGGACTTCTCCAGTGTTTAAAGCACTAACTGTATATTCTTTTGTGGCACCTGAAGATATAGTATAATTATCAAAATTATTATCCCATACCCATATATAATCATAAGTACACTTTGCTATTTCATTTGAATTATTAGTAAATGATATATCAAGAGCATTAGAATAACTTCCAGCTACTGTATTATTGCCATTATAATACACATCTTCAAAAGAAATGGACATTGTACCACCGGTATTTGATGTATTATTAAGAGTTACAGTAAAATTATAATTAGTTTCATTAAATGTAATATTATATAAAATATTATTAGAGGCACTAGCACTTGACGTAAAAAACGCATATGTTATCCCAATTATTATCCCTAAAAGAACAACAATTCCCATAATAGCTAACACAAGTTTACGATTGTTACTCATTTAATTCACCACCATATTTTTCTAATATCATTATAGCCTAAAAACAAAAGTATTACAACAAAAAAACTAGTAACCTAGTTTTTTATAATAATCATAAAGTTCCTTAAAACGGTTAAAATGAATAACTTCCCGTTGTCTTAAAAATAAAAGTGGTCCTATTATATCTTCATCATCAGTTTGATTAATAAGTGCTTCATAAGTAGCTCTTGCTTTTTGCTCTGCGGCCATATCTTCCGATAAATTAGCTATTACATCCCCTGTTACCGCAAAATAGGCAGATGTAAAGGGATTACCCGTACTATCTTGTGGAAATAACCCTACTCCATGCTGAGTATAATAACATCCAAGACCGGCTTTTTCAAGTTCTTCGATTGACGCATCTTTAGTAAGCATATGAACCATTGTGCAAATCATTTCCACATGTGCAAGTTCTTCGGTAGCAATATCATTTAAAAGTGCTTTTCCTTTATCATCTGGCATGGTAAATTTTTGGGAAAAGTATCTAAAAGATGCTGCAAGTTCTCCATTAGCTCCGCCAAACTGTTCAATTAGATATTTTGCCATTTTAAGATTTTTCTTTTTTATACAAATTGGATACTCTAATTTTTTATCGTATTTAAACATACATACCACCATCCTTTTCCCAAGGCCAAGGTGATTCTATCCATTTATAGTCTTGATAATCTCCATTTGTGTTACAAAGTGGTCCATACATTTTTTCATATTTATTTTTAAGCATTTCTAACTTTTTAGTTTCCTCTTTATATTTATTTAAAATATCTTGGTCTTCGGGATTAACATCTAAATATAGTACATAATCAGTAACTGCAAAAGATGATTCCATTATTTTAGCAAGCATCATTTCTCTTTCATCCTTTAATGCTGGTTTAATATATTTCATATTTTTGAAAGGCTCAAACTCATTATCAAACATATTACCCCTTAAAAACTTTGGTGATAATTCATTTACATTATTATTTTGATAATTATAAGCATAATTATAATTATTAGGTATACCAAATAAATTATTCACGTCACTAAAATCATTTATATTTTCAAAAAACATACTATTTCCTCCATAAATATAGTATGTTAGTCCTAGGTAATGTCCTATGTTTTTGCCTAAAAAAACACGTTAAATAACTAACATGTTTTTTGTTACTAAAATTTACTTAATAAATCGATTAATCTTGTATTTTTATATATACTTTCTCTACCTATTTTTTCATATTCAAGTAAACCAACTCCTACTAAAGCATTTAAATATGTAGCAGCTGTTTGTCTTGTGACTCTACATTTTTCCTCTACATAACTAATTTTGGTATATACTTCATAGAATAATGTATTTAATAATTCATCAGAATACACTTTTGGTAATTTTTTAGCAAATTCTTCTTTATAAGAATCCATTTCTTTTTGAATTTGTTTAATCAATTCAATTGTATTTTTAGATGTAACATTCACACCCTTTAAAATATATACAATCCAATTTTCATATTCATCATTTTCTCTGAATTCAGTAAATAAGCGATAATATTCATCTTTATGTTTGTTAATATAATTACTTAGGTACAAAATTGGACTATCAAGTAATTTACTTAACACTAAATATAAAACATTCAAAATTCTTCCCGTTCTACCATTTCCATCATAAAATGGATGTATTGTTTCAAATTGATAATGAATAAGTGCCATTTTAATCAATGGATCGGTTTCATCATCATAATCATTTATATAATCCTCCAGATTTTTAAGCAAATCCCTTATTTCTCTTTCTGCTTGAGGTGGGGTATAAATAATCTCACCAGTTTTGCTATTAACTAAATTAGTGCCAGGTGTTTTTCTAATACCAGTTTTATTTGGCTCAATCATTGATTGTAATTCAATTAAAACATTTGTTGATATAAAACCTTTTTCCTTAATTAGTGAATAACCACGCCAAATAGCACTTCTATAATCGACTACTTCTTTAGCGGCATCTTCTTTAAAACCACTTTCAGTTAAAACTTTGTAAATACTATCATGCGATGTCACAATGTTTTCTATTGCACTGCTATCTTTTGCTTCACTAATAGTAATAGCATTAATCAAAATATGCTGATTTGGAATTGAGTTAGCAAATCCCTTTAATTCCGCCAAAGATCTTGATGCTTCGTTTAATGCATCAAGAATTTTAGGTGTTTTTAAATTATAATTACTAAAAGGTAATAATCTCATATAATCATCTCCTTATATGCATATTACCATTTTCTTTTAACATAATCAATAAATATGTTAAATTCTTGCGTTTTTTTTAACATATTTTTAAAACATGTTAAATTATTTAACACTTAAATAAAAAAGACTAGATGTAATCTAATCTTTTCATTCATTATTAATATTAAATAGCTTATTAATTTTTTTATAGGCTTTTTCAAAATCATCCATTGCTATTTCCTGAACATTAATAGTTGGTATATTTTTTAAATCTTTAGCAATGCTTCGATATTCGTTTTGTTGTTTAACACTATTTTCTTTGCTAAATGCTTGATAATTATGATGATGATCTCTAGCAAGTCTTTCAATAAATAAATCATCATTTTTAAGATAAAGTGAAATATAATAAATATCAAAATCTAATTTACTAAGTTTTTTTAATAATTTTTCATAAACATCTGAAAAGCTATATTCTTTGAAACCTAATCTAGCATATACTTCTTCGCTAAAAAAAGTTCGGTCAAAAATCAAATCCATTGGCACATCTTCCATATTTTTTAAATAATCAAGAAGTGCATAATACATTTTTTCACTAGCTTTTTTACCTTTTATAGTTTTATCTTTTTGACCAGAAAGACGATAAAGGTTTGAACCTGATATATTTTCTCTCAAATAATTGGCAAGTGTTGTTTTTCCTGTTCCCTGTGGTCCTTCGACAATAATCATTCTATATTTCATAATTAATCCTTCATAACGGCAATTTTTGCATATTTTTCCTTAGGAAAATCTTCATCATATGGAACATCGTCAAATATTTCCGGCATTTCTTTTTTTAGATGCAGCAAAAATGGTATTAATAGTTGTCTAATCGCCGGATGGGCGTGTTTTGAGCATCTTAAAGTAAATACATGTTTCCACTCTCTAATATTGCAAGTCATGGTTACAAGCGCCGCAGTTGAATGAGGAAGCATCATCCTAAGTTCATCAGCTGCAGCATTAAGTGCAGCCATCTGCATATATCCTTTTTCAATATTTTCCATGGTTTCTTTCCATACTTTAAATTTTTCTTTATCATCACTATATATAGGTTCGATAAACTTGATATTGTTGGTAAATTTATCTTTGGAATAATTACAATATCTTGTTGATTCAATTGAAAAAGATGCGCCAGCCCGGTGTCTAGTTAAATCTTTATAAACACCGATATCACATGTAAACCGAACTGTTATTTTTTCATGCTCTAAAACCGATTCATGACCCCTTGTAATACAGTTTTTCAAAAGTTTTTTATAACTATCCTCGGTTATTGTATCTTCAGAGCGATAGCAAGTACGACATGCTCTTTCGATATTTTTCATTATTTTAATGCCATTAAATTTTTCATATTCTAATTTTGGTTTTATAATCTCCATTTATATCTCCCCATACCACAAAGGATATTTGCTAGTTAAATCTAGTACTTCTTTTTTTAAATCATCTAAAATATCTTCATTATCCTTATTTTTTAAAGCGGTAGCTATTATCTTACCTATTTTAATAAAGTCCACTTCTTTTAAACCCCTTGTTGTCATCGCTGGTGATCCAAGTCTTAACCCACTAGTTACCATTGGACTTTCAGTATCGCCTGGAATAGCATTTTTATTAGTAGTAATATGAATTGTATCAAGTAAATTTTGAGCTTCTTTGCCTGTTACGCCACAAGATGATTTAACATCAACCAAAATCAAATGATTATCAGTACCCCCTGAAATAATCTTAAAGCCTTCCTCTTTTAAGCTATCGGCAAGAGCGTTAATATTTTTAATAATTTGCTTACCATATTCTTTAAATTCTGGTTGAAGTGCTTCATAAAAGCACTGTGCTTTAGCGGCTATAACGTGTTCAAGCGGGCCGCCTTGAATACCTGGGAAAATGGTTTTATTAATTTTTTTAATGATTTCTTCATCATTAGTAAGAATTAAACCTCCTCTTGGACCGCGAAGGGTTTTATGAGTTGTCGTTGTAACTATATGGGCATATGGAATTGGTGATGGATGAAGACCAGTTGCAACAAGACCTGCTATATGAGCCATATCCACCATAAGGTAAGCTCCTACTTTATCAGCTATTTCTCTAAATCTTTTAAAATCAATAGTTCTTGAATAAGCTGAAGCCCCAGCAATAATCATTTTTGGTTTTTCTTTTAAAGCTAACTTTTCTACATCGTCATAATTGATCATTTCTGTTTCTTCATCGATATCATAAGATACTATTTCATAATCAATACCACTGAAACTCATTTTATGACCATGGGTAAGATGACCACCATTATCAAGGTTCATCCCCATAACTTTATCGCCAATATTAAGTAGTGCCCGATAAACAGCCATATTAGCGGATGATCCTGAATGTGGCTGAACATTTGCATACTTGCAGTCAAATAATTTACATGCATAATTAATGGCCGCACTTTCAACTTCATCAATATTTTCACAACCACCATAATACCTTTTTCCAGGATATCCTTCGGCATATTTATTGGTTAAAATACTTCCTTGAAGTAAAAGTACATCGTTTGATACATAGTTTTCTGATGCAATTAATTCAATATTTTCTTCTTGTCTTTGCCGTTCTTTTTGCAAAGCTTTTTTTAATATAACATCCATTTTCATTACCTCCCTTTAGATGCTTCTAAAACATTTTCTAAAATCATTGCTATTGTCATAGGCCCAACTCCCCCTGGATTTGGCGTAATATAAGCACACTTATCTTTTAAATTATCAAAATCAGCATCGCCAACTATTTTGCCATCTACTACACTTATTCCAGCATCAACAACGATTGCCCCTGTTTTTACCATATCGGCGGTAAGTATTTTAGCCTTACCGCACCCGCAGACGATAATATCACTATTTAAAGTAATGCTCTTTAAATCTTTGGTTTTAGTATGGCAAACTGTCACTGTGGCATTTTCCTTGAGCATTTCAAAAATAAGGGGTTTACCAACTAAGTTTCCCCGGCCAATTAAACAGACCTTTTTGCCCTCTAAAGCGATGTTGTAATATTTTAAAAGTCTAATTATTCCTTTGGCAGTACAAGGCCTAAGCCCTGATAAATTATGTCCTAAGCTATAAAAACTATCCTTTGTAAAGCCATCAACATCTTTTTTAGGATCAATATGTTTAATACAATTTTCAATATTAATATTATCAGGTACAGGACTTTGTAAAATAATGCCTGTTATACTTTCATCATTATTTAACATTTCGATAATACTAATTACTTCTTCCTCGGTCGATGATAAAAGCTTAATTAATTTAGTTTTTATGCCAACTTTTTCACAAGCTTTCATCTTGTTTCTAACATATATTTCACTTTGGGGAAAATCACCAACTAATAAAATAGCAAGTGTTAAATCAAGATTATTACTTGCTATTTCCCTTTTTATATTGTCTAATATTTCATCTCTTACTTTTTTTCCATCAAGAATCATTTTT
Organism: Bacilli bacterium; assembly: GCA_017544165.1. Taxonomy (GTDB): domain Bacteria; phylum Bacillota_I; class Bacilli_A; order RF39; family UBA660; genus UBA6448. The sequence goes on from JAFYER010000012.1 coordinate 64,784, forward strand.
CAACACATCCTTTAAAACAGTGATTGATTATATTCAATTTTTAAATGTTCATATGATTTTGGGGTTGCTACCCTACCACTTCGTGTCCTTTTAATAAAACCTTCTTGTAAAAGAAATGGTTCAACAACATCTTCGATAGTCGATACTTCTTCGCCAATCGAAGTTGCAATTGTTTCAACACCAACTGGTCCACCATTAAATTTGCTAATCAAACTCTTTAAATACTCAATATCGACATTATCTAAGCCAAAATCATCTACCTTAAGACGTTTTAATGCATCCTGAACCACATCTTTGTCAATTTTGCCATCTCCTAAAACAAGAGCAAAATCTCTAACTCTTTTAAATAAACGATTGGCAATTCTTGGCGTTTTACGACTTCTTTTAGCAAGTTCTAAAGCAGCGTCATCCTCGATTGGCATATCAAACACTTTACTTGTTCTTTTAATAATCTTAGCAAGCTCAGCGTTTGAATAATATTCAAGTTTATTTACAATACCAAAACGATCGCGAAGCGGTGAAGAAAGATCACCAGCTCTGGTGGTAGCTCCCACTAGTGTAAAAGGTGGTAAATCAATTCTAATGCTTTTACTTTTTCCCTCCGTGCCAATTACTATATCTAGTTCAAAATCTTCCATCGCGGGATATAAAATCTCTTCGATATAGGAAGGAAGACGATGAATTTCGTCAATAAACAAAACATCTCCCGGTTCTAAAGTTGATAAAACAGCCGCTAAATCACCTGGTTTTTCCATCGCTGGTCCAGATGTTGTTTTAATATTAGTCCCCATTTCATTAGCAATAATATGAGCAAGTGTTGTCTTTCCAAGTCCTGGAGGGCCATATAAAAGGGTATGGTCTAAAACTTCTCCTCTCATTTTCGCGGCTTTAATAAACACCGCTAAGTTATCGGTTATTTCCTTTTGGCCAACATAATCGTCAAGAATTTGTGGCCTTAACGATACTTCGAAAGCATCTTCAGTTGTTTCATTTCCATCTATTATTCGCATTTAAACTCCTTTCTAAAGTAATCAATAACTTCATTCCAATTTAAAACATAATCGTACTTATCACTTATATTACCATATTTTAATACTCTGATACCATTATTATAAAGATCGTCTAAAACATAATCGGTGTCATCTATCATAATATCAATTTTATTATCAAGACAGGCTTTTGACTTATATTGTTGATAATATATTTCACCGTCAAAATTAATTTTCTTCGTCTTTAGGTATTCTTTTATTGTTTCGACCATTTTTACTTGATCATTAACATTTAATCCCCTAGCAGTTATTAAATATAGTTTGCAATTGTTTTTTCTAAAGAAAGAAAAGGCTTTTTTAACATTTCTAAAAACTTTTAAATCTTTCACTATATCCATATGATATTTGGAAAAAAAGGCAATTTCCTCTTTTAAAGGTAAGTCATGATAACTCTTTAAATTGTTTCCAGGTTTATAAATATCCAAATACTTTTTAGATACCTCAGAAGTATTTACTAGTGTATTATCAAAGTCTATTCCAATATTCATCATTACCTCAATAATAGTTTTAAAGCTTCTTTTACCTGTTCTTCAACCGGTAGCGAATTATCAACATCCTTAATTATTCTCTTAATTTCAGCTTGTTTATACCCTAGACTTTCTAATACCGCAATTAAATCATCTGAATTATTATCTTCGATAGTTTCTGAAGATTCTAAATCTATTTTGCCTTTTAAATCAAGAATCATTTGTTTTGCTATTTTTTCGCCTATTTTGGGATATTTTGTTAAATATATGATATTTTCTCTATTTATTGCATCAACTATACCATTTACACTGCCAGTTGCAAAGAAAGTATTAGCCATTTTAGGCCCTAATCCCTTAACATTTATGAGTTTCAAGAATAAATTTAGTTCATCTTCATTTCGAAATCCATACAAAGAATTCTCATCTTCTTTAACATTATTATATAAATAAACCTTATATTCTTTACCAATTTCATAAAAATAAGGATTTGCTACATATATTAAATAACCTATATTGCCATTTTCTACAACAATATAATTAGCTCCAAGCTCGGTTACATTACCTTTTATATATTTAAACATTACAACCACCATCCTTATTATATAACAAAGAAAAGCCTAATTCTATCCCATAACACTAATTTTACAAACAAATGTTATTTCATTAATAAAATGGTAAAATTACCCCAGTTTTTATCACAAAATACATTTTTTACTTATTTCATATGACAATCACCATCTTTTTTATTTGACTTTTAAACAATTATGTGTTAGTATATGTGCCGTTTATATCAAAAAGGAGGGTTTTGATTATGAAAAAGGAAAAAGTACTAGCTTTAATTGAAGCTTCTATGATGGAGGCAAAATTCGCTTTAGAACGTGAAGATATCGTTCTAACTGACGAAGAAATAGAACTATTAAATGATCGAATTATAAAAATCGAGAATTTTAAAAGTAGATTTGCCGAAGTTTCTGAAGAAGACCAAGAAGAGATTGATAGTTACTATAGGGCATTTAATATTGCTTTAAGTGACTTGGTAGCATTTCGTAGACAAAAAGAAATTGAAGCGGGAATAAATCGTGGTGAAAACACTACAAGAGAAACTAAGCCTGAAGAAACTAGGGCTGCTGATGAAAAAGGCAAGTTAGTTGCAGTTCCAACAAGGGAAATTGACAAAACAAAAAAAGGTGAACTTGTAAAAACTGGGCATAAAATTATTGATGTAATTCCTGAAGAAAAACAACAAGAAACAACAAAAAAAGAAAGAGATAGACTTAACAAAATTCTTAAAGGGATCTTCTACACCCTAGGTTCAGCTGCTGCTGTTGCTCTTATGGTTGCTGCTATTAAGTATTGTGTTAATCATCCAAATGGTAGAGAACTACCTGATGTTCCAACTACTACACCTAGTTCATCTTATTCATCTGATAGACTTAGACCAGGATGGACTACTGATGATTTACCAGTAATTACAGCTGCTCCACAAATAGTGAATCGTATTGGTGACATTAACATTAATGACTATGATGAACTAATGGAATATGCAACTCAAATTCAAAGTGAATTAAAAGGCGATGAAAGTTCTAAAATATCTATTTATGATATTATCAAAGCTATTAAAATGGCTAACTGGGATTCATTAGAGGACAAAAGTGTATTTGACAATCGTGAAAGTGTAGTTCGTAGTACTTATAATGAAGGTCTTATTGCTTCTGAACTTGGTTCTGATGCAATAGTTCAAAAAGATGTTAATTCTGATATTTTTATCACAAAACATCAAATGACTGATATATTAATGTGTGTAACTGATAACAAATTATCTATCAATTGCTTTGATTGTGCTAAAGTTGATGATAGAGGTTACGATATCTATGCTGTAATTGATACTTGTATTTCAGGTATGAATAAACACGTTGATTCTGAAGTTGAGGAAGAAATCGAACAAGATAGATTATATGCAATGGTATTTAACGATGTTGTATCAAGAGCTGTTAGAAACTTTACTATAGTAAACTCTGATGAGGCACTTGTAAGTACTATTTATTATGTACTTGGTACATTTAATGCAACATTACCAAGAAATATAGAACTTACTGCTGGTAGATCATATGGTACTGCTTATGGTAATGGTCATGAAAATGACGGTGGTTACGGAGACATATGTATCGAAGAATTATCTTCAGCTCTATATATTGTTCATGAAAGTACTAATCAATATACCGGAAATGATCAAGCGTGTATTTTCTACGGAGAATTCATAGATAAAGCGCTAATTGAACCATACCAAGGTCAAAGTTTGGGATTAAATTAGAAAGTTTGGGGGTTTTGAAAAATGTATAATAATAAAAATGGAAAAATATTAAATATCCTATTAGGCATTATTGCCCTATTCTTAATAATTTTCATCATTGCCTGGGTAGTTAATAAAGGAAGTAACACAGCTAATGCTGAAGCAAACTTTAAAAGTGATTTAAATAATATTCAAGAAAATGTTAAAGATTACTTTGCAAATGATTTGCCTAATGAAATTGGTGATACAAATGTTTTATCCTTACAAGATTTATATGACTTAAATCTAACAAAAGAAGTTAGTTATGGTAAAACAAAATGTGATCCAGTAAACAGTTATTCATCAATTACTAAAATTAATGCCAATGAATATAAAATTAAAACAAATTTAATATGTGGTACAAAAGTTGATAATATAACTGAAAAAATTACAAGAAATACTGTTGTTAATGATAATGACGGTAATGAAATAATCAATGAAGAAAAAGACAAAGTTCAATTAGATGTTAACAAAAGCGTTAACTCTAAGGATGGTAAAACAGCTGATGTTGTAAATTGTACTGGTCCTATTTGTACTGTACGTGAAATACCAACAACTTGTACAACTACTTATACTTATGAATACGTAAAAAGAAGTGTTGAATGTCCAAGTGGTTACATACTACAAAATGGTACTTGTATTAAACAATCAAATGATATAATCGATGCTACTAAGAATTATTCTAAGGCTACTACTAAAGTTGTTGACGCAAGAGTAAATAATGGTGAAAGTTATAAAGTTTATACAGATCCAACTATTACACCTGGTACATCTACTAAAGTATGTGATAATGGTAAACTTGAATCAGATGGATATTGTTATGTATATAAAAATAAATCATCTGAAATCGTTACATCTTGTCCTGATGGTTATAAAGAAAAAGATGGTGCTTGTTATAAATACACTGATGTAATTACTAGCACTACTACTTCTTGTCCTGACGGTTATACTAAAGAAGGCAATTATTGTTATAAATATACTGACTTAGTTACTAGTACTACTACTTCTTGTCCTGATGGTTATACTAAAAACGGTAATTACTGTTATAAATATACTGATTTAATCGAAGATGTTTCTTACTCTTGTCTATCTGGTTATACTAGAGAAGGTAATTATTGTTATAAATATACTGATTTAATTACCGATACTACTACTTCTTGTCCTGATGGTTATACTAGAGAAGGTAATTATTGTTATAAATATACCGATATACTTACAGAAACTATTACTTCTTGTCCTTCTGGTTATACTAAAGAAGGTAACTATTGTTATAAGTATGCTGATTTAATTATAAGCACTACTAAAACTTGTCCTGACGGTTATACTAAAGAAGGAAATTATTGTTATAAGTATGCTGATTTAATTACTAGCACTACTACTTCATGCCCTTCTGGTTATACTAAAGAAGGTAACTATTGTTATAAGTATGCTGATTTAATTATTACAACTACTAATTCTTGCCCTTCTGGTTATACTAAAGAAGGTAACTATTGTTATAAGTATGCTGATTTAATCACTACAACTACTACAACTTGTCCTGATGGTTATACTAAAGATGGTAATAAATGTTATAAAACTGCTTCTGCTGTTAAAGCTTATACAGCTTGGGGTAATCCTGTAAGTACTTACCAAACATTTACTCAAGAATCTACTTATACAAACGAATTAACCAAAAAGGTTTTAGTAGGTACTGGTACAAAGGCAGGCATGACAATTTATACATATTCTATCTATCAAAGAACTTCATATTATACATGTGCTGCTGGTACATTAGGATCTGACAATAAATGTTATATTTATGCTAATCCTGTTAATGAAAGCAAAACCGAATGTCCTTCTGGTTATACTAGAAATGGTAATACTTGTTATATAAGAACTAACGTATCTACTTCTTCTTCATCAAAATGTCCTGATGGATACACTAGAAATGGTAATACATGCTACATGAGAACTAATGTAACTACTACTTCTTCTACTTCTTGTCCTTCTGGTTATACTCGAAGCGGAAATACTTGTTATATTAGAGCTAATGTAATTACAACTAATACTGGTTCTTGTCCTGATGGTTATACTAAAAGTGGTAATACATGTTATTTAAGAAGAAATGTTACTAAAACTACTAACACTTATTGCCCTTCTGGTTATACTAAAAATGGCGATACTTGTTATATTAAGAAAGATTTAATTAAGTCTACTACCGGTTCTTGTCCTTCTGGTTATACTAAAGATGGCAATACTTGCTATATGAAAAGATCTTTAACTAAGAATACATATATTCATTGTCCTGATGGTTACACTAAAGACGGAGACACTTGTTATATTAAGAAAGATTTAATTAAATCTACTACTGGTTCTTGTCCTGATGGTTATACTAAAGACGGTAATAAATGCTATATTAAGAAGAATGTAACTAAATCTATTACTGTTTCTTGTCCTTCTGGTTATACTATAGATGGCGATACTTGTTATATTAAGAAAGATTTAATTAAAACAACTAAATCGTATTGTCCTGATGGTTATGCTGATAATGGTACTAGATGTTATAAAAAATCTAAACCAAGAATTGAAACTACTGAAACAACTTATAGTTGCAAAAGCGGTTATACAAAATCTGGTATTGGTGAAAACACTAAATGTTACAAAATAGTTAAGAGTGCTGATACTTACTATTGTGAAGATGAAAGCGCTACATTAAAAGATAAAAAATGTTATGTTACAGTTGAATCTAAATTTACTGGTTATTCTTGTCCAGCAGGTTATATAGTAAATGGTAGCCTATGTACAAAAACAACAACTGAAACAACTTCTCCAATATGGAGTAATGTTGATTACATTTACAGCAAAGAGGATTATGTTGCAGGATATCAAAAAACTGGTAATGCTAAATTTGTAACAAACTGTGTTGAAATTAAAGAACCTGAAGAAATACATTATAAATAAAAAGCTAAGGTTTAATTCCTTAGTTTTTTGTTTGCTCTAAAATTGTTTTTCCAATCATCTCAGCAACTTTTATACCATCAATTGCAGCGGAAGTAATGCCCCCAGCATAACCAGCTCCCTCACCGCATGGAAAGATTCCCGAAATATTACATTGCAAATTATCATCTCTAATAATTTTTATTGGTGAGGACGATCTAGATTCTACTGCTGCTATAATTGTATCATCATTTGCAAAACCTTTAATTTTTTTGTCAAAATAATCAAAGGCAGATATAATATCTTCGTTAATCTCTCGATTAAATAATTCACTTAAATTCGCAAATGCATAAGCTCCTTTAAAAAGCGGTTTAACCTTACCAAAACCAGTTGAAACTTTCCCCTTTTTATAATCACTAAGTAATTGGATAGGTATACTTCCATGACCGAGATTATATGCCGTCTTTTCTAATTTTTCTTGATATTTAATACCATCTAAAGGATGAGTGCCAAAATCATCAGGTGTTACTGTTACAATAATAGCACTATTAGCATTTTCTGAGTTTCTAGCATGATTACTCATGCCATTAATGGCTAAATATCCTCTTTTACTCGAAGCATTTACTACATATCCACCTGGGCACATGCAAAAGGAATAAACACCTCTTTTATGAACTGATTGATAAGTGAGTTTATAACTAGCACTTTCCAGTATTTCAGCATATTTTTCACCATACTGAGAATGATTAATCATTTTTTGGCTATGAGAAACACGAACGCCTACCGCAAAAGGTTTTCCTTCAATTTTAATTTTTTTATTGTAAATTAAATTAAAAGTATCTCTAGCGCTATGTCCTAATGCTAATACTAAATAATCACAAGGAAGATGCTCTTCTTCATTAATAATTATTTCTTTAATTGCCCCGTTTTTAATAATTAAATCTGTCATTTTACTGTTAAAAAGAAAAGTTCCACCCATTAGTTCTATTTTCTTACGAATATTCACAATTACCTTAGATAATAAGTCTGTTCCTATATGTGGTTTATAACTATATAAAATATCTTCGGGAGCTTGATTATCTACAAAAACGTCAAATACTTTTTGATGACGAACATCATCCTTAACATTGGTATTTAATTTACCATCAGAAAATGTACCAGCTCCACCCTCGCCAAATTGCACATTACTTCTTTCATTAAGATCACCGGTATCCCAAAATTTTTTAACACTTCTAAGTCTTTCCTCAATCATTTGGCCTTGCTCAACAACAATTGGCTTTAAACCATTTTCTGCTAAAACATATGCGCATAAAAGTCCGGCTGGTCCAGATCCAACAATAACAGGATTTGTTTTTGAATTAACTTTATAAGGATAAGTATACTTTTTTTCTTCATAAATACTTACATCTTTATTATTTAAAAATCTATTTTCATTCTTAACTTCAGCAATTAACTCGTAAACATAAAGAATTTTATTTTTATCCCTAGCATCTAAAGATTGTTTTTTTAATTTATAAGTTAAAATATCATCCTTTTTGACATTGAGTTTTCGACACAACGCCTTAATTCTTTCCTGTTCATTATCATTTAATGCGTCAACCTTAACTTGTCTTACTCTAAGCATACTAAACACTCTTTCCCGCAATATAACCACTTATAAAAGCAAAAGCTAAATTATATCCCCCACATATTCCGTCAACATCTAACGTTTCACCAATATAATAAAGACCTTTAACCTTTTTACATTCCATTGTGTTTTCATCAATTTCTTTTAAAGATATACCGCCAGTACACACTTGAGCCTTATCAAAAGATCCATATCCATCAATTTTGATATGAAAATTTGTTATAGTCTTAACAAATAATTCTTTTTCTTTATCAGTTAAACTTTTCCAATATGCGTTTGGATTAATATTACATTTTTTAAAGAAAATATTACTAAGTTTATAATTAAATAAACTTTCACATAATTCCTTTATATTTTGATTATTAATTATGTTGCTTCTTTCCTCAAAAAAATGATAAAAATCCTCTATAAATGGTGCAAAATTTATACTTAAAAAAACATTTTTGCCTTCCTCAAAAGATCTTATTGCTTTGCCACTTAAATTAAAAACACATATACCACTTACACCATTATCTGTAAGCTGTATTTCTCCTATTTCACTATTAACATATTTATCGTTAATAAATAAAGATACTTTAGCATCCGTTCTAATACCACTCCAATCTTTTAAAAAGTTTTCTGAAGTGTTAAGACTGACTAATGAAGGTAATACTTTATTAACATTTATATTAAATTTCTTAGCAATTTCATAGCCAAATCCATCACTGCCACTTTTAGGCATTGCTTTAGATCCTGTAGCGATTATCAATTTATCACATAAAATAGTTTCATTATCACTAATTATCTTAAAACCATAGTCTTCTTTTTCAATTTTTATTACATTAAAATTATACTTAAAATCAATATTTCTCTTTTTCAATTCACAGGCAAATATCTCTCTAATGCTATAAGCAGAATTTGACTGAGGATAATAATAACCATCTTTAATGCGAGGGTAAATTCCTAAAGATAATAAATAATCATATACCTCTTCGCTATATGATAATATACTTTCTAAGCCATCATAATCATCAGTATAATAGGCATCTTTTGAAATATTATCATGCCAATAATTACACCTTCCATTTCCTGTAACAAGTAATTTTTTACCACATTTATCATTTTTATCAATTAATATGACATGATTATTCTCACTTGCCTTCAAAGCAGCAATAATACCGGATGCTCCCGCACCTATAACAGCTATTTTCATATCCACCTCTTTTTAATTATACTAAATAAAAGATTTTTTTGCTAAAAAAATCAATCCATAAGGATTGATTATTTTCTTTTGCTTAACGCTTCAACAACACGATTTGTATCACATGAAGATTTAATTAAGTATGTAACTAAAAGCACAATTACACAAATAATATTTGTTATAATAACGCCTACACTGCTTCCACCAGAAGATGATTCCTCTTTTAAATGGTCTAAGCAATTAGTTTTGCCTTTTTCATAACATTTTACAATATCTTTATCGCCATCTTCATATACTTCGTTGATTACTGTTTCAAGGCTAGAATTATAGCCAGCAGCAGCATATACGTCACTGACTACAACAAATGGTGTTGCTTGATAAGTTGCATCTTTAAATTTAACTGGATCAGCAGCAAGGAAAGCCTCAGCAACTTTTTTACCTAAAGCATAATCTTTACCATCTTCCCAATCAACATGGTCAACATAAAGTTCTTTTTCAACAATTTCAAATTTTTCATTGTATGAATCAAGTCCTTGAAGATATTCCATTTGCGCTTCGCAAGCAGGACATCCACCAGCTTCGAAAATATAAACTTTTACTTTACTCTTAGCATTTACTGCTATAGGTAAAAGGCAAAGAACTGCAACAATTGTAACTATTAATTTTTTCATCTTACTCCTCCTCTAAGGTAATTATAACATGTTTGTCTATATTTGTTAAGAATTTACATGTAAACACTGTTATTTTTTAGATTTAAATAAAATATCATATACATTATAAGCTGATATTAAAAAGAATATTAGAGCAACGCCAATAAATATATACGCCTTTGTATGATCACAATCATAACAATTAAACATATCTCCGGACCAAAGTAAAATCCAACCACTTAGAAGCATTACAGGAATAAAAATAACTAAACTAATAAAGCGAGAATAACTTTTTTCTTTATCTTCATTACTTTCATTTTCACTTTTATTTAGTTGTTCTATATATTCTGAATAATCATGAGTTATTTCTTTTGCCCCAACAGAAGTAGGAATGCTAATTGGTAAATCATTTTTTTGATTAATTTGCTTATGTTCTTCTTGAGCTTGTTCATGCTTTTTTTGACATTCATCACATAACGTTTCTTTCTTTGATATCTTTTTTCCACATATATTACAATACATATTTAATACCTCTTATACTACAATTATATCAACTATGTTGATGCTTTTTATATATTAATCTTATTAGTTTACATATCGCGAAAATAAGATATCCACCGCTTAGTATGGCAAAAAAATACAAAAACAAGAAAACTAAATATGGAGTGTGTGATTGAATTACATCAAAAACAGGAAGACTACTTATAAAATACGGGCTAATGTAAAACATATTAAATGTCTCTCCATTAATGATATTAAGATTATAAAATGTTATATTCATAATTAAAGCTATTACAGCAGTAATAACAAAAATAAAATATCCATTAAAAAATGATTTTTTACTTAATTCTACTTCCTTAGACATAATAAGATAAACTGATACTATAAGGCTTCCTAAATGTAGATACATTGTATGAATATTGATAAGAATTGTTCTTACAAAACAGCTTTCAGGATATATTGCGGTGCTTAGACTACCAAGGATAGTAAAAAAAGCTAAATATGCAAATAAATTATCTCTTAGTTTGCTTTTTTTTAAAAAAAGGCATATAAGACATATATAAATCGGTGTTGAACAAAGTTGATAAGGAAAAGCATACCATTGATAATCCCAAGTAACTAAGTTAAGACTAGGATCAAAGTTGAATGACCAAACTATTTGCTTTAATAATTCTAAAATAAAAGCTCCTATTGCATAGGTAGCTAAAACTATTTTTAAATTTTTTTCCGTATAATTTTTCTTTTTAAATAAAATGATTATTATTAAAAGCATTATAAATAAACAAAAGAAATGGTAAAAACCATAACTACTTGGCCTTTCCATTTCTTTTTGTAAAAAGTATAGTATTTTTTCAAAAAAATTCATAACTACCCTCTTATTCTTGACGAAGTTCTGCTCCACATTTTTTATTTAAGGTATTAAGTACTTCATCCATTTTTTCACTGATTTGCTCAGCATTCATTGAAACATCTTCGTTGATAAATCTTACCTTTAAAGTAAGTGATTTTTTACCATTAGGTATTTTATCTCCATAATACTCATCGACAAATTCAACTTCATAAGCCAAATTCTTAATTGCTTTATAAATATCATCCCATTTGACTGATTCATCAATGATAATGGATAAATCTTTTTCAATAAGAGGAAGTTCTGGAAGTTTTTTATATTTATTAGTCCTTGAGGCAAACGGTTCAAGCATGCTTGCATCAAGTTCAAAAATTGCAACATTTGTTCTTTTTATTTTCGTTTCACTCATTACCTTTGTAGAAAGCAGTCCCAAACTACCGATAATTTCATTACCTTTGATGATATTTAAATAAGCATTAATATCAGCCCAACTTGGTTTTTCTTTTTGCTCTAAACGAATATTTTCCATGTGGGTATATCTACTCATTTCTTCGATTACACCCTTTAGTTCATAGAATATACTTTTAGCATCTTTACCCGTTATTGAGGCTACTAAGCTTTTAGTTTGAATAGGAAGAATCTCATCTTCACTCGAAGGGCTATACTTTCCTTTTGAATATACTTCATCATATTCAAACATCTTAAAGCTATCATAATAACGTAAATTTTTTGAAATGGCTTCGATCATACCAGGAATTAATGATGATTTTAAATATTTAAGTTCAGGTGCTGGTGGTGTTGCAAGTGTGATTGATTTTTCCTTATCTATACCTGCTGCATCAATGTATTTTTCATCAATCCATGGATAAGTAAATATTTCATAAAATCCACATCGATAAGCTAAATATTCTTTTATTCTTCTTTCTAAAAGAATATCATTTTGTTTTATCGAAGAAGTAAAGCTAATTGTAATAGGACTTTTTTCAAAACTATCAAAGCTTAGTATTCTTGCAATATCACCCATTACATCATCTTTCATTGTTACATCACCGGTTGAGCGATATGTTGGAACTAGTACTTTGTATGTTCCTTTTTCTAATTTTACTTCATAACCTAAAGATGTTAGAATTCTATTAATAACTTTTGAATCTATCTTTTTACCAAGTCTTTCTGTAAGCCAATTTTCCGATACCTCAATTTCATTTCTTATAGTTTCATGAGGATAAACATCGTTATATTTGATAATTTTACTATCTGGGAATATTTCCTTTATCAAAGATAGAGCTAAATTAATACCATCGTCTACTCTTTGCGTATCAAGAGCTTTTTCATAACGATTTGCTGAATCAGTCTTCTCTACAAAACGTTTATCGGTCTTACGAATTGTTCCCGCATCAAAATTAGCTACCTCTAAAAGGATACCAGTTGTATCAGGTAATATTGAGTCATCTTTACCACCTTTGATACCGGCTAAACACATTGGATTTTTTTCATTACATATAACCAAATCATCGCTAGTTAAACTAATAGTATTATCATCAAGTAAAAGAAGTTTTTCGCCCTCTTTGGCATTTCTAACTATTATTTTTTCGCCTAAAACATGTGTTTTATCAAAAGCATGAAGTGGTTGACCAGTTGTTATCATGACGTAATTTGTTATATCAACAATCGCATTAATTGGACGCATCCCACATTTAACTAAATATGATTGCATCCACATTGGTGATGGTTTTTCTTCAATACCATCAATTTCTGCGGCAAAATATCTTTTACATTTATCTTCATCTTTGATTGTTACATCATATTTTGGCAAATTTTTATCTAATTCATATTTTTCTAATGGTTTTAAATCTATATCAAATATAGTTGCTATTTCTCTAGCAATACCATAGTGGCCCCATAAATCCGGACGATTAGAAAGTGATTTATTATCAATTTCTAAAATAGTATCATTTAAATCCATTATATCTGAAATTAAATCACCTGGTTTGCAATCTATGCCTTTTAAATCGACAATTTCAGTTTCGCTTGAAGTTGGGAAAAAGTTTTCTAAAAACACTTCAGAAGATGCGCAAATCATGCCAAAAGAATCTTCACCACGCATTTTTGTTTCTTTTATTTTTACAGGCTCACCTTCGCCATGCCATATCACTTCCGCACCTGGAAGTGCCACAACAACTAGTTCATCTTCATAAAGATTTGAACCACCGCAGACAATTTGAATTTCTTTATCGCCAACATCAACTTTACAAATTCTTAGTTTATCAGCATTAGGATGAGCTTTTAATTCAACAATTTTTCCAACAACAATATCATGAAGTTTTTCACCTAGATTTTCCACATTTTCAACTTCGACAGTTCGTAAAGTTAAATCATAAGCAATCTTTTTTTCATCGACATTTTTAGGTAAATCAATATATTTTTTTATTAAATTTAATGAAACTCTCATATTACCCTCCCTACTTATATTCCTTTAAAAATCTTAAGTCAGCGCTGTGGAATAATCTTACATCATCGACACCATAGCGCATCATGACAAGTCTATCTAAGCCAATATTGATATAAAAGCCAGTCCACTCTTCAGGATCTAGATTAGCGGACCTTAAAACATTTGGATGAATTACACCACCTGGCATAACCTCTATCCAGCCATTATGATTACATACTTTGCAGCCTTTACCACCGCATACTAAACATTCCATATCAATTTCATAACCGGGCTCCGTAAATGGGAAGAATCCTTCACGCATTCTTGTATTAATCTTTCTACCAAATACTTTCTCCAAGATAGTTTGAATCATAACCATTCCTGATGAAAAAGAAATATTCTTATCGACAATTAAAGCTTCATATTGATAAAAAGCTCTTTCGTGTCTTGCATCAGTTGTTTCATTTCTAAATACAGCTCCTGGATAAACAAAACGCGCTGGAGCACCATGTTTTAATAAGTATCTTACTGAACCGCCAGTTAAATGAGGTCTTAAACAAAGTCTTTCGGCACCTTCCTTATCTTCAGTTCCCTCAAGCCAGTACGTATCCATTGATTGCCTTGCAGGATGATCTTTAGCAAAATTTAGATTATCAAATGCATATTTTTCACTACTGATATCATCTTCACTATAAACTTCAAATCCTAAAGATAAAAAAGCATCGTTTAAATCATATTTCATTTGCGTAATTGGATGAAGGGCTCCTTCACTAACCTTTTTTCCAGGCAAACTTAAATCTATTGGCCTATCTAATACACTTTTTTGGTCAATTAACTCTTTTGCTTTTTCATCTAGTTTTTCTGCAAAAACATTTTTAATCTCTGTCGTAAGAATACCGACGTTTTTTCTCTCATCATTTGAAAGATTACGCATATTTTGCATAACTTCAGAAAGTTTACTTTTCTTACCAATTAAATCTTTGCGAACAACTTCTAGTTCCTCTAAATCTTTGGTATTAGCTATTTTTTCTATGCCTTCTTCTTTAACTTGTTTTAATGATTCTTCCATATTCTTCTTCCTTTCTAAAAAAAACGAGTAATCTAATCCTTAAAAGGACGAAATTACTCGTGGTACCACCTTTTTTTATAGCATACGCTATCTTTAAGCAATTAACGCTTGCTACTCGTTTTGACTCCGTTATGTGAATTTTTTTAGTTAGCCTTATCTATTACAATTTTCAGTCGCTGATTGTAATTCCCTTTTTAAGAAGTGCTACTAAATACTTGGAATAACATCTCCATCAAATTACAGCTTTATTATATAATTATTGCCTATCTTTGTCAAACACTCTTAGGAGCTAAACTTAAAGAAAGAGGAACTTCTAAATACTCTTTTTGTTTTTGACAAAAATCTCTATTTTTTTGAATTGTACTTAATAATCTTTCAATATTTGTACTCTTTATTTTCAAATCATAAACTGATTGAAAAAATTCATCGCCCTTTTCAATATCACCAGAAGCATAAAAACACTTGGCATAGATTAATTTAATTAAACTTCGAGTTTCGGGAAGCATTCCCATTTTGCTACATGCTGTATCGACATCTTCGCCAGAGGCCATAATCTCTTTGTTTATTTTATTAAAATCTTTTATACCAAAGAATTTGTTATCTATTCTTTCTTCATCGTTTCCATTAACTTTTTCCCGTAAATGGCCAATTAATCCTAAATAATCATTTTGACTATTTTCTTTTTTAGCTAAGTAATCTGCTACGACTAGATAATCTATAGCCCTGCTTAAATCACCCATTTTATAATATGCTAAACCTAAAAGTGAATAAACATAATATCTTGGCTCATACATTATATGGATAAGAACTAAGGCATCTTTAATACACATCTCATAATCACAAGTATTGTAAGCTGTTTTAGCCTCATTTAAGATATTTCTTGTTTCATAACCACTTCGATTCATTACCGGTCTATAACGTAAAGCTATTCTTTTTTGGCCATTATCTTCGATAACAAATGGCATAATATCGATATATCGTTCAAATATATTCATTAATAATTTTGTTGTTTCATCATTATAATTCTCAAGGAGCATTATTCCTTGCATTTTTATTAATCTTTGGTGAATCTCTTCGGCAAATTGTTGTTCTTCAGGAATCACTATAGTTTCCTCTAAACTCTCATTTTCCTCAACAAGAGGCTTTTCTTTTTCTCTAATTTCAGTTATCTTTTCGCAAACAGCGTTTAAAGCTAAAAACATTGGGTTTTCTAAGTGGTTAATTTTTTTTCGTAAATCATATGCCTTACACATCAAAAGAGCGCCAAAGTAATCTTCATGTTCAATAGCTTCAAATATCGAATTTGGTTCAGTTAAATTTGGCATAGGAATTGCTCTAGTCTTTTTGATAAACTCCAAATCATTAAGAACAATAATAAGATGTCTTTCACTATGAGAAATTGTACCTAATTTTTCCTTTTCTTGCAAAAGTTCTATTGCCTCAGCATATTTTTTATCTCTTAACAAGCTAGCAAGATTTGCCCGCTCATTAATAACATTTTTTACTCTTTTATCATTTAATAAACGAGCCCTTTTATATAACTCTTTAGTCACAAATATTTGAAAAGGAATAGTTTTACTATCCTTAAATACAATATTAAGTTCTCCTTCAGCTATACCAAACTTTTTTAAAAAAGCTTGTTTTCTTGACTCATTATAATCCCTTTGTTCACTATTTTCGGGAATCTCAATATTTTTTAATGTCATGTTTCTAACAAGCACCTTATATTCATAAGGTAATTCAATAATTGAACTAATTAAATATAAATAATAGTTATAATCATAACCACGATTAATAGCATCAATAGTCATTAATTTGTTATATAAACTAAGAGCAATATCATACTTTTGGGTAAATAAACAAAATAAAAAATAATTGAAAACAATCGAAGAATTCTTTTGGTTAGTTTCATATGCTTTTCTAAAATATTGCTCAGCAAGTTGTAAATCATTATTAAAAGTAAGTTCAATTCCTTTGGCAGCTAATACTTCCGCATTATAAAAAATAAAGTGACCTGGCTTAATGCGATGTAAATATCCTTCCTCCACAAAAGTGCGGATATTTTTGGCATTAAAACCTTCTTCTTTTAACTTTTTTGTAATAAGTGGTCTTTCATTAACAACCATCGTCAATAATTTGTTTAATTTTTCTGTATTCATCATCAATTTCCTTGCAAATATTCTAAGTTAGTTTTAATGGTATGTCAATAAATTTATTAACTAAGATGGGTTTTAGTTACTTTGACATTTGCTATATTTTTAGTTCGTTGATAACCAATAATCATTAAAATACCTGCGGCAATTTCTATAAAGGCTATCAGGATAAAACTATTTATGTTAATGCTATTAACAACCCCTGTTATGTCACTATTTGTCTCGATAAGTTTAATTCTAGCTTCATGACATAAGGCAAATATACCCGAAAACAAAAGACCACTTATTATTAAATCAACTCCTGTTATAACAAGCCACTTATAAAATGACCAATTGACTAGAGTAATTAGTACGAGTACCACTACTATTGCTAAAAATAAAATTGTCTTAATTCCCGTTGAGATTACCATTTCATACATAGTTATTACCTTACTAAAACTTTCCCGATCAGCTCCTTCATAAATACCATCGAAAAGCTCTTTTACCATATCGTTAGCATCATTATAGTTTAATAACTCTCTTATTTTTTCTTCGGAATAATCAGTTTCCTCTAAAGCGTTTAGTTCTTCTCGATATCTTAAAACATAATTTAAAGCAAGTTCATAATCATCTTTTGATAAACTATAATCTTTATTTGTAAAATATTCTTTAAAATTAACCACAGCTCTTTTTAAAATTTTATCAAAATCGTTATCCTTGATAATCTTTGTTACCAACTTTGTTTCATCTTCATTTAAATCGCTTTGGCTAATACCTTGAACAAGCATTTCTTTAAAAGTAGGAATCAAAAAATCATTTTCAACAAAGCTCTTTGCCTTAAATGATATCGATAAAGCGACTATCAAAATCAGCAAAATAAATCCTAAAATAAAATTTAATGGTCCTCTTAATAATTTCATTATAATACCTACTTTCTTTTTAACAAGTTTCCCCTTTAAAGGGGGGTTCTTCTTAATTATAACATTAATTAATTTAAAAAATAAGAATTATATTAAAAATTTTTTCGAATTATAATTGAAATATGTTTTTTTGGAGGTGAATTATATGACAAAATATGTATTTGTCACCGGAGGTGTTGTTTCAGGTCTTGGGAAAGGAATTACAGCTTCCTCGATTGCTCTTTTATTAAAAAGTCGAGGATATAAAGTGTTTATGCAAAAGTTTGATCCTTATATTAATATAGATCCAGGAACAATGAACCCTATTCAACACGGTGAAGTATTTGTAACATATGATGGCTGTGAAACTGACCTTGATTTAGGCCATTATGAAAGATTTATTGATGAGGAGCTAAACTATACTTCAAATATCACAAGTGGAAAGATATATAAATCCGTTATCGATAAAGAAAGACATGGTGATTATTTAGGTGCTACTGTCCAAGTTGTTCCCCATGTTACAAACGAGATAAAAAATAAAGTATATGAGGCCGCTAACAGCAGTGGTGCGGATATTGTTATAACCGAAATTGGTGGTACGGTCGGTGATATTGAATCTCAATGTTTTCTCGAAGCAGTTAGACAAATTCAATATGAAAAAGGCCAAAATGATACTTTCTTTGTTCATTGCACATTAATACCTTATATATATGGCTCTAACGAACTAAAAACAAAACCCACTCAAAATAGTGTTAGAGATTTAAGAAATCTCGGCATTAGACCGGATGCTCTTGTCTGTAGAGCTCCATTTAACACAAGCCAAAGTATGAAAGAAAAACTATCGATGTTTTGTAATGTGCCTGTTGAGAATATTATTGATTCAGTTGATGTTACTAACATTTATGATATACCAATTAATTACTATAATCAAAAAATAGATGAAATAATTTTAAAACAATTTGGTCTAGAAGTAAGAAAAGCAAACATTGAGTATTGGGAAAAGCTAATTAAAACAGTCAACAATCTAAAAAATGAAATTGAAATAAGCCTAGTAGGTAAATATACAGAATTGCATGATGCCTATCTTTCTGTTGTCGAGTCACTACATCATGCTGGTTATAAACATAATGTCAAAGTAAATATTAATTGGGTCGATTCCGAAAAACTTGAAAATGAAGACAACCTAAAAGAAGACTTTAAAAATTCTAAAGGTATCATTGTCCCAGGCGGTTTTGGTTCTCGAGGTATCGAAGGTATGATAAAAGCAATAACCTATGCAAGAGAAAATAATATTCCCTTTTTAGGTTTATGTTTAGGAATGCAACTATCTGTTATCGAATTTGCTAGAAATGTATGTGGTATCGATGATGCAAACTCAACTGAATTTAATCCTTTATGCGAAAATCCGATAATTGATTTAATGAGTGATCAAAAAAGCATCGTCAACATGGGAGGTACTCTTAGATTAGGTAATTATGAATGTACCCTAAAAAAAGATACCCTTGCCTATGCTGATTATAAAAAAGAAAAAATATTGGAAAGACATCGTCATCGCTATGAATTTAACAATAAATATCTAGAACAATTAGAAAAACAAGGCATGGTCTTTTCCGGTAAAAATGAACAAGCAAACCTAATTGAAATAATAGAAATACCAAAGCATAAACACTTTATAGCTTGTCAATTTCACCCTGAATTTAAATCAAGGCCCACTAAACCACACCCCCTTTTTGATTCATTTATTAAAGCTAGTAAAGAATAATATATTAAACGTCAATTATGGCGTTTTTTTATGTCCATTAAAAGTAATTTTAAAAAATCTTCATTATCCATTTCATTAATTGCAAAACATTTCTTTCCTAAATCTTTGAAACTTGCTCCAGATGAATATAGCTTTTTCTTATCAACTATGATAAATCTATCATGAAATGAATCATTATTTATAAATGTTACATTATTATACTGACTTTCATATTTTTTCTTTAAAACATCATCGATATTTTTAGATACTATAGTTATCTTTTTATCAACATTCTTTAATATATCTAATAATTCTTTTCCTGCATAATTATCAATAATAATTATTTCTTTTTTGGCCTTCTTTAATATTGTCATTACTACTGAATATGCATCATATAATTCTCCCTCGAAAAAAAGATAATTTTTGGCTATATCTTTGGGATTAAATTTATCAAATAGTTCATCAATTCTTTTGGTATTATTATCTACTTTATCCTCGAGTAGTAAGAATCTATTAGGTAGTAATTGATTACTATAATTTATATAATGTCTCATTTTTACAAAGGCATCCATTATTTGAATGCTTGTATTAATGGCTTCTTTTGATTTCAAAATTGTCGCAAGCATTGCTACACCTTGTTCTGTAAAAACTCTTATATCATATCGTCGTCCACCGTTGCCATTTTTAATTGTGAGGTCGCATTTTGCGACCTCAAGATTTTTAAAATCATTTTGGTTAATTAACCAACTAAACCTTTCTGGAAATTTTCTAATATTTCTTTTTACTGCTTCATTTATTCTTTTTGTTTCTACATGATATAATTCTGCCAAGTCATAATCAAACATTACCTCCACTCCATTGATTTCATAAATCATATTTTTAATATTTAAAACTTCTTTTTCTATTATTTCATTCATTTTCTTAAACCTCCTAAAAAAAGAAAGATACCTTGTTAAAAGTATCTTTCCGCATCATGTATATCTTATTTTGCCTCTAAGGATATACGCTATCGTCATAAATTGTCATATAAATATCAGGCAAACTATTTAATATAAACTCATTATAGATAATAAGACTTTTAAAGTCAATGTTACTTTTCTAGTATATATCTCTTATTTCCGATAATTACCCAATCACATTCAATTTCTATTATGATTTCAGTGTCATCTTGTAGAGTAAATTTATAGACTGTTGTATTATCTTCGCAGGCCATATTGGTTTCTTTACCAATTTTTATTTCTTTTAAATTATTATAAATTTTTTGAAAATCTTCTTCATCTACTTCTTGAGTGTCATCTCCACCTTCGGTGTACTTGATAATTTCTATTTTTTTAATATTATATTCATCTATTTTTTGATAATCGCCGTAATCCATAAGTGAAGTTAATTCTTGAACTTTAGCGCAACTAGTAATAAAAAGTAAGCATGCAAGCAAAACTAATAATCTTTTTTTCATCATATCACTTTTCTATATATCCACTTATGGCAGATGTATACATATCATCAGTTATTGTTTGATATCTTTCACCTTTATAATCATCAGTAAAGCCGTTATAGGCTTTATATATTTCACCAGTTTCTGTATCATATACTCTTTCATAGCCTAAAGTAGCATCACTTTGTTTTTGACTTATAATGTCATATGAATTATTTCTCTTTTCCCATGAATCCATAATCATATCTGATATTTGATCATATACTTTTTGATTGGCTTGAATTGTTGATAATATACTTGATTCTTCTTTATTAAATGAACTGACAAAATTTTCACTAAATTCTAAAGTCGCAATACAGTTATCTAAAATGCTTTGCCAGTTAATAAATTCATCATCAGGAGCAGTCATCAATATTGTGTTATAAACTATCAAAGGCCATACATCAATTTTTTCACTAAATATATTAAAGATATTACTACTAACATAATAAGGTCCAACATCTTTGACACTTGCAGTAAATAATCCTTGGATTAACTCACCTTTATCATTTTTATAGGTAGCTCTTAGTACATCGCCACCGATAATGTTAGCTCCTAGATTTTCTACTACGGTGAAATCATTCATTTGTTGTAAATATTCATATTTTACATCATTGGCATTTACATAAGCTGCCGTTTCATTCCAAGCATTAAAGAATCCTTCAGTTGTATGAGGATCAATAACAGGAAGTTTAGCAAAGACAGCATCAGGATAATATGTTTGTTGCCAGTTTTTAGCAGCTTGCGATTTATTAAATCCCTCGAGTTTCATCATAAATGTTACCATATAATTAGGGTTTTCAGGATTATATACTTTAAATGAATAATGGATATAATCAAGGGCAGGTACATCTACTTTCCATCCTTTAGGAATCTTCATTGATATTAAACCATTATTATAATCTTCGTATTCAACTTTGCTAGCTAAAGTTTTAGCAATTTTAACTTTACCATTTTGTGTCTTTATTGTTTCATTTCCTTCGTTTGAGCTATTTAAAAGATAAATAACTAATCCTGCGAAGAAAACTGCACATATCGCAATAATTATTCCTTTTTTATTAACTTTTATTTTTGCTTCTTTTCCCTCACTTGGTTTATCAACCATTTCTAATCAACTCCTTATATACTTTCATTATTCTCTAATATCAAAAGCATTTCAATCTTATTTACAATAATTTACTTATTGTTTACAAACGTATTTATCTTTTTTTGTAAACTAAAAGTTCTGGATTATTGCCATTTTCTTCATATTCACAGACAAGTAAAAAATTCATATTTGCAAGTAAACCGAAACATTTTTTAGTACTTTCATCGTTAAAAGGGCACTCTACTTCATTACCAAGATAAGCAGCATTATCATCAATAAATTTAACTTTTTCTCCGTTAGGGAGTCTATATTCTAAGTTTACATACTCTCCATGTAATGGATATAACTCATCTATTTTAGGCATACCATCAATATTTAAATCATTAAATTCTTTGATTAATGATTTTTTAAATTCTTCGTAATAATCCTTACCATTTTCAATGTATTTAGCTATCCAACACTTCTTACACCCCGCACACTTTTTTGTTTTAAAAAAAACGCATTCATCACAATTTGCTCCACATACTGCTTTCAATAATAACCTCCATATATTAAATACTTCAATTATAGCCTCAATTCAAGACTTGAAAAAAACCAGCTTTTATGCTGATTTAATCTTTAAACTCTTTAAATAGTCTTTTTGCTTTTCACTAATTCGGTAGCTTTCCGCTGCTTTTTGAATAGTCTTATTATGTGTCCATAAGTCTAATTTATGTTTTTCAATAAATGGCAAAGTACTATCATATTGTTTGGCAAGAGCTGTTGCAAAAAACCATGCTCTCATCATATTTACATAATATTCCTCAGATTTAATGTTAGAAACCATTTCTAAATACTCTTTTTTGAAGTTATCGTCCAAGAAATACTGCATAAGCATACTAATTCCAAAACGAATAGTATAAACCTTTTTTGATTTTATCCAAACTTTGATTTGTTTTAATAGTTCATCAAGGTGTTTTTTAAAAACTTTGGGTGACATTTGATCACAAGTTGCCCAATTATCGATGTATGGCAAAAAATCATTAACTAAACTAATACATTCATCATAGTCTTTTATTTGGGAAATAATAAATGCATGTAATTGATTTTCATCAAAATACCTGTGAGGTAATTCATTTAAAAATGATAAATAATTCTCTTTTATTAACTCTTTTGCATAATCTCTAAGCTCAGGAGTTCTAACACCAATTATTTCATCGGGATTTATGGTAGGAATAATTTTAATTTGCATATCCCGATATTTTTTATCTTGCATTTTGAATAATTCTTTTTGAATATTTTTCATATATTTCCTAAATATTTCTACTACCTGCAATAGAGAGTAAATCTTCAGTTATCTCAAAACCCTTATTAATTAAATCCATAGCTATAAGCTTTGTTTCATCAGTAAAATCATACTTAAACAAATTAATTATAGCTACCAATTCTTGATAATGTTTTTTGAAATCAGCATATATTTCACTATAATATCTTCTTTCATCTAAACCTTCATTTGAAAAATCTCCATAACTAACAACCAAATATAGCATGCTAAAATCACTATTCAAAAGTTTCTTTATTACTTCCCGGTTATTATCACTTATAGGTATTCTTATATAATTAACTTTAGTTGAAATACGTCCAATTCTTTCAAAAGCATTTCCTTCGATATAACATGGTTTATTGGCATCAACTTGAACAATTTGATGAATGTAGCCTTTTTTTCTCAAGCCAAAATAATCGGCTACTTTTAGTTGCTCAATGATATTGGCAATACTTTTTTGAGTTTCCTCTCCTTTTCCACTATGGGAATTTATTATTTTTTGTTTTGATTCATCAATATAATTAGAATATATTATTAAATTAGAATCATTAAAATCAATCGTTTCATCCCCTTGTATTGGGACATTTATATCATTTAAATATGTTTCACCCTCACCTTGTAGTTCATTAATAGCTCCTTGATATTCCTCAAGTTCGTCTTTTTCTAAAATATCTGCCTCTGTTTCTATTATTTCAACTAAAGCTAATATTTCCTTATAAATATCTAATATTTTGCACACTCTAGCATATTTAATTAAATCGTCTTTAGAAAGTGAAAACATTTGCATATACATTTCGATATTAATTCCATTTAAAACATCATGATAATAGTGATATAATCCATTTGGAATTTTTCCTTCATAATGATATTTAATTGTTTTAATTCTTTCTATGAAGGGTTCATCATATTCTCTTTTTTCCATATCTATTCCTCATTTTAATCATACCATTCAATAAACAAAATATAAAGATTTTTATAATTTTCATAAATATTATTTCTTTTCAAAGTGCAAAATTTGCACTTTGAAATTATTTTTTTGCACTTTGAATTAATGAAAAAAGTAGATTTTCATCTACTTAATCCATATTTTCTTGTAAATCAAATATTTGTTGTTGTAATTTATTATTTTGCTTTTCAAGTTCTTCTATTCTATTTTCGTAGTACGTTCTTTCTTCATCATTTTGTTTTTCTTTTTCTAAATGATTAGACCAATTCTTTTTTAGTTTTTCGATATTATTTTGATTAGTATAAACGACCATTTTTTCAACGTGGTCACCCATTAAAAGTATTTTTTTATCATTAGCATTTTTAATAAATGCTCTTGCAATTTCAATTGGATTTTCACAATATACTCTAGCTACAATTGTATTTTCATCATGATAATCATCAATTTCACAGTATTTGTTAAAAGTATATTCTATTTTTACATTGGTATTATCTGATATAACATACTCTACTTCATAATCATAGTGTGGATATATTAATAAATCATCTTTCATATCATATTCTTTTGTTATGGTTTTAAGTATAGACTTATCATTTTCTATTACATCAAAGGAAATAGATCCAATAAAAATCATACCTCCGCCAATACCTAAAACAATTAATGAACTAATAAAACTCCATATCATTTTCTTTTTATCATTTTTTCGATTAAAGATAAAATTTAATAGCAAAAGAAGAATTACTATAATTATTATAGAAGATGATAAAATTGCCAAAAGTATTCCTGCAAATAAGAAACCAGTTTTATAAAGTAGGAATGATGCAATAAATGTTACAAATAAACATATTAATACAAATGCTACAAAGAAGCTAAAAAATAAAGCAAAAAATTTTATAATACCTACAATAAACTTAAACAAATTATTTAAAAATTTATATTCACTATGCTTAGGATCTCTTATAATGATTTTATTATCATCTTTTTTAAATTCAACTTTGTCATTATTAACTACTTCATCATTTTTTTCATTATCATCATTTGTTTCTACAAATTCATCCTTTATTTTTTCATAATAATCTAAATATCTTGTTTTAAAAATATGGGCAATTATTATAATAGATACTATCAAAAGAGCTACCACTAATATAGAATCAAGTAAGCTAAGAATGAAATGATATACTTTAAATGGTAAAAATCCTATTAAATGTCCAAACAAACTATCTAAAACGCTATATATAAGCATTGAAAATAGTAATAATGCTAAGGCAATTATTAATTGCTCAAATAGACATTTTATTTTACTTTTGAAGTTCATATTACTAAACATATTAATAGTACTTGTAATAAAACCCAAAAAGTCATCAATACCTTTGTTTATCCTTTTTTTGCTTTCCTCCTCTCCCTTTACTTCTTTAATATCTTTATGTAATAAATCATCAATATTTAAATTGAATTTTTCACACAAAGCTATTATTTTATCCATTTCTGGATATGCGACAGCTGATTCCCATTTGGAAATTGCTTGTCTTGAAACGCCAAGTTCATCCGCAAGTTGTTCTTGTGAAAGATTATTTTCTTTTCTAATCTTCTTTAAATTTTCTGAAAATTGATTATTCACAATTTCCCTCCTTTACACAAACATTTTATTATTTCTACCGGTTGCGCTCTACCATCTTTAGGTTGTTTTTTGTAGAAATTCGGTTGCATTTATCATATTTTACCATAAAAATAGCAGATTTTTATATCTGCTTATATATTTATTATTTTTAGACTTTTTCTCTAATTATCACTAATAAGAGAATTTTTAATACCATCTTCCATATTTATTCTCGTAGGAATAATATATTTAGCATCTATTTGATGAGAAATATAATTTGTAATTACTTTCATTGCTCTTGAACCATCAAACCAACTTGGATTATCACTATTATTTCTAATTCTATCTAATGAAGTTATAAGAGCATCTTTGTCATACTCATCACTCATATCAATAGTAATCATTTTACTTTGATTTTCATCTTCATAAAGAGTATTATCTAGTAATTTATATTCAGCATTATTGTACCAATAGAAATGATCTCCACCTGCTAGAATTAAAATATCAGCCTTAACATTTAAATCATTTATTAATTCACTTACATAGTTATAAATTTCATCGAAAGTGCATGTTGGAATATCATCTTTTAAACTTTCAAATTGATTAGTAACATCTACTACACCGAAATTATAATACTTTTTATCTATAATTTTTTTATTATTGACAAAAATAAGTTCAATAGAGCCGCCACCTCCGATAAATACACAAATATTACCATCATAATCTATATTTGCATAACAACCAAGAGCTGTATAGTATGCCTCTTCTTCTTGAGATACAACAGTTATTTTTAATCTACACTCTTTATAAACTTTGTCATTTACTTCCTCTAATTCCTCTTCGCTTATATTTCTAAAAATACTACATCCATATATATGAACGTTTTTAGTATACTCTAAGGCTTTTTTTATAATATTAATAAGCTGCTCAACATCACTATCACTAATTTTGCCATTTTCTTTATAATTAGATTTAAGTTTCAAAGTAGTATTATCATCATAAATAACCTTTCCTTGTTCATAAACATGTGTTTTAGTGTTATAACTGCCAATTTCAATAATTGCAAATCTTTTTTTCATATTTTTTATTCCATCCTTTCTAATATAAAAAAATTATCTTATAAGTTTTTTATTTAAACAATATGGTATTACTTCGTTTTTTAGAGTATTAGATAAAATATCATACCCATCAGAGGATTCATACCACTTAAACGATTCAATTTCCTCAGATGTTTTAATATTTCCTTTTAATAAACCATTATATTTGAAAACATAAAAATGGATTGGGGTTATTCCATCACTTGTTGCTATTTCGTCAAATTCCATCACTAGTTCAATTAGAGAGCTATCAAAAATTGCTTCATCACCTAGTTCTTCATGGCATTCTCTGATGGCAGCATCAAGAGGGCTTTCACCATCTTCGACTTTACCACCAATCATTTGATATGTAGACCTTTTTCTCGGTTTATCAATTAATAATCTTTGATTTTCAAAAAACATTGTTCCTACCACTTCCATAACTACCTCGAATTAATCATCTGCATTAAAGCCTTTTCCCATGTATCAAAAACAGCAGCATATTGAAGGCTTTCTTTTTCCTCTTTACTTTTTTTATTTAAATATTTCTCTACTAAACTATTAAGATATGGTTCAAATTCATTATAAATAGAATTATCAACACTTAATCCATTGCCAAATCCCATATAAAGATATTTGTACTTTCCTTGATAATCCTCTTTATTAGAGTTTTTCCATGTTTCATACCATTTAGGAAATTGTTTTGTAACATCATCAAGTGATATTTTATATTCTTCTTTTTCATCTTTGCTGGGATACATCCATCCATCAATCCGATAAAATGTAAATAAATTATCTTTTTTTATAACAAAAGTCGTTCCATCTTCATCACCCATTCTACCTGGGTTTGTGATAAACATTACATCATCTTCATTTAAAGCTAAAAAATCTTTTTTTGTTATTTTGTTGGTTTTAAAACCATTCATAGATTACCTTCTTTCTAATATACAGACACTCTCGCAATGATAAGTGTAACTAAACATATCAAGGATATATACTTTTTTAACATTGTAATTATCTATAAATGATTTTAAATCTTCAGATAATTTTTGAGTTTCACATGATATGTAGATAATACTTTCGGGTTTTATCTCAAGGATTTTACTAATTGTTCTTTGGTCTAATCCTTTTCTTGGCGGATCAATAATAACTGTATCAATTTTATCTTTAATAAGATGTATTTTATCTTCGACTTTACCTAAAATAAAATCTATATTGTCTCGTTTATTCATTTTAGCGTTTTTTAAGGCATTAACTACTGCACTTGGAATAACCTCGATGCCATAAACTTTGTTTGCATTTTTACTAGCGACTATTGAAAGGGTTCCAACGCCAGAATATAAATCTAAAACATTTTTACCTTTAACATTATCATTAATAATTGCAAATAATTTACTGTTTATATAGGAATTTACTTGAAAAAAAGCATCATAAGCAACTTCGAAGAAAGTGTTATTTATAATATCTATAAATTTATTATCACCATAAATACATTTATCATTTAAAATAATACCTACGACTTTTTTATTTGGATAATCTTCTTTATTTAAAATAATATCATCTTCAGTTTTAATAGATATTAGAAGTTCATCATTATAATTACATCTAATGGTTACATCACCATTTTTAATATTCATTTTCTTTATATCATCAATAAAGGTATTTATACATGCTATTGTAATATGACAGTTATCTATTTCAATAATATTATGGGTTCCTTCTTCATAAAAACCAATAATTCCATCACTTACTTTAAGCTCTATTTTATTGCGATAATTCTTATCATTTTCATTTTTAATAACTTCAATAACAGGTGTAATACCTACTCGATTTAAAATATTTTTTACTCTTTCTTTTTTATATTCAAGTGTTTTTTCATATTCCATATTTTGAAGTTGACAACCACCACATTTATAGTAATATGGGCAAAAAGCTGATAAAGCATCTTCTTTTCTTTCAATAAACTTTTTTACTTTAGCTTTAATATACGTTTTTGTTTCTTTGATAACCTCGAAAATAACTTTATCACCAGGAATTGTTTTACTGACAAAAACAGTTTTACCATTGATAAAACCGATGCCGTTTCCCATATGATCCATTTTTTCAATAACTACAACGTTTTTCATAAGTTTATTATACTAAAAATCATCATAAATGATAATACTATAAATATGAATAATTATATTAAAAGAATTAAAAATGAATTTGCAAGTAGTCCTGATTTAGTAATAAAAAAAATAAACATTAATTTATTACATAAAGTTTATGTAATTTTTTTAGATACATTAAGTAGTCAAGATAAAATAAATGACTATATCTTAAAAAAGTTAGTAAATATTAATCTTATTTTTAATATTGAAAATATCTTACCGGGTGGAAATGTAGTTAAATTAAAAAAGTATGATGAAATAGAGTACTATCTATATAATGGTTTTACTATTGTTATTGATAATAAAAATATATATGCAGTAGAAACAAGAGCAGATATCGTAAGAAGCATCTCAACAAATGAAACGGAGCCTTCGATTAAAGGACCTAAAAGTGCCTTTGTGGAAAACTTTCAAATCAATATTGGACTTATAAAGAAAAGAATTAAAAATCATCATTTGAAAATTAAAAATATCACTATAGGAAGAATTAGTAATATAAATGTTGGCATATTATATATAGATAATATTGCTAAAAAAGAATTGATAGAAACTGTTTATCAAAAACTTGAAAGTGTTGATATAGATCTTATAAATGACTCAGCAGACTTATACCCCTATTTAACTAAAAAAAGCATTTTTCCTACCCTTATTTATACCGAAAGACCGGATAGATGTGCTGATGCTCTTGCAAGTGGTAAAATTGTAATTATTTGTGACGAATCGCCAAATGCTATCATTCTTCCTGCTTTTTTAGTAGATTTTCTTCATCCCTATTCTGATAGATATAATAAATCGGTTAATATCAATCTTACTAAAATAATTAGATTAATTTGTTTTTTCCTATCAATAATGGTACCAGCCTTTTATATTTCCATTATCAATTATAATCAAGAGGCTATACCTACAAGTTTAATTATTAATTTTGCAACCCAGCGTAGTGATATTCCTTTTCCTGCGGTAATCGAGTGCTTTATGATGTTAATTATTTGCGAAATACTAAGAGAAAGTGATTTAAGATTTCCTACCAAATATGGTTCATCCGTCTCCGTCTTAGGAGCCCTTCTTATCGGAGAAGCTGCCGTAAGTGCTGGCCTTGTAACACCAATTATGATAATTATTACAGCATTTACTTATATATCTTCTTTAATATTTACCGATATTGAAATTGGTAACGCCATTAGAACTTATCGTTTTATTTTTTTAATAATAAGTGCCATGTTTGGTCTATATGGCTTTATGATTACTTTTATCTTTTTTATCCTTAATTTATGTGATACAAAAAGCTTTGATTTTTTTTATACATTTCCGATATCACCTTTTGATAATAGTTATTTTAAAGATGTCTTTTTTAAACTAAAAAACAATCTACGAAGTAAATATTTAACTAAAAACATCACAAAGGAAAAACTATGAAAAAAATATTGTTAATATTCATTATTTTGTTTTTAACGGGTTGTTATGATTATATGGAAATAAATGATTTAGGTTTTATTACAGCAATTGGTATTGACTATGAAGAAGATACCTATAAAGCAACATTTGAAATACTTGATGATAGTGATGATATTCAAAAAATAAAGTCAGAAAGTAAAACAATAAGTAATTTATTTGATAATATCAGTTTAATTATTTCTAAAGTACCTGATTATCATCATTTAAAAACAGTTATCATATCTAAAAGCGTAGCTCAAAATCATTTAAAAGAACTAACTGACTTTCTTATTCGAAGTCCCGAGATAAGAAACGAATTTTTATTAGTCGTTTGTGAGGGTACAAGTCCTTTAGAACTATTTAAAAAAGATAGTAAAGAAAGTATCGGGGAAAAGATTGCTAAACTTATTAAAACTAGTAAAAATCAAACAAATATTTCTTATGATAGGTCTTTCGAGGATATTTTAGAAAAAATATTAAATAAAAAAATGGAAGCTACCGCTAGCGTTATTACTTTAGAAAATGATGAAATCACTTTAAAAGGTATTGGTCTTTTTAAGGGTTACAATTACAAATACTTCCTTGATACTAAAAAATCTTCCTTACTTAACATATTAAATAAGGAAAATACCAACTACTCCATCTTTATAGAAAATATGGAAACCAAAATATATGAATCAAATGTTAAATATGATTTTAAAGAAAACACGGTAACTATCAATATAAATGCTAAAGCTAAAATAATAGAAAATACTACTCAAATGGATCTAAAAGATAATAAAAACTATTTAATTATTGAAAAAAAGTTAAATAAAGTTTTAGAAAATGATTTAAATGATTTAATAAATAACTTAAAAGATAATAATATCGATGCTATTAATTTAAATGATAGACAATATAAAAAAACGAGGAAGAATAGAAATAATTATTTAAAAAATGCTGATATTAAAATTAATATCGATACTAAAATCAATTGGAAAGGATCAATATTTCAAATAGATGAAAACTAAAGAACAATTTAGTATAACTTACTTTTTAACAAGACCTTTTTTCTTTGGAATTATCTATTCCCAAATTTTTGGTTTGTCGGAAACTGATAGCATCATATCATGCTTATTAGGAACAATTATTGGATTATTTATCATCTTTCTAATATCAAAAATGGATTACTCAGATAAAAAATTTAAAACTATTCAAATATTTTTTTACTTATTCTTATTTATTTTAGCAATATCATCGATTGAAACATATGCTTCATCTTTCCTGCTTACGAAGACTCCTAAAATAATTATTATAATACCCGCTATAATGCTTGTTAGTTATGCAAATCAAAAAGATATGAGTGTCATTAAAAAATGTGCTTTTATCTTTGCTATTATAAGCATTTTTTCCACTATCATAATTTGCCTTTTACTAAGTAATTATCTAAATATTCAAAATATCTTACCATTTTTTTCTCATAAACCCTTAAATATTTTGAAATCAGCAATGATTTTTGGAGTAATGTCAGCATCTCCCAACATACTTTTAAAAGATGAAAATATCCCATTAAAAAATCATCTTATTTTTTATTTAATTACAACGATAATTAATACCACAATAGCCTTTTTAACTCTTGCTATTTTAACGCCAGATGTAGCTAAGATTTATAGTTATCCAGAATATATGGTTTTAAAAAGAATAAGAATCTTTGAATTCATTGAGAATATCGAAAATTTAAGTGTTTTAATATGGTATTTTGATTATTTCTTTTTATTAGTTTATATCTTCAAAAAAATGCAAGAAATCATAAAAAAAAGAGTTATCTTTTTCATAATTATTATTATGACAACTCTCTTAACAACCTTTTTTATAGCAAATGATTTTTATATAACAATATGGATTTATAAATACTCATCAATAATCATAAGTACTTTTTTAATATTATTTATATCCACCTTGAAACATAAATAACTCTAGTTGTAAAATCTTCATAATTGGCAAATATCTTAATTATTAAATCAATAAAGAATTTAACAATATCTGGACAATCCCTTTTTACTTTAGCATTAGTAATTTGTTTTTGAACTTCTCTTCTAAAAAGATAATCATTTATATATTTACTAACAGCAGCATCAAGTTCTTTAACTTCATTAACCTCTTCTTCATTATAAATATCTATTTTAAAAATATATTCATGATACATTCTAATAATCTTTTGCGTAAGTTCATCATCCGCAAGGGGATTAAAATCAATTATTTGATAATAATTAGGACAATATTTCAATATTTTTTTATTTTCACTCATCATTTACCACTATCCTAAGTAAATAATAAACTAATTTATCATATTTGTAAAGTTTTATAATTGATTTTCTTGCAGTTATATTATTTTAAAGATACAATTATCATAAGGAGACAAACGATGAAAAAAAAGCGTTTAAAACTAAAAAAGAAAGTTTGGTATATTCTTGTGGCTATTATTTTTATACCAATTTTTATTATCTCATTTTTTAAAGTAAAAAATAATTATGAATATAAAAAGACTTATGAATATCGTTTTATAAATGCTGGTTATTCCAAAGAAGAATATCAAGTATTAGCTAAATATTTTGACGATGATTATCTTGAAACACTTTTAAAAAATGATAAAGATGAAGATTTAATAAAACTAGTTAGTAATAAACATTTTATTTTAGAAAATCTCGATAGATACCAAAAATTATATAACCATTATCATAATATAGATATCGACGAAATAGTATTAAATATCAATTTAAATCTCGATTATGATTATTATGAAGTAATCGAAGATACCGACATAAGTAAAAACAACTTAATGCTTGTTAATAAATATAATAAACTTCCTGATGATTATGAGCCAGAAGATTTAGTAACAATTGGTGTTAAATATTGTTGGGGTGAAGGTAAAAAAATTCGTAAGGAAGTTTATGAAAGCTTTATGAAAATGTGGGAAGCTGCTTATGATGATGGCATTTATTTAGTTATTAATCTTGC
Source organism: Bacilli bacterium (assembly GCA_017544165.1). Lineage (GTDB taxonomy): Bacteria > Bacillota_I > Bacilli_A > RF39 > UBA660 > UBA6448. The sequence continues at coordinate 98,680 of JAFYER010000012.1, forward strand.
TTATCGTTCATATGCCGACCAAGAAGCTATCTATAACCGATTAATGAATCAAAAAAATCGTAAATATGCCGATAGTATTGCTGCAAGGCCAGGACACTCTGAACACCAAACAGGACTTGCTATAGATATCTTTGATCGAAATAATACAGATTTTGAAAATAGTGATGCTAACTCATGGCTTCAAGAAAACGCTTATAAATATGGTTTTATTCAAAGATATACTGAAGATAACGTTGCTATAACTGGTTTTAATACTGAAAACTATCATTACCGTTATGTAGGAAAAGAAGATGCAAAAAAAATATTCGATCAAAAGATTACTTTCGATGAATATTATCATTATAACGTCAAATAATTATTTGGCGTTTTTCATTACCTCTAAAATCTTGTCAAAGTCATCATCAATTGCCATTATATTGCGATGTATTTCCTTGCATTTATCACATTTATAAACTATTTTATAAGTATCTTTAAATTTATCGATACTTATCGGTTTAAGTATTCCTTGACATTTATTTTGCCTATCACCAGGATTAATATCGACATGTTTACTACATAGACAATATGGACAGTGATCTCTTGCACTCACCTTAAGTGGTTCCACTTTTTGATGACACTCCTCACAAACAAAACCATCATCTATCATTTTAAATTTTTTTAAATCCATAAAAACCTCTTTTGTTCTAGTTTATCATAAAAACCTTTTAAAAATATATACTTTTAAAAGGAAGTGATAATTATTTTCTTTCATTTAATAAATATTATTAAAAATATGTTATTTTTTACAGGTAGTTACTCCAATAATGTATTTTTAGAGCCTCTTTCTAAAGAGGAAGAAGAAAAATATGTTAAATTAATGTTCGAAGGAAACGCTGATGCAAGAAATAAATTAATCGAACACAATTTAAGGTTAGTAGCGCATATTGTTAAAAAATTTTCCGCTAATGATAATATGACTGATGATTTGATTTCAATTGGTACCATTGGTTTAATCAAAGGTATCGACACTTATAAAGATAATAAAAAAACAAAAATTACTACGTATGCGGCTAGATGCATTCAAAATGAGATACTCATGTATTTTCGTGCTAATAAAAAAAGTAATAATGATGTTTCCCTATCCGATTCAATTGGTTATGATAAAGAAGGAAACGAAATCAATTTAATTGATGTCATCGAAGATAAAACTCCTGATATGATTGAAAACATCTTTTTAAAAGATAATATTAAGTCTTTAGAAAAGTATTTAAAACTACTTAATAACCGGGAAAGAGATATAATTGCTAAAAGATATGGTTTAAATGGTGAAGATGAAAAAACCCAAAAACAGATAGCTAAAGATTTCCATATTTCAAGAAGTTATGTATCGCGAATCGAAAAAAGAGCTTTAACTAAACTTTTAAAAGAATTTATTAAAGAAAAAAAACAATAATTTGTTGAACTAATTGTATATTATATGGTAAAATTTTATTATAGTAAGGTGGTATAAAATGGAGTTTTATAATTCAAAGACAGGTGAAAGAATACCTGATGATTTAATCAAGAAAGCTTTTGCCGGCGAGATAAAATTAGACAATGTCAGTATTGGTAATAGAAATATGGGTAATACCTCACCCGTTCAAGAACCAGAAATTGCCAAAGTTGAGGATACACCTAAAAAAGTTCAAGAAGAGCCAGAATTTGAATTTTTTAAGATGGTTAATGATCATGCTGATGATGTCAAAGCAAGAGAGGTCTTAAGTAGTTATGAAGCGGTTACTCATCGCGATACAAATCCAAGAACTCCCCAAAAACCAGAAGTAAAAAGAAGCGAAGCAGGAACTACTCTATATTATAAAGCTTTAAATGCTAGTATTTCTCTTTCTAAAGGCGACGAATCGCCAAAAAATTTACCAAAACGTGATCGTAATCGTAAAAGTAAAATTGGAACAACAATTATTGCCCTAGCCCTTACGGGAATTATTACAATTACTGCTTATGCTGGTATTGAAAAGGTTGCTAAAAAAGTAAATGAAGGAAAAGATTTATCCGCAACACGCGAATCAATTAGTACCGTTTTATCTGATTCAAATGATTCAACAAGTATTGTAAAAAGACATACTCATCGTACTGATGATAATCAAGGATTTTGGTTTGATAATTTTGCAATGGCTGAGGATTTAATAAATAAACTTCCAGACTCAGCATTTGATGCCGCACTATACACCGTTTATCTAGATATGGGTCAAAATGTTAGTAATGAATATATCGATAATTTTGGAAGAGTAATAAGTGCATGTGGTAGAATTGCTTCCCCAAGTGATAATCCGATTGCCTACTCAAGAACGAATAATTGTCATAATTTCGAAGAATTTGCTCGTAAAAATGGTTTTGTCGATGAAAATGGTGAGCCTTCGATGGAAGCATATAAAGCATTTGGAATTACAGCAGTTAAAAGTTATCATAATTTTGGTGTAAATGTTGTTACTGAAGAAGGACCAGAATTGGGAGGAAGATAATGATTGAATTAGAACAAATAATGTTAGAAAATGGTGTAGCCTATTCTATTATTAGGGAAAAAGAGTCATACGTTTATTTAATTAATCCCCAAGATGAAAATGACTTTTGTATTAGAAAAAATGTTACAATTGATGGCGAAGAATATTTAAAAAAATTGGATAGCAAAGAAGAATTTGATTATGCTCTATCGATTTTTAAAAACGAGGATGAATAATTCCTCTTTTTTTATAAAAAAACAATCCTTCGTGGATTGTCATTTTAAAATGAATCAATATTGACTCTTACTTTAGGCATTTTATTTAAAAAAGCAAATGCTTGAACTAAAGTTCTTAGTGAAGTAGCTATTTTACCACCTTTACCAATAACAGCCCCATAATCATCACTATGAACGATTATTTCGACAATTGGTGCTTCATCATCACTTTCAAAAAGTTCGACTTTAACCATATCTGAATTCTTAACAATACTTTTTACTAAAAACTCAGTATACTCTTTAATATCCATAATTATGCCTTCTTACTTTTTTTAGATTTGCTATCAGCATATTTTTTCATAATGCCTTGGCTACTAAAAATACTTCTTACTGTTTCAGTTGGTTCAGCACCATTATTTAACCATTTTAATGCTTTTTCTTCATCAACAGTAACAACTTCTTGACCCTTAATAGGATTATAAGTTCCTACAAGTTCAATAAATTTTCCATCTCTTGGACTTCTTGAATCAGCGGCAACAATACGATAAAAAGGTTTTTGTTTACCACCCATTCTCTTTAATCTTAATTTAACTGCCATAATTTCCTCCTTTTAATAGTACATTTAATATAACATATTCATATATATGTGTCAACCTTTAATTGTTGACAGTATTATCTAAATAATCATCATTTAAATCATCAACGTTGATATCAAGTTCCTTTTCATTTTCACTATCAAATATTTCCTCATACTCATCTGCATCTTCCTCGACTGCTATTTTTACTGTAGTATTACCAATTATTTCAACACCCAACTCTTTTTCAACTTTTAAAGTAATTAGTCCATTTGTAATTTTAACGTCAGTTACTGTTGGTTGTTTTAAGCATTCGACGATTATTTCACATTTATCATCTAATTTGATATTGTTTTTAAGATTTACGTTCATAATATCACTATAGTTAAATTTTCTAGTCACTACCGTCGTCTTAGTATCGCCTTCGTATGAATACCAGACATTTATATCAAAAGATCCATTTAAATTTACTTTTCCACTATTTATATGACCTGAAAAAGCATGATTGATAACCCAACAGCCCAAAACAGTATTTGGTTTTTCATCACATTCGATTTCAAAAGTTGAATTACTATTTTTCTTACATTTACCGATTATTGCTTTCGTAACAATTTCCTTATAACTAGTCAAATATATCACCTTCCTAATTTAATGTATGCAACCTATTATTAAAAGTACACAAATGACAAATATCACTAGTCTTAAAAAAATTTTTTTGATATAATTATCAATAGTAAAGGGTGACTAGAATGCTAGGGAAAATTTATCAAATAAGCGACAATAACATTTATATTTCATTAAGCGTTGATGCCTACAGTATTCAAAACTTAATGAACTTATATGTTTTGATGCAAGATTCTACTGGTAGTTATATCGGAGAAATCGTCGATGTTAATCAAAATAAAGCAACGATTAACATGCTTGGCGAATATATAAACGGCAATCTAGTATATGGTTTTATTAAAAGACCTTCGTTTAATGCTAAAATTGATTTGATATCACCCAACTTTATTCAAAATTTAATTGGTAATTATATTGATGAGAATCATAGTCTGCTCATCGGCAATTCCCCTTTTTATGAAGACGTCAAAATTTACGCAAATATTAATTATCTATTTGGATCACATATGGCTCTTTTCGGAGTAACTGGTTCTGGTAAATCTTGCGGTTTTGCAAGTATTATGCAAAAATTAATCAATAAAAGAAATTTGTCAGAAAATATGAACATTATCATATTTGATGCTTATGGCGAATATCATGATGCTTTTAACATTGAAAATAATAATAAATATTCCTTTAAAGCTTATACATCAGGAGTTCATGAACAAGATGAAAAAATATGCATTCCTCCTTGGCTTTTAGATGTTGACGATTACGCTATTTTACTCGAAGTAACCAGTTCTCATCAACTTACAATAATTGAAAAAGCTTTAAGAAATGTTAATTTATTTAAAAATCCTAATGGTAAAGTTGTTAAATATAAAAATAGTATTATTGCTTCCGCTTTACTAGACATTTTATTAAGTGGTAGACCTGCTCCTCAAATAAGAGATCAAATCGTTTCTGCCCTATCAAAATTTAATACTGATATTTTAAATCTTGAAAGCATAATTGCTCAGCCAGGATATAACCGAACTTTAAGACAATGCCTTTTAATAGACGATAATAATAAAATAAACGCTATTGAACTTATTGCTGCTTTCTTTCAAAGCTTTATTGTCGATGAAATGATAAGCACTTTACCAGATGGTTCATATGAATACTCACTTCGCGATTTTGCTGATGCCTTAGAATTTGCTTTAATAAGCGAAGGTATTTGGAAAAGTGAAAAGATTTTTGATGAAGCAAATATTTTAAAGGTTAGAATTGAATCTCTTCTTAATAGTGAAAATAGTACATTATTTAATTATCAAGGTTTAATATCTATCGAAGATTATATTAAAAGACTATTTACTGACAAGTTTGGAAAAAAAGCCCAAATTGTTAATATAAGTATTGATTCTCTTGATGATCGTTTTGCTAAAACCATTGTTAAAATCTTTTCGAAATTATTATTTAATTATGCTAAAAGTCTTACAAATAGGGCTTCTACACCATTTAACATTATTTTAGAGGAAGCCCATCGCTATGTCCAAAATGATAGTGATGTTGAAATACTTGGCTATAATATATTTGAAAGAATTTCTAAGGAAGGAAGAAAATACGGAGTTTTACTTGGTCTTATTTCACAAAGGCCAAATGAATTATCGTCTACATGTTTAAGTCAATGTAACAACTTTTTTCTTTTCCGAATGACCCACCCAGTTGATGTTGATTATTTATCCAAAGCTATACCTAACATAACCTCACAAATTATTAACGAAATGAAAACAGTTCCACCAGGACATGCTATAGTTTTTGGTAATGCTTTCAAAATGCCTACTTTAGTAAAACTAGAATTACCTAATCCAATTCCTAATAGTAGCAATACGCAAATTGATAATATATGGTTTGAGTAATTGATTTAGTTTGATATAATATTATTTATAAAGGTGGTATTATGGATTGTATTTTTTGTGAAATTGCTAAGAAAAATATTCCTAGCAAATGTATTTATGAAGATGAAATCATCACAGCTATAATGGATATTAAACCTATATGTGATGGACATATAATGATTATTCCTAAAGATCATTATGAAACAGTTTTTGACGTTCCTAAAGATATTTTAAATCACATGTATGATGTTGCTCAAAAACTTACGCCAGTACTTATGAAAGCATTAAACGAAGATGGTATGACCTTCTCTATTAATTATGGTTCTATGCAAGAAATCAAACATTTACACTTGCATTTATTACCTAATTTTAAAAAAAGTCCTTTGAAGACAATTGATGAAGTATATGATTCAATTATGGAGAATATGTAATGGCCAAATTTAGATTAAAGAAGAAAGCAAGAGTTTTTATTATTTTATGCGTTTTAGTTTTTGCTATCACAATTGCTTTAGTTAGCATTTTTAGCGATAATTCAATAAAATTTGATGTTAAAAATAAAATTAGCGGCAAAGCAAAGAATAAAGAAGTTTGGCCCAAGATATCTAAATTATCATTAGTAGCCACAGGTGATGCCCTACTTCATAATTCTGTTTATATTGATGCTTATAATCGGCAAACCGAAACATTTGATTTTTCCAAACAAATTGAATTTGTTAAAGAAGCTATTAAAGATTATGATATAAAGTATTATAATCAAGAATCTGTTTTCGGAGGTAAACAACCTGATATTTATCCTGACGATAGTGCTTTAGAAATTAGAGGATATCATTCATTCCCATTTAATAGCCCTAGTGAGTTTGGTGATGCTATGATAGATGCAGGATTTAATATGGTTTCTCTTGCTTCCAATCATAGTGCTGATTGCAAAACAAAAGCTAAAGAATGTATTTTAAATTCATATGATTATTGGAGCAAACAAGAAGGTGTTGTTTTTGATGGATTTAATCCTGATGAAAATCACACTAATAATTATATAATAGCAGAAAAAAATGGTATTACTTACACAATGCTTAACTATACAACTGATTTAAATGGTTGGGAAGGATATGTAAGAGGAAACGAATGGCTTGTTGACTTATACGACGAAGAGAAAGTTAAACAAGATATTGAAGAAGTACGGGATAAAGTTGATGTTTTGATTGTTGCTATGCATTGGCATCATTTAAAAAATCACACAGCAAGTCCAGAATATTCTTTTACTGTTACTGATGTTAATAAAGAAATTGCTCAGTACTTATCTTCACTTGGTGTTGATATTATCTTAGGAACATACTCCCATTGTCTTCAACCATTCGATATTATTAATGAAGGAAAAACAGTAGTATTCTACTCTCTTGGTAACTTTATTTCAAATCAAGGTGTATTGTTAAATAGCATTGGTTACAAAGGAATTATGGGTGTCCTTGCTTCAATGGATATAACTAAAACTTTATATGAAGATGGAACAAAAGAAATAAAAGTTGACAATCTTGGTGCTGAATTATTATATACTTATAGTAGTGATAAGAATTTTAATACTTATTATGCTAAAAATCATAAAGTAATACCATTTAGTAAAATGAATGAAACATATGACAGCAAATATGTAGAGTTATATAATGATTATTCAGAGGTACTTACTAGTTTAAATAAAAACATAACTATTAAACCTTTACCTGCAAACTAAAAAAGAAAGCAAATACTTTCTTTTTTTAATATCTTGTTCCACCAAGAACAATCGCAAGTAAAATAAAAACTATTAATACAATAAAAGCATAGTTGACATTATTACCTTGTTGTTCTTGAGGATTATTTTTTTTACGACAGCAACTCATAAATGCCTCCCTAGATATATGCTCCGACAATGATTATAAGTAGTATAAATAATACAAGTATGATAGCGGCACCTAAACCATTTGAACAATTATTCATAAATTTGATTCCTCCTTTTTGTCTTTTCATAATATTAAATGCTAAAACTTGATATTTGTTCTTGTTTTAATTGTTTTTTACAATTGATGTTGCTATAATAAAGGTTATGGAGGATTTAACATGAAGAAAAAAATATGTTGTTTGTTTTTAATTACCCTACTTGCTACAGGTTGTGGTAAAATACCAAAATTAGAAAATGGAAAGGATGCTGTTGTATCATTTAATAATGATGAAAAAATTAGTGTAGATGATTTATATAATAATCTTAAAGATACTTATGGGTTATCAAGCTTAGTTGTCATGATTGATACTTATGTTCTTGAAAAGACATTTGATGACTACATTGATACCGCTCATGAATATGCTAAAAGCTATATTACTACAATCAGAGAGAATTTTGAATCTGAAGAGGCTTTTTTACAAGCATTAAGTCAAAACTTAGGAATTCAATCAGTTGAAGCTTATGAAAATCAAATATATTTAAGTTATATGCAAACTCATGCCGCTGAGGAATATGCTAGATTACAAATAACTGACAAACAAATCGAAGATTATTATGAAAATGAAGTTGTTGGTGATATTGAAATAAGTCATATCTTAATTACTCCAGAAGTAACTGATGAAATGACGGATGAAGAAAAAAGTGCAGCTGAGGAAACTGCTAAAGCTGAAGCAAGGGAAATAATTAATACTTTAAAAAATACTGACAAAGATAAAATCGCGGATACTTTCAAAGAACTTGCTAAAGAACATTCTGATGATGCGGCAACTAAAGATAACGGTGGTTCTTTAGGCCGAATTAATAAGAATACTCTAAGTAGTAAATATAATGACTTAGTTGAAACAGCTTATGATTTAGAGGACGGCGAATTTGCTACTACTTTTGTTACAACCGAACTTGGTTATCATGTTATTCTAAGAACAAAATCTTATGAAAAAGATACTTTAAAAAAAGCTAAAGATAGTATTATTAAGGTTTTAAGTGAAGAATATATGAATTCAGAAGCTGGAATCACTATTAAAGCATTACAACATTATCGTAAAGAGCTAGGCATGGAAATCCATGATAGTGAACTTGATAAATTATATTCAAATTATGTTCAAAATCAACTAGCTAATGCATTAAATACACAAAATTAAAAGCTATCAATTGATAGCTTTTTTAAATGTTTGAAACATCATATCCTAAAGAATATAATTTTTGTTTAATCATTATCTCTAGTTTATCACCACTATACTTTTTAGATAGTTTATTTTTATATTTCTGATATTCTTTTTTAATGCTTGCTTCATCAGAATAATCTATATTTTTTAAACTATATCCATAATGAGTTTCATTATATCCCATATTATTTAAATCAATTTTTAGTTTTTGAATCAGTTTATTTTTAGAAATATTTCGAGCCATTTTAATCTTTTTAGCAATTATTTTCTCTACCCTTTCTTGCCAATTAATATCTATACCATCTAAGTACATATCTATATTTTCTTCTTTAAAGGACATTTTACTTAAATTATATTTAATTTTAAAAGGGCCATTTAAGGTAAGATTGATTTGATCATTGATATAACTTTTAAGATAATCTTCGTCATTAAGATAACCCTTTTCATATAACTGATTTATTATTTTATCAGCGCTTTTCTTACTTACATGCAAAGATGAAAGTTTATTTCTAATTTCTTTTTCAGTTCTCTTTTTAAAAGTAATGAAATTTATACATTTTTGATAGGCATCATAATAACTATTTGTATTGATTAGATTCATATAGGTATCGGAGTCTATTTCCATCGGTTTTAAAATATTTAATTTCAAAAGCACATCACCTAAAATGATATGCTTTTTTTCATCAATAATTAAAGTATATTTATTATTTCCTGTTTGTTTAATTGAGGTAATATTTTTCATTGTTCTTCCCGGTCTAAATATTTTTCACAAGCTGCATCTAAATCCTTGAATAAGGCTTCGACATCACTTTTTTTAGCAATGCGAGCGCCTGCTGCGTAATTATGTCCCCCACCATTATATTTATTGGCTATTTCATTTATAACGGGGCCACGACTGCGAATATTAGCTTTATAAACTTCATTTCGATCATCATATGTAACAAAACACCAAGCAATTAATTCTTTAATAAAATGAAAATTATTGACAATAATCGAAGCAGTTGAATTATCAACACCATATTCGTCTATTATATTACTATCTATTAAAATATAACCAAAACCATTATCAGTTAAAGTTAAATTATTAATGACATATGCTTCGAATTTACACTCTTTTAAACTTTTTTCATATAAATTGTCGTATAAAGAAGTAAAATCTAAATTAAAATCCTTAATTAGTTTTAACACGACCTCGAATGTATGTGGTCTAGTATTTTTAAATAAGAATCTTTCACTATCAGAGATAATACCATAAAAAAGATTTTCGGCAATTGTTTTGTCAATTTGTAAACGCGTATTATAGATAATATCCGCTACCATTTCCGCGGCAGAAGAATAATCACTTGAAGTAAAATCAACTGTTCCGACAATATCCTCGGCAGGATGATGATCAATTTTTAAAACGGCATCAAAAGTAAAGTCCTCGATGCCATCTACCCTAAAATAATTGGGAACATCTAAAACAATCAAAAGAGCACTAGTTATACTATTAGGATCTACTTTATCAAGATTTCCTAAGTATTTAAACTTACTAACTCCGGCACCAATAGCATAAACTTTTTTGTTTGGAAACGTCAGTCTAATTGAATCTCTTAGAGCTATTTGCGTTCCAATAGCATCTGGATCAGGGCTAATATGTCTAGCAATGATGATTTGATCATAATTTTTAATTATTTTATAAATTTGCCTATAAATCTCCTTATTTATGGTAATCTCCTTCTTTCTATTCAGCCATTTTAAATTCGTATGTATCAAGAGCAATCATTAATTCTTCATTAGTTGGAATTACGTATACTGGTATTTTACTATCCTCAGTCGTAATACATCTAAATTCACCACGGAAATCATTTTTACTTTCATCAAGTTTAACTCCTAAAGAAGCAATGTTTTCAAGAATTAATTTACGTGATAAACAACTGTTTTCACCAACGCCAGCCGTTAAAACAATAGCATCAGCACCATTTAACATATTATTATACATTGCAATATAATTAGCTATTTTTTGAATATACATTTTTTGGGATAAAATAGCTCTTTCATTACCCTGTTCAACAGCGGCCTCAATATCTCTTGAATCGGAAGAAACACCGCTTATTCCTAAATAACCGCTTTTCTTGTTTAATTCATTAGTTATTTCACCAATTGTTTTACCAGTTTTATTAACCATATATTCAAGAATACTTGGGTCAATATCACCGCATCTAGTTCCCATCATAATACCTGCAAGTGGGGTAAATCCCATTGAGGTCTCAATAACTTTACCTGAATCAATAGCAGTTATACTTCCACCATTTCCTATATGACATGTAATAACTTTTAAATCATCACGATTTAAATATTTACAAATTTCCCCGTAAACAAAACGGTGAGAAGTTCCATGGAAACCATATCTTCTTACGCCATATTTTTCATACCATTCATAAGGTACAGGATATAAGAAGTGATCCATTTCCATTGTTTGATGAAATGCTGTATCAAAAACACCAACATTTATTGCATGAGGAAGCTTTTTCATAAATACTTCGACACCTAAAAGATTGGCTGGATTATGAAGTGGTCCAAGTTCATTATATTTAGAAATTCTCTTGACAACTTCTTCATCAAGCACAACTGGTTTACTAAATTCAGCACCACCATGCAAAATTCGATGGCCTACTCCCTCGATTTCCTCAAGGTCTTTAACTATACCTAATTCAATTAAATCATTCATTAAACATTCAACTGCTACTGAATGATCTGGAAGTGGTACTTCCTTAACTATTTTTTCACCATTATACTTTATTGTATATAAACTACCATCAATGCCAATTTTTTCAAATAATCCACTGGCAATGACTTCTTTCTCTGGCAATTCAAATAATGTAAATTTTAAAGATGAACTACCAGCATTAATTGATATAATTTTCATTTCTTTCACCTCAAATATCATTATACAAAAAAAAAGCCATTTTGACTATCTTTTTGGCTTTTCTTTTAGATTATTTTGATTAGTATAACAAAAATCTTTATAATGACTATCATCAGTTTTACGACTTGCTAATAAATTGTATCCATAATCGTTAAAATATTCCTCTTTTAACTTTTGAAAACTATTAACAATAAACAAATCACAAGCTTTATAATACTTTTTCTTTATCATATTATTATGATAGTCAAATATCTAAAAATTATAACAAATCTTCATATTTCTTTTCATCATCATTTTCATTAATCAAAATTACTTGATGACTCTTTATCGCTTCGAACATTAACGTTTTAAAATCAACTAACTTTTCATATTCATAAACCAAATTTAAATCCGGATAAATAACAGGATGATCAGGAACAAATATCGTGCAGCAATCCTCATATGGTTCAATGCTTGTTTCATAGGTTCCGATTTTTTTAGCTAAATCAATTATTTCTAGCTTATCATAAGTACATACTGGTCTTATAACTGGCATTCTAATAGCTTCATTGATTACTTGCATACTTTTAAGAGTTTGACTGGCTACTTGGCCAATACTTTCACCATTAATGATGACATGGGCATTAACATTGCTAGCTACAAGAGCACTTATCTGATACATCATCCGTCTCATTATCGTTATTAAATAATAATTTGGTATGTTTTTAATTATTTCCTCTTGGATCTTTGTAAAATTAATTACATGCAGTCTTATTTCACCATTATATTTAGTTAAAATCTTAGCTAAATCTTTGACTTTTTTTAAAGCCATTTGACTAGTATGAGGTGGCGAATCAAAATAAATTGCTTCGATTTTAACCCCTCTTTTGATGGCAAGATACCCCGCAACAGGCGAATCTATTCCTCCACTTAACATCAAAAGACCTTTACCCATCGAAGAAGTTGGATAGCCCCCTAAACCTTTTTCACCATCATTAAAGTAAACAAGGACTTCACCAAGTCTTATTTCCACATTAATAATTAACTCAGGATTATGAACATCAACCTTTTTACCATTTAAATTCTTAAGAATGTATGCTCCCACAATTCTTGATACTTCAGGACTTTTAATCGGATATTTCTTATCACTTCTTTTAGTTTCAACTTTAAATGTTGAAAAATCTTTTTCTTTGGCAAGTTCTAAAGCTTTTTCATTGATGAAATCAATATCTTTTTCCTTAAATAAATAGCCAATAACTATCTCATGAATACCAAATACTTCTTTGATTTTATCTACACTATTTTCAAAATCATCAGTATAAATAAGCATTCTGCCATAATCATATTTTATTTCATGTTCGATATTACTTAATTTTTTATCAATATTATTCTTTAATGTCTTTAAAAAAAAGTTAATATTATCACTCTTAGTCGATAATTCCCCATATTTAATAATAATTACTTTTTTCATTTTTCTTCCTTTGCTAATAATGTATTTAACATGTGATAATTTTTTTCAAATATTTCAATAAACTTAGTTATTTCCTCAGATGTAGTTATACTTGCAAGGCTTATTCTAATTGTATGTGTAGCTCTTTTTAAATCATTATATATGGCCATAACACTACTTGAAAGCTCGCCAGATGAACATGCTGTATTGGTAGAAATATATACCGCATCATTATCAAGAGCCCTAATAAATGTCTCGGGTTTAACATTCATTAAAGAAATATTTAAAATATGTGGAATAGAATACTTTGTTTTATTAATAAGTATGCCATCCATAGTTGCAAATTTTTTACATAAGCGGTCATTTAAAAGGCCAATATATTTTTCTTTTTTCTCAAGATCATCGGTTGCAAGACGTAAAGCTTTAGAAAAACCAACAATCAAAGGCAGTGGCGGCGTTCCTGGTTTTAATTCATTTGACTTTCCACTGCCATATATAAGTGGTTTAACTGTAATTTGACTGTTTTTATAAAAAAGGGCAATTCCCTTAGGGCCAAAAATTTTATGGGAAGAAATGCTTGCCATATCCACATCATGAAGTGATATACTTGTTTTCCCTATTGCTTGAGTCATATCACTGTGTAATACAGTATTCGAATTGATTTTTTTAATTATTTGCCTAATCATTTTAAGAGGTTGTCTTACCCCTACTTCACTATTTACAGCGCATACACTAACTAGAATAGTATCTTCCCGCATAAGTTTTTTTAAATGTTCAAAATCAATTAAACCATCACTATCATTATTTACATAACTTATTTCAAAACCAAGAGTTACCAGATAATCACAAATAGCATAGATCGAAGGATGCTCAAGTTTAGAAACAATAAGATGTTTACCCTTTTTATAATTAGCAAGAGCATATCCAATTAAAGCTAAATTATTACTTTCCGTCGAAGAAGATGTATAAGTAAGCTCACTTTCTAAAACACTAAAAAGATTGGCTATCTGTTTTGTGGCACTATTCATTAAATCTTTTGATTTTAAACCTAAAGCATTAAGAGAATTAGCATTGCCAATGAAATCCTTAGTAGTCTTGTTCATTACATCTAAAACCTCTAAAGAAACAGGAGTCGTGGCGGAATAATCTAAATATATCATTATTCACCATCTCCTGTTTTATATTCAGCTAAAAGTTTTTTATGAATGCCTGGTTCAATTATATTAATGGCACTTATTGCTTGCTCTAGACTATTTTTATAATTACCTTTATAAAAGGCATTTTCTGCTTTAATTAAACCAAAATCGACATCTTTATTATTGATACGATAACGATTGCCATAGACAATTGCTGTTTCTGCCATTTTTGCAGTTTTAGTCGTTTCATTAATCGTATTATATACCTTCAATACTAAATCCCTAGCGGTATCAACCCTCATATTTAAAGTTTTAATGGAAATCGGTCTTTTTTCTAGTTCACTTACCATTTCACTTATAGCTTCGCTTGCTTCAGAAAGCTCAATATAATAATTCTTAGGAACGATTGGTAGTTTATAAGTTCTTGCCTTTTCTTTAGTTTGATATAAAATATCTTTTATTTCACTCAATTGATCCTTAGCACGTAGTTCATCATCTTTTAAACTGCCTAGGTTCTTCAAGGTGGCGCTTAATTTAGTTTCGGTATTTAAAAGCTTATTATTGACAATCTCCATCTCTCTTGCAAGATAAGAATATGCCATCTTTTTACCACGATATATTTCAATTATTTTATCGTATGTCATTCGCTCTTCGATTAGTTCATCACGAATTTCACTAATTACTGCTAAATCTTCATCGGTTAAATCATAACTGTATTTAAGTTCACCCGTTTTACTATAAAGTTCATTATTGATTTTCTCAAGTTTCGATGATTTTAATAAAATCGTTCTGGAATATTCATCAAATAATTTTCTAGCAAGTTTTTCTTTATCAAAATCACTATATAAAGAGTCAAAATAATCAAACATTGTTTTAAGTTCAAAAGTAGAATCTTCGACATCTAAAACATTAAGTCTTTGGAAAATATCTTGAATTTTTTTATTTGCTTCCTCGATATTATAATCAATATTTAGATATTCAAGATTATACCCATCATTAGTCATTTTCTTGTTAATTAATTTAATATCTTCGATTTTCTTAGGAATTAATAGTTCTCCATATTGGACAATGGTCTTTGTTTCATCGACTACTACCCGAAGATTAGAAATAATTGTATCGATGGCCTTTACTATTTTACCTACTTCCGTATAAGCATTTTTATCCATCGCATTTTCAAAAGATGAAAACAATTTATCAACATTTTCAAATTGCAATTCGATAGGATTCTTAATTTTTTCATAATCAGCAAGATTATCATTATAAGTTGTTCTAATTGCCCGATATTCTGCTTTAAGTTTAGTAATCTTTTCTCTATTTCTTTCCTCACTCAAAGTAATTTCACGAATTTCATCAAGTAAAAAATCAGCCTTATTTTTAAGATAATTTAATTCCATCTCAGCTTTAATCATCGATGTTTTTAATTTTTTATAGTCGCCATCTTCAAAATTAAGTTGAACCTCATTAATTAAATCGGTTATTCCAGGCATATCTTTTTCTTTTATTTCATTAAATCTTTCTTGCCACTGATTATATTGCTCACGAAGTTCATCATTATTGACAAGTGATTCAACTTTATTAAGTTCACTTAAAATTGAAGCTGAAATAATAAGATTTTTTTCTCTTTCTAACTCATCAATTTGTTTGCGATACTTTTTCTTATTAAGCCTATTTAAGACAACCAAAACAATTACAATTATAATAATTGTAAAGACATAATAGCCAGCGGCGAATAACATAAAGGTTGATCTTGTCATTGGCTCACACCCTCGTAATATAATTTTAACATATTTATTGTATTAAATGAAGTATAAAAAAGCGCTTTATATTGATTTTTTACGATATTTATAATATAATTAATTTGCTTAAAAAAGCGTGATGCGCCCATAGCTCAACTGGATAGAGCGTTAGACTACGGATCTAAAGGTTGGGGGTTCGAATCCCTTTGGGCGTACCATTTATTGTTGTATTTGCTTTATTTTTAAGGTATAATATTTTTTAGGTGTATCCCCAAACGGGTGCACTAGAGTATCTAAATCGAGAAGTAGCACAGCTTGGTAGTGCACCACGCTTGGGACGTGGGGGTCGCAGGTTCGAATCCTGTCTTCTCGACCATTAAAAATAACTAGATAGTTTAATATCTAGTTTTTTTATGCAATCTGCTACCCCCATGGTCTATAATAATATACTAATAATGATTATCTTTGTTGTAATCTATTACATGATCTAAGACAAATAACTTTTTTAAATCATACTTTCCAATTTTAAAATAGCAGCTGGCCCTATTTTTACCAATACTTGGTCCGTATTTTACTGGAGAAGTTGTTATAGAAACCGATATAATATTGTGCTCTATCAAATTTAAGAATATATCAAATGATTTTATTTTATAACATTCTAATTTAAAATACTTAAAAAATTCTTTTCCGTTTGTTTTTTTAGAAAGTGCATGAACAAAACCTAAATATTTTAGTTTGCCATTTAATTTTTCTTTAATATCATCGAACAGCCAATATGCACAACTATCAATAAGATTATTATTGATATCAAATATAAATAAAATTATTTTTTCATTTTCCCTGTTAACATATAGATTAAAAAAATATCTATTACATATTAAAGTATTTTTTGAACAATAGAACTCCGCATTTAATTTTTTATCATCATCACTTGAATAATCGTAATAACCAAATGTCCTTCTTATACGATCTATTTCTGGGAATTCCTCTCCCCAAGGTGCAAGTCCAAAAAGCGTAATTGGATAATTAGAAGTAATTCTCTGTGTCTTAATTTCAATATTATCGAAATCAGGATAAGAAAAATTATCTTCAGACTTTCCAAGCAACTGTTCAAAAGTCATTCCAACTCCATTAGAAATTGAATTAATGCTTTCAGTCCAACCTCTAGCGTGAATTTCTTGAAATACTTTATCAAGATTATCAAATACCTTTTTCATAAAAAAACCTCCCTAATGGAGATTATTTTAAGACATCAGTTAAATAAAAAATGTCATTTTTTGTCAGATATGTTTTGCACTTGAACTACTGTAATTGCAACAGCTCCAACGATATCATCAATGCTACATCCTCTTGATAAATCATTAACTGGTTTATTTAAACCTTGGGTAATTGGGCCATAGGCACCAGCTTTAGCTAGTCTTTGAACAAGTTTATAGGCACTATTGCCAGCATCTAAGTTAGGAAAAACTAAAACATTTGCTTTACCTGCAATGTCAGAATCAGGACATTTTAATTTGGCAACTTCCCTATCTATGGCGGCATCAACTTGTAATTCACCTTCAATTTTTAAATCAGTGTATTTTTCTTTAGCAATTTTTGTGGCATTTACTACTTTATCGACAAATTCATGTTTAGCAGAACCCTTAGTTGAATGAGAAATCATTGCTACATATGCTTCGTTATTTGTAAGTGTTTTGAAGCTGTCTGCAGATTCTTTAGCTATAATGGCGAGTTCCTCTTCATTTGGATTTTGAACTAAACCACAATCAGCAAAAACAAAAGTGCCATTTAAACCGTACTCACAGTTTGGTACTTCCATTAAAAAAAATGAAGATACTACACTACTTCCTTTTATTATTTGAAGGGCTGGCCTTAAGGTATTAGCCGTCGAATGACAAGCACCTGAAACAATACCATCAGCTAAGCCTTCATGCAAAAGCATACAGGCAAAATACATATAATCATTTAAAATTAAATCTTTCGCTTCTTCATAAGTAAGGCCTTTTTCTTTACGCATTTCATATAGCTTATTTATAAATTCTTCTGTTTTATCATACTTCAAAGGATTTATTACTGTTACTTGTTCATTTATGACTTTATCGCCAATTAAAATGACATCAGCTATACCCTCTTTTTGAATAATTTCCGCAGCTTTTAAAACTCTTTCATCCATTGTTTCTGGTAAAACAATTCTTTTTTTATCGCTTTTAGCTTTTTGAATGATTTCATTAATAAAACTCATATTATCACCTACTTTATTTATGACACATTTATTAATTATTTGCAATCATTTTTACATTTCTTTCAAATCACCATTCATAATTGAATATAAATATACTTTAGCATCTTTTCCCATTGCACTTTTAATATATTTTTTATAAATATTTAATTGTTTTTGATAAGCATCATCATCAATATTTTTTAATTTATAGTCTACTATTTTTATTTCATCATTGTTTACCAGCAAAAGATCAATAATACCATGAGTATCGTCAAAAATAAATTCATATTCTTTATAAATCTTTGTATCGCATGTAATATTTAGTTTTTCTTTTAAAATAGTTAGTTCTTTTTTATAAGGAAAGTCATCAGGTATATTGAAAAAATCGACAAGTTCAAATGCTTCATGAACATTACTCCCATATTTTAATAAATCATTTTCCTTCCTAGTTATAACTTTATTTATTTCTTTCGAGGCATGTTTTTTACTAACTATTTCATTATTAATTTTTATATTTTTAAAAATGATTCTTTCTTTTTCAGTTACTTTATCTAAACTTTTACTATTTTTCTTAAGATAGTCTTTACTCATTTCAAGTGTATTTAAATCTATCTTTTGAATATATTTTTCAATATTACCATTAATCGAATTTAAAATATCAAGAAAAGAATTATATCTTTTGCGAATAACTGTATCTACGAGCCCTTTTACATGAAGTTTAACTTCTTCGTTTATTGGACTTACGATTATCATTTTTTCTTTAGCTCTTGTCATAGCTACATACAAAAGCCTTATTTTTTCGGAAATGTCATTTAAATTGTATTTATCTATAAGTAAATCATTGGTAATTATTGTACCTATTCCTTCGTTAAAATATGGTGTAATAATTCCATATGTATTATCAAAGGTAAATCTTTCTTTAATATCACTTTTATTAAAGGTTTTATAAAAACCAGAAAAATAACATACTGGAAACTCTAAACCTTTTGATTTATGAATATTCATAAGTTTTACACTGTTTGTTTCCTTACTATTATCTTTATATTTAATTTCGTAATTACTTTCAATCATTTGGCATAAATAATCACAGAACATTATATAGGTATAACCTAAATTACTTAGATTGTTAACTATATCTAAAAGATTATCTATTCTAATTAAAATATCATCGACATTACCTATTTTGCTTATTTTTTCATAAAAGTTAAAATCTTTTAAAATACTTTTAATAATATCTACAGCATTTAGATTATTTATATTTCTTGCAATATTTAAACACTTTTGATAAATTTCTGTTTTTTCATAATCACTATTATTAATAATCTTTAAAATATCATTATCACTTAATTCAAAAAGAAATGATCGTGCAATAGAAACAAAAGCATATTTAAAATTAGTATCAATTTGATTATATTTTATTTTTAAAATGAGCGTATAAATATTTTTAATAAGTAATATATCTATTTCACTAGTAAGTTTTCGATCTTCATAAATATGAATCGGTAATCCTTTATATTCAAAAACTTTTCGATATGTATTAAAGGCACTACCCCTATCCATAATTATACAAAAATCTGAATATGCGGCATCTCGAAGTGCATTTGTCTTACTATCAAAGACTTGATAATGATTTTTAATTTTATTTATGATGTCATTTGCAATAATAAAACTTTCCGTTTCTTCCTTAGTAAAACTACTTTCATCATAAGTTAAAATATCTAAATCATAGTTTTGATTAGCCATCAAATCAAAAGCATTATTACCATATACCATCTGATGATCTTTTTGGTAATTAGCTCCTCCTATAAAATCATCCATGATTAAATTAAAAATCTCATTAATTGCATTTAAAACATTACTGCGTGACCGAAAGTTTTTAAGTAAATCAATTTTAAGGCCACCGATACCTTTGGTGAAACTATCATATTTGTTTTTGAAAATAATTGGATTAGCATTACGAAAACCATAAATAGATTGTTTAATATCGCCAACCATATAGACATTATCATTTTCAATAAGACTTATAAAGGCCTCTTGAACATCATTAGTATCTTGATATTCATCAATCATGATTTCTTTATAAAATTCTTTAATTTCCTTTAAAATATCTTCGTTTTCTTTCAAAAGATTAATAGCCATCATTTCAATGTCAATAAATTCATATAAATCATTTTCATGTTTATATTTATTAATTCTTTCTTCGAAAATGTTTATTATCTCAATAATAACTTCAGTATAATCTTTAGCTATAGCAAATGAATCATAGATATCTTCTATGTTATTAAATCTTAAATAGCTCTTTATTTTAGTAATTGAATTAGAAATATTTTCTTTAAAAGGTTTAATTTCTTCGTCATCACTAGTAAGTCTTGGCAAACTTACATCGATGTTTGTCTTTAAGTCATCATAACTTTTACTTCTTATAAGATTTCCTAACTTTTTAGATAGTTCATCATAATAACTTGAACATCCACTTTCAGAAATAATCGTCATATTTGTTTCAATATTATTTATTTCCTCATAGATTAAATCCATGTACTTATTTAATAAACTATCTATATATTCTTCATTAAAATATTTATCTATATAACTATCTAAATATTCCTTTTTATCAACTTTTTGATCAATTAAACTGATAATATGTAATATTTCTTGTTTTAATTCTTTATCATTTTTAATACAAAAATCATTAATTAATTTAGTAAATTTTTCATCTGAAGATTCATAAAATTCATCAAAAATATTGTCTAGTAATTTTTCTTTATAGATACTTATAAAGCTATCATCAACAATACTTAACGATGCAGATACATTTAAAACATAACTATATTTTTTAACTAGGGAAAGACAATAAGAATCAAATGTTGTAATATAACTACTTTCCAGTAAATCAAGATTATCTTTTAAATTGGGATTCTCGCTAATTTTTTTCCTGATTCTTTCTTTCATTTCCCCGGCCGCAGCATTAGTAAAGGTTAGAATCAAAAGCTCATTTATCCTTATTCCATTTTTAAGATGCTCAATTACTCTTTCAGATAGAACAGCTGTTTTACCAGAACCGGCTCCCGCAGATACTATAATATTGCTACCTTTTTTTTCGATAGCATCCTTTTGATCTTTTGTCCAATTAGGCATCTTCATCACCTCCTAAAAAAGAAAGGTCGTTTATTTCGTTATAAATTACATAATCATTTTCTTTCTTAAAGCATATATCTTTAAACTTACAATATTGACAACCAACATCCTTAATAAAGCTAATTTTCTTAGGATTAATATCAAATTTACCATTTAAAATATTATCAAGCATTTCATCAATTTTTTCTTCAGCTATATCGACTATTTTATCCATTTGTTTTTCACTTAATACTTTTGCATAATGATAAAAATTTCCGTCATTTTTAGTTTTCATGCCACTTATTAATTTACTATTGGCATAAGAAGAATCAAACTTCTTTAAATACTCCCTGTCATTTAGAGAATATCCAACAAGTTTTAAATTATTTTGTTTTTGTTCTAAATAAGTTTTTTTCGGATCAATTGCAATATTTTTATCTAAAATATATTCTAGATAAAAACCTAAACATAATGGATTAGCAAATATATTTGCTTTTTGAACAAGATATAAATACATAGGAAGTTGCATGCCAAAACCATAAGGAAGATATT
The DNA here is from genome assembly GCA_017544165.1 of Bacilli bacterium. Lineage (GTDB taxonomy): Bacteria > Bacillota_I > Bacilli_A > RF39 > UBA660 > UBA6448. The sequence continues at coordinate 120,655 of JAFYER010000012.1, forward strand.
TTAAATCTGATTCCACACTTCCTGTTTTATAATCAATAAGAGAAAATAATGTCTTATCTCCAGTTTCTTTGTATAAAATCTTATCGATATAACCAATAAAATTTATAGGTATTTCTTTTGATTTATCAATTACTATTTTTTGTTCATATAAACTATTATCAAGCGAAATTAATTCTTTTTGTTTTTTAAGTTCTTCGATAACAAATTCTATATCTTTAATAACCTTTTTTACAAAGAAATCTTCTTTGGCATTTAATGTTTTATTATTATCTTTTAAATACTTGTTTATTTCATCTTTAACATTTAAATCATTGCTAAAACATTTAGATAAAATATCATGAAAAATTGAACCAATAAAGGCTTCGAAGTTTTGCGAATATTCATCTAGTTTTAAAACATTATTTAAATAATATCTAAATGCACATTTATTATAAATATCAAACGAAGAATAAGATAAAGTTAGTTTATTATTTAATGCTTTTAAAAGTTCTTTTTTATCCAAACCACTAAACTTATTATCAAAACTATCATAATTAGTATCTAATGAATTTTGATATAATCCTAGATCACTATTTATTTCCCCATATTTATTATATAAATCAAGCATTCTGGCATAATTAATCTTACTATATAAACTTGAATAGCTTTCTTTTATATCATCATTTTCTTCGATAATATTTAAATTCATATCATAAATAAGAAGTGAAGGAAAATGCTCTACTCCATTAATACTTTTGGAATAACTAATTACTAGGTTTTTAATATTTTTAAGTCTATTAATTGTATACTTCTTTATTTCTTTATTGATATCACTTGTTAGTTTTAAGTTAACAAAACCTTTGATACTATCTGTTATATAATCTTCATCACTATGATATTTAGGAATACTTCCCATATTAAAATTCAAAACAAAAACATAATCGGTTTCATGAGTATAGTCGTCAATATCAATTATCTCAACATAATTTTTTAAATCATAATCATTTATTTTAGTATTTTTAAAATCCTCGATTATAAAATTTTTTACATTAAGATAATCGTTAGTGTAAGCATATTTATTACAAATACCCACTATTTTTGTTACTAATTCTTGATCAAAATCTTTTATTTTATCAATAGTTTTATTAATATCACTATCATAGTTATCAACAAAAATTTTAGCTATTTCTAAACTATATAAACTTTTTTGATTAGGTATTTTAATAGGAATATCATAAAAAAAAGCTAATTTTTCTAAGGTATTATAGTAATCACTTGGTACATTCATTAGTTTTATTTTATTTATAGATATACCATCTTCGATTAAATGACAAATTCTTTTTAAAACAAAACTGATTTCTAATTCAACACTATCAAACGCATAAACAACACTGTGATTATAACTATTATCAAAGGATTCATAAAAAGCATCTAATTTATCAAATACATCTTTTTCATAATTATCTAAAAAAGAATAACCGAAAACATTGATATTTTTATCCTTTAAAAATTGTTTAAATAAAGAATTATAAACAAGGTATCCTTGATCATTTAAATCATTTTTAATATCAGCAAGTTTTTTTAATCTTTCATCAGCATAACGACATTTTTCATCAATAAAATATAGGTTTTTCAAATACATTTCAGCAATTGATACTTTATATCCATATTTATTTGTTAAATATTCTAATGTTTCATCTTTATATTTAAAAAAGTAATTCTCAAAAAATTCTCTTTTAGTAAAAAACTTAACATTTAAAAAAAGTTTATTATCGCTAAACTTTTTTAATAAACTTTCTTTATAGGAATTTTCACATATTATTATTGCATTATCTTTTATGTTCATATAAACTCCATCTATATTTTATCATAAAAACCTATTTAATATAAAATTATATTAATTCATATTCTCTTATAGTAATTCTAGGATCAGAGCAGTACTCAATTACAAACTTATTTTCTTTTTTGCAGATTATTATTCCTATTGTATTATTGTGATTTATTTCTTTAATATTTTTATCAACATAATTCATATATTTTTGAACTTGGGAAATATATTCTACTTTAAACTCTGTTACCTTTAGTTCAATCACTACAAAACAATTATATTTATAATTAAAAAGGAGTAAATCTATATAATTATTTCTATCCCCTATTTTTATCTTGTATTCACTACCAATAAAACAGAATGAATCTCCTAATTCCTTCATGAATGCTTCTATATCTTCAAGTATTAAAGTTTTTAATGCTTTTTCTGTTACTATTTCCATGTTATTTTTATTCTTAATTAGAATTGGATTTGGAACAAAATCTTTTATTTCTACTTTTTCTTTTACTTTTAATTTTTCTTTAGTTTTTTCTGGCAATCTTTCATATTCGTTAGATTTGATAATATCCTCAAGTTGTCTTTTAGATAGATTTCTTTTAGATACTTGATTTATATAATAATCTATTTCATTGTTATTATTTAAGGAAAATAAAAGTCTATAATGAGAAAAAGATAATTGTGCACCCAGTGGGTGCACTTTTGAAAATAAATAAAGTTTTCTAATATCAAATAAATATCTAACACTATACTTTCTTCCTAATTCTATAACTAATTTTTTAGAATACTCTTTTATTACGTTATCGCCATATTTATTACCCGCCATATATAGAAGCTTTCCAACATTATAGTAAGTTTCTATATCATTTTTGTTTTTGCTGTAGTCTTTAACCCTTTTGTATACTTCATTACTTATTAAAAGACTTTTTATTTGTTCATAATAATTCATTGTTATCTCCTTTCACCCTTATATATACAAGATTTTTATCCGATTTCCTTTTTTTTATGTTAAATTTCATAAAAAAACTATTAGTTTGATTCTAATAGTCTTTAATTTCATTATAGTAGTTATTTAGTATTTCAATTATTTCCTGTTTAGTTTTTGCTTTGCATATCGTATTTTTTATCTGAGCATTATTTGGCATGCCTTTTAAATAATATAAAAAGTGAGTTCTTATTTCAAGGACAGCTGATTTTTCACCCTTTTCCATGCATAGATTAGAAAGATGTCTTTTCATCATATTAATTTTATCTTCATAAGAAATCTTTGCGGGTAAAGTGTTATTTTCTAGGTAATCAACGCATTCCTTGATAAGCCAAGGATTACCTAAAAGTCCTCTTCCTATCATTACTCCAGCGCAGCCTGTCTCCTCGAGCATTTTTTTAGCAGCAAAACAGCTTGTTACATCGCCATTGCCAATAACGGGAATATTTACATTTTCTACGACTTTTTTAATAAGGGACCAATCAGCATGGCCAGAATAACCTTGACTTCTAGTTCTTGCATGAAGAGTAATCGCTTTAGCACCTGCTTTTTCTATTATTTTAGCAACCTCAACACAGTTAATACTATTTTCATCCCAGCCACTTCTTATTTTGACAGTAACTGGAATTGGAACTGCCTGAACTACGGCTTTTACTATTTCGTAAATCTTATCTGGATTTTTTAAAAGCGCACTACCCGCTTGATTTTTAATAGCTACTTTAGGAACAGGGCATCCCATATTGATATCTATAATATCTGGATGCATTACTTCATAAACCTTTTTAGCAGCCATAACAAAACTTTCAATATCACTTCCAAATATTTGCTGAGAAATTGGTCTTTCTTTTTCGTCCATTTCAAGTAGTTTAAAAGTTTTACTATCACCAAACATAACCGCTTTATCTGATACCATTTCTCCGACAACTAGTGAAGCGCCAAACTCTTTACAAATCATGCGAAAAGTTTTATTGGAAACACCTGCCATCGGTGCCACAATGATGGGATTTTTTATTTCTACATTTCCTATCATGAAACTCATAATATCACCTATAAATCAATGACATCCATATCAACTATTTTTTTATTTTCATAAATAATCTTAATAATATCGACGTCTTTTTCGGTTTCATTATATATAACTTTATCGTTAAATTCAACAATTAAATCATCATCTAGATTATAACCATTGTTGCCATATTTTATTAAGTAACCTAACATCGTTCTTTTGTGAGTAAAAACAGCTACCTTATAGTTTGTATCTAAATACACTATTTTATTGATAACTTTTTCAATTCTATTTCCTACTTCACCAAGTGACTCACCATTTGTTAGTTTTATGTTGAAATCATGGTTTTGCATAAATTTAACCATTTTAAGATTTTTATTTCCTAGTTCACCAATCTTACAATCATTTAATCTTTCATCAACCATAATCTTTTTATTTAGTCTTTCCGCTAAATACTTAGCGGTTCCTAAAGATGATGATGCAAGCGAAGAATAAATAAGAGATACCCCATTAAACTCTTCATTTATAGCAATTGCTTTGGCAAGATTTTCCCCTTCGATTGAAAGAGGTCTTGTCAGTTTTTTAAGCTCGATATCCTTAAGATCAGTAAAACTTAAATTGTTTTCATATAAATTATTACTTATTAAATATACTTCCATTTTTACTCCTTTAGAAATTTGAAAGACAAAATAAATCCAATAGCAAATAACAATAAACCAATAACGATTTGAACAGTGCTACATGTATAGCCGAAAAGTGAAATTATTATATTTATTGCCGAAGCTCCGACAAAACCAATAACGGCAAAATAAGTTTTTGTTTCATGCTTTTCTAAGAAATAACCCATTAGTTTAGAAATAAGCAAGATTCCCATGATCATACCAATACCAAAAATAGCTATAATCAATATATTAGTGTTTAAATTAGTAAATTTAACCGTTTCTGATATTACGGCAAGCATTGGTTCGTAAAAGCCTATTATAACAAGAAGTGCTGAACCACTTACTCCCGGTATCATCATTGAACCGGCAGCAAGGGCTCCTGCCCCAAATATTTTAGCAAGGCCCGCAAAAGTTGTTTGTAAAATTACATCACTTTCTGTTTTAAAGAAAGATATGCCTACAAGAAGTAAAATACCAATAATCAGCCATATGAAATTAGATAATTTGTACTCTTTTTTTGTCTTTTTGAATAACTCAGGTATACCACCAATTATTAAGCCGGTAAAGCATAAAAGTGTAGCAACTGGAAACTTTTTTAAAGTAAAGTTTATCAAAAGGCAACTAACAAGGGCCGAAAAAACAATACCAATAGCGAATGTTAATAAGAATTTAAAATCTTTTTTAATACCTGTTTTTAAATTGTTGATATCATCCAAAAGTCTTTTGTAAATACCTAGACCAATTGCTAAATAGCTAGCACTAATTGGAAAAATAATACCTAATCCCACGATAAAACTTTTGATGAAAATTATTAAATAATTATCTTTTTTCATTCTTTATGTTCAATCTCCTTTATGTCAACCCGATTAATTGAATCAAACCTTTTAGTTATCTTATCTGTTGTCGTTGTAAGCTCATCAATTGAGCTATTAACTGCCCGAATATTTTTAGATAGTTTATCCCATCTATCTTTATATCTTGTAAATTCAACACTTAATTTGTTTAATTCTTCATGAATTATCTTTGCATAACGATCTCTTTCAATATTCTTAATTATCATCGAAATAGTCGATAATGTTGAAATAAGGGTTGTAGGTCCTGTAATCCAAACATTACTATTATAAGCATATGTTATAAGTTCAGGGTGATAAGCATTTATTTCGGCAAAAATAGCCTCCGCTGGTAAAAACATAATTGCTTCATTAGTCGTTACTCCCGGAATAATATATTTCTCTTTTATATCATTTATATGTTTTTTAACATCACTTACAAAGAGTTTTTCTGCGGCAGCTCTTTCTTCTTTTGTTCTTGTCCTATCAGTCATCTTTTGATAGTTTTCTAAAGGAAATTTACTATCAATTGATATTGTTCCAAGGGGTGCTGGCGCTTTTAAAAGAGCATCAACTATATAACCATTATCAAACTTAACTTGAGTTTCATAAATGCCATTAGCACTAGATCCAAAGGCATTATTTAAAATATATTCAAGATTTACCTCACCAAAAGTCCCTCTTGTCTTTTTATCAGTAAGTACACTTTGAAGAGAAATAATATCTCCGGATAAATCATCTATTTTCTTTTGAGCTTCATCTATTTTAGAAAGACGCTCTAAAACATTCATGAATGTCTTATTACTCTTTTCGAAATTCTTATCTAGTCTTTCATTAACTGTATCATTAATGTATGTCAATTTCTTTTCAATGCTTTGACTCAACTTTTCAAAATCGTTTGTTAAATTTTTGGAAAAATCAAACTTAAAATCACCAATCTCTTTGGTGATATCTGTTTCAAATTTACCTAATTTTTCTACCATTTCAGTATTATTTTGCTTTTTAAAAAGTAAAATTATCAATAAAATTATTACTATTACTAAAAGGGCAATAATAATATACTCCATCATTTTTTCTTCCTCCCTGATTTTTTTATTAATTCCAATAATACTTCGTCCATTTTTTCAGGACTAATGTATATTTCATGACTTTCAAATTCAACACAAAGTCTTTTTTTACTAGTTGCATAAGATAAATAAATATTGTCGGTTATATAACACTTTTTAATATCTTTTAAAGGATAACTTTTTGTGAACCACCCTATTTTTATCATTAATTCCTTTTTATTTATATAATAATATCTATCGTAAAAAAAGAATGTAAAAAGAATTGTAAAAATAAGGGTAAAAATGCCACATATTAAATATCCTAAACACACATGTAAAATAATAACTATCATTGATAAAATAAAACACACTATTAAATATGAATTAAAAACAACATAATAATTATCATCAATATAATTTTTATATTTCATATATCATCATCATATTTTATTATACTAAAAAAAAGGATTTAATAAAAGCATTTTCAAAAAGCATAAAAAAAGCAATCTATTTTCTATAGATTACTTTAATAATTATCTACTACTAGGTGAAAAAGTATCTTTTAAGCTCTCTAATCTTGCAATTTCTTCGTTTGAAGCGTCTAATTGCTTTTCAACACATCTTAAAATATATTCTTGAAGATCTTCAGGACTCATTGCTTTAAATTGACGATAAGTATCTTTATGATCATTAACGAATTTTTCGTCGCCTTTTCTTAAACTGGCAACACGCATAGCTTCCCCAGCAATTATTTCTAGATAATATAATTTTTTTCTAGCATAATCTCTTTTTTGTTCTCTACTCATACTATCAAAAAACTCTGGTGAAGGATTAACAAAACTATAATGAGTTTCAATTTGTTTTAAAAACCAATCTATCTCTTCTTCAACATTTTTTTTAACAAAGTCTTCTTCACTAGTATTTTGAACCTCAAGATATAAAGCCATAATGCTACTTCTTAATTGATTTTCTTTATCTTCAAATCCTGCTCTTATAGCTTCAATTTGCGTATCAACGCTTTCAGCGATTGTATTTCTTTGTTCTTTTCTCATATTACTCCTTTCGTTTGGCGTATAGTATAACAACATATATGTAATAAATCAATTAAAAAAGGACTATTTTTTATAGTCCCATATTAATTTATAATAGTTTTTATCCATAATATATTTACTCATCGTTATCCGATTTCGAACATCCATATTCATATCATCGACATAATTTTCATCAAGTTCTTCGTCCGTCGTTTGTTCAAACTTTCCACTTGAAGCATAATACTTACCTTTGTCAGATACCCATGAATTGTTGGCAAACATTGCAAGACCTGGTTCAGAAGATAATATATCATGACCAATAAATAATCTTGAATCATATGGAAGAGCAAATAAGTTATATACGGTTGGAATAATATCTATTTGACTACCGATTTTATCAATTTTAACTGTTTCCATTTTGCTATTCCAAATAAACAAATGACTATGATTAACCTCGATTACACTATCTTTTTTGTATGATGCTACTTCATTTACCTGATCAATTGTAAGTTCATAAGGATAGTGATCACCAACAAGTACAATAACAGTATTATCAAGTTTTCCAGCTTCTTCGAGTTTTTCAAGAAGTAAGTTAATTGCGTCATCAAGTTCCATTTGGGTTCCTAAATAAGCTTGAACTGGAATAGAATATGGTAAATCAAGTGCTTCAATTTGTTCTTTATGTTTTCTAGCCATTGAGTTTGACCAAGAATAGCCAGCATGGCCAGATACCGTTGCATAAAAGACCATAAACGGCTTATCGCTATCAATATAATCAGTATACGTTGTTTCAATCATTTCCACATCACTTTGTGGCCATTGCCCACAATTAATAAGTTTCTCAAGGCCATTATAGCATGCTTTAAAATTAGTGAAACCTAGCTTTTCTAAGTAGACATTTCTATCTTGGAAAGCATAAGAATTGTTATGATAAGCAAAGGTATTATAGCCTTCATTTTGAAATAATGTTGCTATGCCCATCGGGAATGAATTTTGGCCACTACGCCATTGAGAAAGGGATGAGAAATTAGCGTATAATCCAGAAAGTTCTTGGAATTCTCCACCAATTGTACTATAAATTGTTGGCGTATAATAATTTTTTAAGACAAATCCCTCTTTACTCATTTTGTATAATGTTGGTGTTATATCTTTACGAAGAGCAATTTCATTAAAGCTTTCTGCCATGAATAGAATTAAATTTTTACCCTTAAACATGCCGGTATATTCATTTTGTAAAGTACCAGTTTCATTTTTAAAATACTCTGACATTTCTTTTACTAAATTGTCATTTGTGTCATTAATTAAACCATCAAAGTCTAAATCTAAATTATTATATCCATAGACAACTTCTTCCGGTTTAACTTTCTTTTTATTTTTAATAACAATCTTTTCATCAAAACCAAAAACTACCCGATGAATATCTAAACAGAAAGTATTTAATACACCAACTTTTTCAATATTAAGTGATGGATTATTTACCTCATGATATAAAACGTATGCCGAATATTGTTTATCCTTTTGGATATTTAAAGATAAATAATAAAGTCCATAGCTAGCAAAACATAAAAATAGTATTAAAATGCTCGCCTTCAATTTTCTCTTTTTAAAATTAATCTTGCGGTGAAAAATGCCACATAAAATAACTGGTAAGAAAATTAGAATTATGCCAAATAATCTTCTTAAAACTTCGATTACTGCCTTACCAAGAAATGATCCAACTTGGTCTGCTATTTGAAGGATAGAAAAAGAAATATAAAAATCCATAAAACTTTTGACAACATACTGAGCAGAAAACCAAACGCATATAATGCTTAAAAAGATAAAAAAGAATACTTTATTTGCTTTTTCTTTTAAAAGTTTAGTAAATAAGAAAAGTGTCATCGCAAAAAACAAAAGAAATGCAATCATCGTAATATTTGCTGGAATAAACACTTTATCATATAAAAATATTCGATACAAAAATTCTAAATAAATAAAAGTAACAAAATAAATTAAAAAGATATTAACTTTTTTCATACTACTCACCTTTTACATTATACTACAATTTTATTCATTTGGAGCTAATAATGATAAAGAAACTTTTTCTTTTTCTAAATCAATATCAATTACATAGACATCTACAATATCTCCGACACTTAAAACTTCACTTGGATGCTTAATATACCTATCTGTCATCTTAGAGATATGTACTAAACCATCATTATGAAGACCAATATCAATAAATGCGCCGAAATCCACTACATTTCGAACAGTTCCTTGCAGTTTCATACCTTTTTTCAAATCTTTAACTTCAAGAACATCACTCTTTAAAAGTGGTTTTGGCATTTCATCACGTGGATCACGATTAGGTTTCATCAGCGAAGCGATAATGTCATTTATTGTATAAATATCACTATTTAGTTCCTTAGCTATTTTTTCAGGATTTTCCTTTGAAATTGCATTAATTAATTTCTCAGTTCCCAAATCATTAGTTGTAAGATTAAGCATTTTTAAAAGTTTTAAAGCTATATCATAACTTTCTGGGTGAATATCCGTTTTATCAAGAGGATTTGTCCCATCTAAAACTCGAATAAAACCAATTGCTTGTTCATATGTCTTATCAGTAAGGATTTTATTCTTTTTAAGTTCCTCTCTTGATAAAAACTTGCCATTCTCCTCCCTAAAACTAATTATTTTATCGATATTTTTCTTATTTATTCCTGATACATATTTTAAAAGTGAACTTGAAGCTGTATTGATATCAACGCCAACACTATTTACTGCTTTACTTACTACAAAATCGAGGGAATCGCTTAGCTTATTTTGAGCAACATCATGTTGATATAAACCAACGCCAATACTTTCCGGATCAATTTTAACAAGCTCCGCTAAAGGATCTTGAAGACGTCTACCAATACTTACGGCACTTCGTTCTTCGACATGTAAATCAGGAAATTCATCAATAGCTAGTTTTGATGCACTATAAACACTTGCTCCCGCTTCACTGACAATGAGATACTCCACTTTTCGGTCAAGCGATTTAATGACATCAATAATAAATTTCTCACTTTCCCTTGAGGCAGTACCATTACCTATTGCAATTATTTCAATATTATATTTATTAATAATATCAATGGTTTTTTTCTTAGCTTCTTCATACTTATTAACTGGTTCATGAGGAAATATTTTATCGATATGAATCATTTTACCAACTTCATTTAAAACAGCTAATTTACAACCAGTTCTAAAGGCTGGATCAAGGCCTAATACCATTTTTCCTTTTAAAGGAGGTGTTAAAAGTAAGTTTTCTAAGTTTTTACTAAAGTTTTCAATAGCAACATCTTCAGCTTTTTCAGAAAGTTCTGCCCTAACTTCTCTTTCAACGCTTGGAAATATAAGTCTCTTATAAGAATCTTTAATAGCATCAATTACAATATCACAGACAAAACTATCTTTATTTTTAATGACTTTTTCACATAAAAAAGCAATTATTTCATCATTATTAATGTCAATATTAACGCTTATTACTTTTTCTTTTTCAGCTCTATTTATAGCAAGCACACGATGAGGTTTGATTTCTTTAACTGGTTCGTGAAAATCATAATACATCTCATAAACTTTCTTTTCATCACTTGCATCTTTTTTTAATTTACATACAATTTGTCCATTTTTATAAAGATAACTTCTTATCCACTTACGATAATAAGCATTATCACTAATATATTCGGCAATAATATATGAAGCGCCTTGAATAGCATCTTCCTTTGTTTTTACTTTATCATTAATAAAATTTTGACATAACAAATCCATACTGCCATTTGTAGGAAAAGACATAATCATTTTAGCAAGTGGTTCAAGACCATTATTGATAGCATCAGTTGCTTTAGTTTTTTTCTTTTCTTTATATGGGCGATAAAGATCTTCGACTTCAACAAGTTTAGTACATGTCATAATTTTTTCTTTAAGTTCATCAGTCATTAAACCTTTTTCATCAATAAGCCTAATTACATCCTCTTTCCTTTTCAAAAGATTTAATTCATATTCATATACTTCGCTTATTTTACGAATTTGGGTTTCATCTAGAGCACCCGTTACTTCCTTTCGATATCTTGCTATAAAAGGAATTGTATTTCCCTCTTGCAAAAGATTTAAAGTAGCAATTACTTTTTTTTGTTCTACATTTAATTCATTACTTATTTCACTAATAATATGTTCGTTCATTATTTACTCCTAACTGCAATAAATAATATACCACGCAAATAAAAAAAACGTAATTCTTAATTTCAAATTTTACGTTTTAATTATATTATTTTTCTTTTACTTCTTTTACTTCAATTATTTGTTTCTTATCTTCTTTTTTATCTATTTTCTCATTTCCTACAAGCAAACTGCTTACAATACTCATAACCCCAAAAACAGTCATCAATATCCCTATAAATTGTAAGATAATATCTGGCAAAATAAACTTACCTAAAATGCATAATATACCTAATACAATACATATGCCATACATTATCATCGGTTTACTCATTTTATGCCCTGATACTTTATAAAAAGAAAGAGCATTAATAAAGCCATTGATACTTGCAAGAACAATATAAATACCAACAATAAATGATATCATTTCTTTAAGAAAACTTGCTCTAAAAATTAAAACACCACCAATAACAAGCAAAATAATAGCAAAGATTAAATCAAACGAACTACAAAACTCCCTATTTTTATAATAACTAATAATTCTAACTGCCCCGAATAAAACAAAGATAGTTCCAATAGCTATTGACAATAATTTTGTAATACTATCTGCCCATGCAACTAAACATATACCAAATATTGTTATAAATAATGATCCTATAATGTCACTAATCTGATTTTTCATAAAATACCTCCTACAAAGAAAATTCTAAAGTAACTTCGCCATTACCAAGGATTGATTTTAAATACGATGCATTCGTGCTCTCAATTTTACCAATTTTAGTGTAACTATAATCGTTTTTTCCGTAAAAAACTACTATTTTATTACCTTGATACAAAAAAACATCACCAGCCCTAGCCGTAATTGTTTCATCATTCATAGGTAAACTATATTCGAGTGTGGCCACCTTTTCAAAACCACCATTATCAACTGCTACAACTTTCAGATTACCATTTTTCAATTTTTCATAAAACGCTTCAGCAGAAGGATTATTATATAGTTTAATTTTAAGTGTCGCAGCATTAACAATAAGCTTTACATATTTATCAGAATAATCCTCTTTTGGTTTTAAAATAAAGATTATAACCCCTATTAATAAAAGTACTATTAAACAAATAATAATGATTACTTTTTTATTTTTCATAAACTCTCCATCCTAATTATAATACTACTATTGTTTTAGTTATTAAGCAAATTATTTCACATCTTCAAGGTAGATCATTTTATCAAATGCACCACGTTTTAGTCTTTTTTGTTCACAAACATTAATAATATCTTCGAATGTTTTTCCTTGTAATTTGCCTAAAGCTATTATAACCTCTAAAAGGTCAGCTAGTTCTTCAATTCTAGAATCATCAGTTTCCAAAACTTCATTACATTCCTCTAAAAGCTTCTTTTCTAGTTCATTTTTATATTCCTCTTTTGATAATATCCTAGTAATTGGTTCTTCACCATTTTGCTTAATAATATTTGGTATATTATCTCTAACAAGCTTTCCATAAGACATTTTTATCACCTATTTTAATTATACCACAATATAAAAACGAACACATCACATGTTCGTTAATAACTTGTGGTGCAGGTAAAGGGACTCGAACCCCCACGGATGATCCATTAGATCCTAAGTCTAACGCGTCTACCAATTCCGCCATACCTGCATATTATAGTGGTGGGCCTCATAGGACTCGAACCTATGACCATTCGGTTATGAGCCGAGTGCTCTAACCAACTGAGCTAGAGGCCCGTTATACAAAGATAACAAAGATATTATATTATAATAAAAGATAAAAATCAATAAACTTTTAAAAAATAGGACTATTTAGCCCTATTTTCCTTGTAACATGTTTAGTAAATCAATTTTAAACTTTTCTTTCGAAGCATTCTCTTTAGAAATCATAATGCCTTTATAAGTAGTAAGCTCACTTCTATGACCTTCAAGTAAGATATCTTCTGGTGTCAAAGTTTCAAGCATAACAACTTCTTCTTTTTTATGAACTGTATAAATTAACTTGATTTCACCATGAATTTGAGCAAATATCTTATCACTAGGTAATTTAAGTTCGTACTTTTCAGTACCGTTTTTCTTGTTACTTTCAACAAGTTCTCCTAGAAACTTACCACTTCTTAATGATGGATAGTATTCAAAATTTAATTTTTTAAATGCTATCATATTATACTTCTTAAGAGCTCTTTCTAGCTTTCTAAATTCGTTTTCATTGACGTAATCCAAAACATACCCCTTCATAATCTCTACCCCCTATGACAAGATAATTATATCATATCTTGATGTGTATGTCAATTTGGTGTCTATCTATATTATCTCACCATGTGCTTAAAATATACCATATTTTGAGTTTTTTGTCAAGTATATATGTAAAGATATTAAAAAAGTATGGACTTAATCCATATTTTGTAGTATCTTTCTAACTCTTCCTGGGCCAATTAATTCTGGTTGAATGCTTTTTTTATCTTCGATTTCAACAGGTTTATAACTATATTTCAAGCCTAAAGAAGCCATTAATCTCGTATAAAATTTCATTGCTCCTGGATAATTGCTAAAGCTTACCATCTTGGCAAAAGAATCCATTGTTGGTAAAAGTTCAGATTCCATGAATAAAAGTGTTTGCTCTTTATTTTCGTTGTAGGCATCAAGTAATTTATTAGCAAGTCTTAGACCATTAACATCATATTCTCCCAAGAATTCTATTCCACTTTGAATACTGATTGCAAACTCTCTAAACTCCTTGAAAGCATTTAAATAAGAACTGATTTGCTCTTTTCTATCTTCGCCATATTCGATTGAAAGAATCTTACAAATTGTTGATACAACATACCAGTAAGATGAATCAGGTTTTGGGTCATATCCTTTTCTAACTCTAAATGATACAGCGTCATCCATTTGATTATTTCCTCTTACTTTATCGAAGTCATATGAACTGCAACTTTCATCAAAAGCCATTGGTCGATGATGATGTTTGCATCTAAAACCCCGATGAGTTGAGTCACTATAGCTATATATATCATATTCTTTACATGTTAAACAATGATCTTTAAATTCTTTTCGATAATCGCGCATAAAAACCTCCTTAAATGCTCAAATATTATATCGCAAACATAGAAAAAGTCAAACTTTAAGTTTGACTATCGTTTGACCTATATTCCAATTATCAAGTTTAAACTCTAGGACATTTTTATTATTTTTTAATACCTCATGCGTCTTCTTTGTTAAAATGCCAGTACTTTTGCCATGAACAATAACCACTACCTCGTTATGCATTTTGACGTTATCATTAATAAACTCAATTATTAGTGCCTCCACCATAGCCTCAATTTCGCCATGTAAGTCTAAGTGAGGTGTCTTACTGGTTACTAGCACTTTGATTGCTTTCTGGTGTCGACTCAGCAGTTGGAGCTGGTACAGGTGTTGGTGCAGCAGCCGGTGTTTCCGCTGGAGATACTACTTGATCCGGATATTTTTGCTTGAAATAAGTCATTATTTCACTCATTTCCGGTACAGCTTCTCTAGTACCAATTTTTCCACACGTTAGACCTGCAGCAATATTAGCAAAGGTTACCATTTTTTCAATATCATAATTTTGAGTTATGGCATATATAAATGCTGCTCTAAAAATATCGCCAGAACCAGTTGTATCTTTAACATCTAACTTTAAACCTGGCATAACTTTAATTTGGTTATTATTAATATATAATGCGCCTTGATCTTCAAGAGTAATTATTATTTCTTTACGAACTAATTTATTAAGCATCGTTGAATAAACAGTTACAAGTGATCCCGGATTATTAAAATCAATTTTTGTACCACTTAACCACTCTGCAAACTCTTTCGAAGCAATAATATATTTACAATATTTACATAATTCAAGAACTTCTTTATCGCATCTTTTCGCACCAATGACACTTGGCCTTTCTGGGAAACGATTTAGTAAAGAAAGAGTTGCTCCATAATCGTATCCATCAGTATAAATTATATCAGGTTCAAACTGAACTTCGCTTTTCTTTAAAAGAAGCTTTTCTTTGCTTATATTATTTACTACTTTTTCTTTGGTTTCCGGATCAATAGTTATGAAAGATATTGATGTCCTTTTTTCATAAGCTGTTTCAACATATTCTGTATGAACCCCTTCTTCTTCGAGTTCTTTTTTAATAATTGTTCCGTAAGAATCATCGCCAACTACTGAAGCCAAATAAGAATCAAGTTTATACTTTCCTAAAGTATACGCAACATTGCAAGCACTACCGCTGCCACATTCGATGAAATCATCATAATAAAATTCTCCATTTACGTTAACCTTCCCGTTTTTTTGTGCAATAATATTTATTTTACTTTCTCCGATTACTAGTGCCTTCATTTTACCGACCCTTTCTATTTTACATAATTATTATACAATAAAAGATAGATATTTTAAAGTAATAAATGTATAATATTATTTATGGGTGATATAAAAATGAGAGAAATTAAAGAAAATACGACATATAGGCATTTTAAAGGAAATGTCTACAGAGTACTGTATATCGGATATGATGCTGAGCATGATAAAGATGGAGAAATGGAAAAACTTGTCATTTATCAATCTAATCATGATGGTAAAATTCTTGTAAGAAGTTATGATAATTTTATATCAAAAGTTGATAAAGAAAAATATCCAAATGCAGATCAAGAATATCGTTTCGAAGAAGTAAATTAATTTTTACTTTTTTTTATGATAAATATTTTACTTTTATTATAAAATCCATAAAAAATATCTTTTAATTCGACATTTTGATTATCGAGCATATTTAAAAGCCATCTTTCATTTTTATGTAAATATTTCAAAGTTTCTTTTTCTATTCTTCCATCTAAAACAAGTGGCATTGGATAACTGCCTTTTAATTTAAATGGTTTATACTTAAATACTGATAACTTACCATTTGTCTCTAAAAAAGCATATTCTACTTCACTTATATCCCTAACATCTTTTTGACGAAGGGATAAAAGTAAATCATCAAGATTATATCTTTGCTTAACCATTTCGTGGTAATTAATATGGCCATTTGCAATAATAAGTGAAGGTTTACCTTCAAGGATAATTCTTAACTTCCTATCTTTCGTCGAAATAAAAGCTAAGAATATCTCTAAAATAACAAGCAATAAAATGGGAACAATTGTCAAATATATTGGGTCAAAGAGATTTTCTATCGAAATAGCGACAAGTTCTGCAATTAATATAGAAACAATTAAATCAATTATACCTAACTGACCTATTTCTCTTTTTCCCATCATTCGATAAGAAATTGTAATAAAAAAATAAAAAAAGATAGTTCGGAAAACAACTGTAAATAATCTCATTATAATCACCAATATAATTATGCATCAAAACATATTTTTTTAATCATTTCATATTATTTATTAAGGTGATTAATATAAAAAATTTATTTAAAAAATTTGGTATTTTTATCTTAATTGAGGTTCTTCTAGTCCTTGTTATGAGTTTTTTTAATTTAATCGGTGTTAATTCATCATTTACCAAAATATTAATCTTTATTTCTAACATTGTTATTTTCTTTGTCTTTGGTTTTAAATCAGGCAAAAAATCAAATAGAAAAGGATTAAATGAAGGATTAATAAATGGATTTATCTTAATAGGCATACTTTTTCTAATATCCCTAATTTTTTATGCTAAATCATTTTCTTTGGGAACTATTTTTTACTATTTAACGCTGATGACTACCTCGATTATTTCTGCAATAATTGGCAAAAATAAAAAAGTAGAAACTACACAGGGTTAAATGTAGAATCTACTTTTTTTAACTGAACAAATGAATTATCAGAATAAATTTCTTTTGTTACAGGATTTATTACTTTATCTTTTAAATAATTGTTTTCGTATAGTTCTTTTAAAGTAATTTTAGTATTTTTGCATTTATCATCATAATAACATTTTTCCGCAGCTTCGATAACCAATTTTTCAGTAACAATATATAATTTTCGATGGTTTTCAGAAATTACCTTATAAAATGTCGGAATAGACACCATAAGGCTACAGATAATAATTGATAAACATATAATAAATTTACTTGACCTCATATTTACCACCATAATAATTTTGAACAAATTCTTCCCTAAACTCTAAGAGTGTTCCCTTTTGAATACTTTCTCTTATATTTTCCATAAGTCTTACTAAAAATCTTATATTATGTATAGATAAAAGTCTTGCGCCAAAAGTTTCATTTTCAACAATTAAATGTCTTATATAAGCTTTTGTATAGGATTTGCAAGCATAACAATCACATGTTTCATCAATGGGTTCAAATTTATCTTTATATTGATTATTTTTTAAATTTATTTTTCCCATTTTGGTATATGCATGACCATGACGAGCTAGTCTTGTTGGAATGACACAATCAAATATATCGACACCTCGAATAACCCCTTCGATTAAATCAATTGGATCACCAACGCCCATTAGGTAACGTAATTTATCCTCTGGCATATATGGTGTTGAATATTCAATAGCTTTATACATATCGAGTTTACTTTCGCCATCATTAGCTACTCCACCGATGCTATAGCCATCAAAATTAAGCTTAGTCGTTTCGATTGCTGAATATTTTCTTAAATCTTCATATGGACCACCTTGAATAATACCAAATAATGCTTGATTAGGATTATTATGTACTTTTTTACCCCTTGCTGCCCAACGAATGGTTCTTTCGATACTTTGTTTTAAATAATCATGTGACGCACTAGCTGGCGGGCATTCATCAAAAGACATAGCAATATCGCTACCAAGCTTATTTTGAATTTCAATAGATTTTTCAGGTGTTAAAAAAAGGGTATCTCCATTTAAATGATTTTTAAATTTAACCCCTTCTTCGGATATATCTTTAGGTTTGGCAAGAGAAAAGACTTGATATCCACCACTATCAGTAAGAATTGGGCCATCATAATTCATAAATTTATGTAAGCCACCTGCTTTTTGAACAATATCTTCACCCGGTCTTAACCATAAATGATATGTATTAGCTAAGATGATACCACTGCCTACTTCTTTGATTTCTTCGGGGCTCAATGTTTTAACAGTAGCTTGGGTTCCAACTGGCATAAACATTGGTGTAGGATATTCTTTTCCATTAAAGAGAACTTTACCTAAACGAGCATTAGTTTTTGAATCTTTATAATCTAATTTAAAACTGATTTTCATCTTTACTCCTCTTGTCACTACTATTATATCATGAGTTTGACTTTTTATTTAATCTATTTTATTCTTATAATTGAAAGGAAGTTAAAATATGCCTGAATATGTCCCAACTAGCGGTACTCACTATGTTATGCATAATCCTAATGCCATCAGAAATTTTTATCGTTCAGTAAGATACTCTCATTTTTTAAACTTAACACCTCAAAGAGCATTAGAAATTGACGCACTTGTTGACAAATGGCGCCATTTTTTTGAAATGGATATTAATAGCGTTGGTCAAAAAATGACTTTTGCCGCTGAAAGGCTTACAACTAGTGCAAAGCAATTTAAATTATTTACTGGCGATGAGGCTTTATACTTTTATATTAAAATGGTAGATCCCGATTTTCTTTTTTTAGAGGCCTATGAAAGTGCTAATACTCGTGAGCAGTTTGTTGCTCTTTGCAAAAGAAATTTTGGCATAGTTGATTCTATTTTTACCCATCTTGAAAAAGAAATAAATTCCCGGTTTAAAATATATAAAGATGAAGATTTATGGTCAAGAAATCGCATTGACAAAAGGATAGAACAATACATAAATATAAATTCAGCTAGATAATTATTTGATAAGCATGGCATCACCAAAAGAAAAGAAACGATATTCATTTTCGATAGCGTGTTTATAAGCATTTAAGATATTTTCTCTAGAACTAAATGCACTTACTAGCATTAATAAAGTGCTTTTTGGCAAATGAAAATTAGTTATTAAACCATCGATTGCCTTAAATTCATAACCAGGATAAATAAAAATGTTTGTACTTTCATTACATTCGACAAATTTATTATATTTTGTCATTATTGCCTCGAGAGTTCTAGTTGAAGTAGTGCCAACAGCGTATATTTTACGCTGATTTTTTTTTGCTAAATTTAACTTTTCCGCAACTTCCTTAGTCATTGAAAAGCTTTCATAATGCATTTTATGTTTAGTAATATCCTCTTCTTGAACTGGTCTAAAAGTTCCAAGACCGACATGTAATGTAACATAAAGTATTTCTACACCCAATTGCTCGATTTCTTTTAATAATTCTTTTGTAAAATGCAATCCTGCTGTCGGAGCAGCTGCACTTCCTAAATATTTAGCATAAACTGTTTGATATCTACTTTGATCTTTTAATTTTTCATGAATATAAGGCGGTAATGGCATTAATCCAAGTCTTTCAATTATTTCAATAAAAATACCTTGATATTTAAATTCAACTCTAACTATGCCTTCCTCTAGTTTTTCTATAACTTCACATGAAAGGTCATCACTAAAAACTATTTTAGTGCCAACATTTAATCTTTTAAAGGGCCTTGAAAGGCATTCCCAAATATCGCCTTCGATATTTTTAAGAAGTAATAATTCAATATTAGCTTTAGTATCTTCTTTTTTACCAAGTATTCTAGCAGGTAATACCTTTGTATCATTTAAAACTAGAACGTCACCCTTTTTTAAATAGGTTGTTATATTTTTAAAAATATCATCTTTTAATTCACCACTTTTTTTGTCCATCACTAATAAACGCGAATCACTACGATTCTTGATTGGAGTTTGGGCAATTAGTTTTTCTGGTAAATCATAATTAAAGTCATCGATATTCATTTTTTTCACCACGTAGTTAATTATAATGAAAATAATGCTTTTTGTCTATTAATTTATTGCTTTATTCTTTGCAAATATTTACTATTTAAGATATAATTAGTATGGTGAATAAAAATATGGCAAAACGTAAAAAAAGCAAAGAAAGCTCAAGTAGCTTTTCATATAGTATAGAACTTACAGGAATTATTCTCCTTTTAATTGGAATAATTGGTATGGGTTTTGGACCCATTGGTAAATTTGTTAAAGAATTTGCTATCTTTTTAGCGGGCGAATTTTATTTTATTGTTTTAATTTTTTTAATGATTCTCGGTATTCACATGTTATTTAAAAGAAAAATGCCCAAATTCTTTTCCCCCAAACTCATTGGTATTTATTTGATAATTATAGTAGTGCTAACCCTTGCTCATTTAAACTTTTTAAAACAAACAAGCGACTTTAAAGAAATGATGAGTATAACTTACGAAAATTATATGGAAAGAATTGGAACAATATCCTCCTCTGGGAAATTATTTGCAAGTGGTGATAACTCAATTGTAATTGGTGGCGGAATTATTGGTGCTTTATCAGTTGGCGCCTTAGGAGCTGCTTTTGGTCTAAAAGGAACAATTGTTGTAATCGTAGCTATTACCCTATTTGCGATAGTTTTAGTATTTAATGTTACAATCGCCGATGTATTTAAAAAGATTTTAAATGTTATCAAGAAAAACAAAGAAGCTATAGAAAATGATATACATAAAGAATATATAATTGAAGGTGATGAACTTGTTGGAGTAAAAGAAGATAATCAAGGTAAAAAAGAAATTGAGCCTACAGAAAATAAAGATAATAAAATTGTAATTACGAGTATTGATGAATTAAAAAATATGAATACCGATTCTAAACCTTTTGAAAAAGAATCGTTAGATGTTGAAATCAAAGAAGAAGATGTCGATACATCAAATTATCGCTTGCCTAAATTCGACTTATTAACTCCAACTTCTAAGAAAAAAACTTCCGGCGAAGAAGCTTATATAAACACTAATAAGCAAATGTTAGAACGCGTATTAAATGATTTTGAAATTAAAGGTAAAGTTGTGGAAATACATATTGGGCCTGCTGTTACAGAATATGAATTAACTGTTTCAAATGGTACTAAGGTTAGTAGAATTGTAAGTCTTAATAAAGAAATTGCTTTGGCAATGGCTGCTAAAGATGTTAGAATTCAAGCCCCTATTCCTGGTAAAAGCACAATAGGTATTGAAATACCAAATAAAGAAATTGCCAGTGTAGGTTTTAGAGAAGTTCTTGAAGAAACAGCAGATCAAAAAAGTGAGAATAAAATTCTTGTTGCTTTAGGTAAAAACATTATGGGTAAACCAATTCTTACAGATATTGCCAAAATGCCCCATTTATTAGTAGCAGGTTCCACTGGTTCTGGTAAATCAGTTTGTATAAATACTATTATTTGTTCAATATTGATGCGATACAAACCAAATGAAGTTAAACTTGTTCTTGTTGATCCTAAAAAAGTTGAACTCTCAAACTATAATGGAACGCCTCACCTACTTTGTCCCGTCGTAACTGATCCTAAAAAAGCTAACGCAACACTTCAAAAAATAGTTGTTGAAATGGAAAAACGTTATGAAACATTTTCAGAAAAAGAAGTAAAAAATATAGCAGGTTACAATGAATGGATAGATAAAGAAAATAAAAAACATTTAGATAATAAAATGGCTAAAATGCCATATATTGTAGTAATAATTGATGAGCTTGCTGACCTTATGTTAGTAGCTTCCAAAGAGGTTCAAGACTCAATTATGAGAATTACCCAAATGGCTCGTGCTGCGGGTATTCATTTAATCGTAGCAACCCAAAGACCATCAACTGATATTATTACTGGCGTTATTAAAAACAATATTCCTTCACGTATTGCCTTTGCTGTTTCTTCCTCTATTGACTCTAGAACGATTCTTGATTCATCCGGAGCCGAAAAATTACTTGGTAAAGGTGATATGTTATTTGCCCCTATGGGTGAAAATGTTCCAACTAGAATTCAAGGATGTTTTATCTCCGATAGTGAAATTAGTAAATTAATTGAATATTGTAAAACTCAAGCGGTTGTTAAATATAATGAAGAATTTTCTAATGATGAAATCCATACATCATCTTCAGGTTCAAGTAATAGTGATGGTGGCGATGATGATCCGATGTATGATGAAATTGTTGAATTTGCAATTCAAACTGGCAAAATTAGTGCTTCCCTAATCCAACGAAGGTTTAGGTTCGGCTATAACAGAGCTGCTAGAATGGTTGATTTACTCGAAGCAAGAGGAATAATTGGACCACAAAATGGTTCAAAACCACGTGAAGTTCTTGTTAAAATGGAAAACAGCGAAGAATAATTTACATCAATACAAAGATTTGCTAAAATAAGGATGGTGATATTATGGCAAAGCAAGATAATAAATATTTTCCTTATAAGAATCACTTATACATGATTATTGGTATAGTTGTTATACTTTTAATCGGATGGTATATCGCTTCTTGGTTAAACATTAAAAATGAGGAAAAATTATCTGCAAGTTATTTAGTTAAAACTAATACAATTACTTATAGTATTGATGATTTAAAAGAAATAAGTAGTATTTTTCAAGAATCACCTAGCGAGTATTTTGTATATATAAGTTATACCGGTGAAGAATCAGTTTATAAATTAGAAAAAAGATTAAAAAAAGTAATTGATGATTATAATTTAAAAGATGAGTTTTATTATTTAGATATAACATCACTTAAAGATGATGAAAACACTTTAAATAAATTAAACAAAGAATTTGATACTGACAAGATAATTAATTATCCTTGTATACTATATTTCAAAGATGGACAAATCAAAGATATAATAGTTGATAAAAATAATGTATTTGATTATAATAAGTTTGTTAATCTTTTAAAAGATAATACATATGAGAAAGCCATTTAATGGCTTTTTAAATGGAGGAATCATGATAAATATTGTTTTATATGAACCAGAAATACCTCAAAATACTGGAAATATTATGAGGACATGTATTGCAACCGGTTCTACTCTACATCTTATAAAACCTCTTGGTTTTAAGCTCGATGAAAATAGTGTAAGAAGATCTGGCGTCAATTATATCGATAAATGTAAGTATTTCGTTTATGAAAACATCGATGATTTTTATAGTAAAAATAATGGAACATTTTATTATTTTACAAGGTATGGTCACAAACCGCATACATCATTTGATTATTCAAATAGTAATGAAAACTTATACTTTATTTTTGGTAAAGAATCAACAGGTATTCCACCCCATCTTTTAAAGCCGCATTTAGACCACTGTATGCGCATTCCTATGACAGCTGATGTCAGAGCGTTAAATCTTTCTAATTGCGTTGCAATTGTCACTTATGAAGTTTTAAGACAGCAAAATTATCCAAATCTTCTTTTTGATGAACCGCATAAAAGTAAAAATTATATCGAAGATGCCAAATAAAAACTATTCATTTTATATCGTGAATAGTCTTTTTATTTTATACTTCCATCAATTCTGATTCTTTTTTCTTTATCTCTTCATCAATAAGTTTATTATATTTATCAACCGTTTCTTGAAGATCATCAAGATAAAGTTTTTCTTCGTCTTCAGGGTATTGTGCCTTAGTTATTTCTTCTTTAGCCTCAGTTCTAATGTTACGAAGTGCTATTTTGCCTTCCTCCCCAATATTTCTAGCTAGTTTAACGTATTCCTTACGGCGATCCTCCGTTAACTCAGGTATTGTTAAAATAACCATTTCCCCATTATTCGTAGGATTAATTCCAATATTAGCTTCTTGAATGGCTTTTTCAATATCCTTAACACATGACTTATCAAATGGTTTAATTAAAAGTTGTCTTGCTTCAGGTGCTGTAATATTAGCTAAACTTTGTATAGGAGTAAGCGTACCATAATATTCAACCATAACACCATTAACAAGGGCAGGATTAGCTCTTCCTGCTCTAATAGTAGTAAGTCTTGATATAACATTTTCTAAAGCTTTTTGCATTTTATTTTCAGTATCCATATAAACCTCCTTAAGATAAAATTATAACTTCATTATAATCTTTTTGATCATTTTTGACAACAATAGATATTGAAAGTCTTCCCGACCTATCAACAAATATAGCATAGTCATCAATTGCCTCAATCGAAGCATCGGCATCTAACTCTTCATCAGTAAGCAAATTTTGATCAGTAATATGATTAGTAATCTTATTTATAACATCTTCTTTTGTTAAATTAAACTTAGCTAATAGTTCATCTTCCGTATATCTATTGCCTGTTTCTTTATCAAAAACATAGGTATCACTATCTAAATATGATATTAAATCCTCTCTATCAAAATGATAGTAATTTACGACTAATGAAATATAATTATCATATAAATAATACTCATATGTTTTGTATGTTGCTTTGACAACATTATCAAAATCAGCTTCCTCAAGTTCTTCATCAATAACAAGAGCATCTTTATATTCTTTGGCTTCATCATTTAACTGTTTTTGAATGCTTTCATAATTTTTAAAATTAAATATTACATCCTTATATTCAATATCTAAATCATGAGCAATTGTTTCACTATTTTCAAAATAAATATAATCTTTATTTTTGTCAATTCTAATATCTTTAGCCTTTTTACTAGTTTTATTTGCTACTTTCGTAGTATTTTCTTTAGGAAAACTTTTTTGCATTAAGAAAAAGCCACCAACGATAATTATTAAAACAATAATAGCAAATACAATAAATTTCCAACCATTTTTCTCCATATTACATCTCCATATATTCTTTTAAAACTTCATTCAATACTTCTTTTTGAAGTCCTATTTGATATTCACTCCAATATTTTTCAGCATTCATATTACCACTTATAAATGCATTTGAATCATCGAAATGAATTACAATGCCATTTTTCTTAACATAAAGCGTTGGCCCATAAATATTAACTGTTCCATCATCTAAATGAGTAACATAATCGCTTAAATATTCAGCAATACTTTGATATGTACCATTTTTCTTTTCACGATCATCTGTAATATCATAATAATATATTTCCTCGACATTATTATTCTTAGCTACCTCATTTAAAATATTGGCATAATAACCAACATAGTCATTATTTTTTATGCCAAATAAAATAATAACATTATCTTGTTTAATATATGTTAAAGCCTCTTGATTATTAATATATGTATAAACATTTTCTTTATCTATTATCGCTTTATGCTCATTAGCAAATTTCTCATTATCGTTAATATCTTTTTTTGAAAAATCAATTGTACTCACATAAATAAATCCCATTATAAATAAAATAAAAAGGATTAAAGATATAATCATTTGTTTTTGACTTTTAAAAATCCAAACTGGCTTATTATTCATTTCTTTTCACCATATAAATAATACCATAAAAAGTCATTAAATAAAATAATGCCTTGTTTTTTTGTGTAAATAAAAAGAATACATTACTTGTATTCTTAGTAATCTTCTAAAAAATTAATAGCTTTAGTGGCCGCTATAGCTCCATCACTTGTGGCAGTTGTAAGTTGACGAAGTGTTTTTACTCGGCAGTCTCCTGCAACGAAAATCCCTTCTTCATTAGTTAAACAATCTTCACTTTGAATGTAGTTATCTTCACTAAGCGTCAACTTATCTTTTACAAGTTCAGTTTGAGCATCTAAACCAATTGATAAGAATAATCCTTCGATTTCTAAAGATTTATCTTCTCCATCCATTTGATAGTTAATTCCTGTAAGATGTTCATTACCAATTAATTTAGTAACAACACTTTTGTAAAGAATTTCAATATTATCAGTCTCTTCGATTTTCTTAATTAAAGTACTATCGCTACGCATTTTATCTTTGCGAACAATCAAATATACTTTATTACATATTTTTGATAAATAAATGGCATTAACAGCGGCACTATTGCCACCACCTACGACAGCGACATCTTTATTCTTAAAAAAGGCTCCATCACAAGATGTACAAAATGAGATACCATTGCCGATAAGATTTGTTTCATTTTCAAGGCCTAGTAAACGATATTTAGCTCCGGTTGCTATTATTAAGACTTTACCTTCATAACTAGTATAATCAGTTGTAACTTTTTTAACTTTACCAGTAGTAATTTTTAAAACCTCTTCGTATTCGATTTGAACGCCTAAATCTTCAGCTTGTTTTTCAAAAATACTAGCAAGCTCTACGCCTGATATTTCGGGAGCACCTGGATAATTTTCAACAAGTGGCGAAGATGCAATTTGGCCACCAATAGCATTTTTTTCTAAAACTAAGGTCTTTAAGCCGGCTCTTACACAGTAGATGCCTGCAGTAATACCTGCAGGCCCTCCACCGATAATTATTACATCATACATATTTTATTTTTTATCCTCGATGTATTTTTTGATATTAGAAAGGTTAGCAATAAGTGTAGCTTCACCTTTTTTTACCTCGACAAGTGTAGGAGCTTGACTCACACCTAAATATTTAGTAAGTTCAACTTCTTCTTCAGCGTCAATAAATTTATATTTAATTTTAGCCTTATCTAGTAACTTTTTTGCAGTTGAGCAATTTGGACAAGTTTTGGTTCCAAATAGATAAATGCCGTTTTTAACTTTTTCTTTTTTATCTTGGCAACCACATTCACAAGTTTCATCGCAGTTGCAATTATCTTCGCAACCACATTCACAGTCTTTTGAGCATTTTGAATGTTCAATATCATATGTCTTACGCATTTTAAATTCTTTAGCCTTACCATCATTCCAGTTTTTAACAGGACGATAATATCCTGTAATACGGCTGTATACTTCTGTTTCATCGCCACAAGTTGGGCAAGTATATACTTCGCCAGAAATATAACCATGTTTACGACATACAGAATATGTTGGACTCATTGTATAATATGGAAGTTTATAATTTTCAGCAATCTTTCTAACTAAATTAGCAGCAGCTTTCCAGTCAGATAATCTTTCACCCATGAAGGCATGAAATACTGTTCCTGAAGTATAAAGTGTTTGAAGTTCATCTTGAATATCAAGAGCTGTAAAGATGTCTTCCGTATAACCTACTGGTAAATGAGAACTATTTGTATAATATGGAGTTTCATCATCAGAAGCCGTAATAATATCAGGGTACATTTCTTTATCTTTCTTGGCAAAACGATAAGTTGTTGATTCAGCTGGGGTCGCCTCAAGGTTATATAAATCACCATATTCTTCTTGATAATCAGATAATTTATCTCTCATGAAGTTAAGTACTTCTTTAGTAAACTTAACTGCTTTTTCATTTGTTAAATCTTCGCCTACCCATTTAGCGTTTAAGCATGCTTCATTCATACCTACTAAACCGATTGTTGAAAAATGGTTAGCAAATGTTCCTAAATATCTTTTAGTATATGGATATAGTCCTTCATCTAATAGTTTAGTAATAACATTTCTCTTAATTTTTAAACTTCTTGCTGCTAAATTCATTAAGTTTTCTAATCTTTCATAGAATTCTTGTTCATTAGCGGAAAGATAAGCTATTCTCGGCATATTAATTGTAACTACACCAACAGAACCTGTTGATTCACCACTTCCGAAGAAACCTCCACTTTTCTTACGTAGTTCGCGAAGATCTAGACGAAGGCGACAGCACATACTTCTTACATCAGATGGCTCCATATCACTATTAATATAATTTGAGAAATATGGAGTTCCGTATTTAGCAGTCATTTCAAATAATAATTTATTATTTTCGGTTTCAGACCAATCAAAATTCTTAGTAATTGAATATGTTGGAATTGGGTATTGGAAACCACGTCCATTAGCATCGCCTTCGATCATAAGTTCAATGAATGCCTTATTGACCATATCCATTTCTTTTTGACAGTCTTTATATTTAAAATCTACTTCCTTGCCCCCAATAATACAATTTAATTCTGCAAGGTCATTAGGTACTGTCCAATCAAGGGTAATATTAGTAAATGGTGCTTGAGTTCCCCATCTTGATGGAGTATTAACGCCATATACAAATGATTGAATAGATTGCTTAACTTCTTTATATGATAAATTATCAATCTTAACAAATGGAGCTAAATATGTATCAAATGATGAAAATGCTTGAGCACCAGCCCATTCATTTTGCATAATACCTAAGAAGTTTACCATTTGATTACATAATGTTGTTAAGTGTTTCGCAGGACTACTAGTAATCTTGCCGGGAACACCTCCAAGGCCTTCCTTAATAAGTTGTTTTAAACTCCAACCAGCACAATATCCTGTAAGCATTGATAAGTCATGAATATGAAAATCACAATTACGATGAGCTTTAGCTATTTCTTCATCATATACTTCAGTAAGCCAGTAGTTAGCAGTAATTGCTCCGGAGTTACTTAAAATAAGACCACCAACAGAATATGTTACAGTTGAGTTTTCTTTAACCCGCCAGTCGGTTACATTAATATAGCTGTTAACAACTTGTTTATAGTCAAGGATTGTTGATGACATAGCTCTTTGTTTTTCATGCAATTTACGATACAAAATATACGCCTTAGCAACATTTGTGTACCCAGCTTCCGATAAAACTACTTCTACACTATCTTGAATTGTTTCAACATCAACAATATTATTTTTTACTTTATCAGCAAAATCTGCGGTAACTTTTAAAGCTAAGAAATCTAACACATTTTCATCGTAATTAACTTTTTCAGCCTCAAAAGCCTTCTCTATAGCCTCCTTTATCTTAATAATTTCAAATGGAACAATCTTTCCATCTCTCTTTCTAACTTTATACATAAAACATTTCCTCCTTCTTTTCTATAAGTTCCGAACAATTACGTTTGGAAACTTTTCTCCCACTATTTTTTGTATATTGATTAGTTCTTCTTTACTAAATGATTCTAAAGTTTTATCTACAACATACTCGCTTTGCTCAAAGTTTTGTAAAAAATACTTTTCACTATCCCCCAGATATTTGCATATTTCTAATATTTTATCTATATCATGAATATTTTTTATGATTGTCGTCCTAAATTCATGATTAATAGATGCTTTTTTAAGCAATTTAATACTTTCCTTAATATTATCTATCTTAACTTTCGTCTTGATAACACTTTCATAATCCTCAAAGGTTGTTTTAATATCCATTGCTATATAATCAATTAGGTTTTCTTCGATTAATTCCTTTAACATATTATAATTTGCACCATTAGTATCAAGTTTAACAAGATAACCTAATTCTTTAATTTTTGTAATAAAATCTTTTAGATCTTTTTGAATAGTTGGCTCCCCGCCAGTAATTACTACACCATCTAAAACTGTTTTTCTTTTACTTAAGTAATTTAGTATTTCATCCTCAGTAATTTCTTCATTACCTTTCAAAGGAATAAGCTCTGAATTCTGACAAAAACTACATTTAAAATTACATCCTTGCGTAAATATAATACATGCTGTTTTTGATGGATAATCCAAAAGCGTTAATTTTTGAAGTCCTGCTATTTTCATTTTGTACCAACCTTCATCTTAGCAAAACCAATATCAACATCAATTAGTGATTTTATTAAATCTACTACTTGCTTATTATTAGCTTTCTTAGGAATATCTATAGTCAGTAAACATCCACCTTTGAAATAAGATTGAACTTTACTTAATTTTTCCTTATTATCAATAAATTTACTGCTTTCAATTAGATCATAGACATTTTTATCAGTAATATTTTTGCTTACTCCATATATTGATTTATCAATACCGATAAGATACCTTCTTGATTGCAAATCACTTGGTTCAAAAACATTAAAGTTTATTTTTGCCTCTTCACTAAAATCAGTACATTTTTTATTAAAATAATCAAGTATTTTAATCATGAAGTCATATTGTTTTGTTTCATCTTTTTCTAATGCTATAACGCATTCTTTTAAGCCTATAAGGCCAATACTTAGATTGCCTGTTTTAATAATTTTCCGTATTTTTTGGCCGCTTTCAAGTCTCTCATCGCCAAGGATATTGCCATTAAATAGTGATGCATAGTTTTCTTTACTTTTATTACCAATTGTTTCAAATGATAATAGTAATTCACTTTTAACTAAATCAAGTTGACTATCAAGCTCTTTATAAAACTCTTTTAAGTCTTTATTGATATATTTTAAGCCAATTCTTGCAAGGTTAATCGAGGTGCTTGCTACGACCATCCTGCCAGTTGCTTTATTTTCAGTATCATTAATGTTTTCAAAAATACGCATGCCATTACTAAAGTATTCTGCTTCATAAGTATCATGGTTATATGAATTATCGACAAATGATAAAGAAATATTTTTTTGATTAATGATTAGACTCGCAATTTTTGTTAAATAATGTTCATCACCATCAGACTTAACTTTAAACACAACATGAATATTATTTAAGTAGTTATTATCAGTTAAAAATGATATTAAGCTGCATCTTATAGTATTACATGCCTTTGATTCATCATTTCCTACGCTAATTGTATATGTGCAGCTTTCTTTAACATTTGTTTTTAACATTCCAAATACTCGACCAATAATATCGTTAATTAAGCCACTCATTTGCTTATCAACATCTTTTATAAGGGTTTTAAAAACATTTTCAATAACCGGATTAGTAATAAATTGTTTAAAGACATCGATTGAAATGTTTATATCCTCTATTTTATAAATAACTTCTTGAATCTTTTTATATGGAACAAATTCCAAAAGCCCACACAAACGCAAATATTTTTTTAAATACTTATCAAGTTGTTTTTGATAGCAAGATATAATAAACTTTTTCAAAATAGAATCTAAAGAATTAATACCTATTTCGTTACTTACTTCACTTTGTGCATTAATAATATTACTGATAAATTCATCTAAGTATTCATCGTTTTCATCAATAGCAAGTTTAAGATTAACATGTGACAAATATCCTAAAGAAAAAGAGTTTAAATCGTGAATAAAAATATTGCCTTCTTCGAGAGCTCTTACATATTTACTATCTAAAACATATGCTTTAGCATATTCCGAAGAAATAATCTTACCAAATTTATTTAAAAGTTCTTTCGGAGTTAAACTTGAATCTTTACTATTGCTTTCTCCTTCAACTCTTTCAACTACCTTGACAAATTTGTGTTGTTGTTTTTCATTAAAAACTTTTCTCGAAGCAGCTCTTTTTTGACGATAATCTTGAAAAGTTAAAAAAACTCTTTCAAACCCAGCATCCTTTAAAGTACTTTCTATGATGTCTTGAATATCTTCAACATTAATAGTTTTTCGGTCTTTATAATTAGTATTAATATACTTTAATACTTTTTCAAAAACACTATAAACTTGTTTCTCATCAGCTTCACCATATACGGCGTCAAACGCCTTTTTAACGGCTATTGCGATTTTGGAAGCGTTGAAATCAACTCTTTGTCCGCTGCGTTTAACTACAACTAGATTCTCTAATACTTCGTTCCACATAACATTACCTCTGCCATTTCCCCTAGGCTATGATAATCTTATCATTTTAAAGATTACTTATCAATGTTTTTTTAATTAATTTTTTATTTTTTACACTTTTTTGTAAATTTTAAAAAAATAATTTTTTATATAAAAAAACATTTAGCTGTTCTAAGCCAAATATTCATTTTTTTATTTTTTCGTTCATTGACAATTAATAGACATTAGTAACTAAATAAATAAAAAACCATTCCAATTGGAATGATTTAATTATTAATTACCATTAACTTGATTCATTACTTCTTCAGCAAAGTTATCGTTTCTTTTTTGCATACCTTCGCCTACTTCGTAGCGAACCATTGACTTAATTTCTCCACCATTGTTAGTTACGTATTTATTTACAGAAATATCTCCATCTTTGATAAATGGTTGTTCAGCAAGGCATATTTCCTTGTAGTATTTCTTAATACGTCCCTCGACCATTTTTTCAGCAATATCAGCTGGTTTGCCTTCGTTGATAGCAAGTTCTTTTTGAACTTGTCTTTCAGCATCAAGTACATCAGCAGGTACATCACTTTCAAAAACATATAATGGTTTCATAGCAGCTGATTGCATAGCTACATCTTTAGCAACTTCGTCATTAGCACCTTTAATAACTGTTAATACAGCAATTTTGCCACCCATATGAATATAGTTACCAAAATGTTCGTCATCAGCTTTAGTTACTTTTTCAAATCTTCTTAGAGATAATTTTTCACCAATTTTAGCAGTTTTAGCAATAATTAAATCTGCTATAGTCCCTTCCTCACAAGCAAGAGCATTTGCTTCCTCTAAAGAAGTTGCATCACTTTTTAAAATAGTATTACCGATTGTATCAATCATTTCTCTAAATTCTTCATTTTTAGAAACGAAATCAGTTTCACTATTTACCTCAATAATTACAGCATTATTGCCATCAACATAGATATTTGCTAAACCTTCAGCAGCAATTCTGCTTTCTTTTTTAGCAGATTTAGCAATGCCTTTTTCACGAAGCCAATTGATTGCTTCGTCCATATCGCCATTACATTCGCTTAAAGCTTTTTTACAATCCATCATGCCTGCGCCAGTTGCTTCTCTTAAATCTTTAACTAGACTTGCAGTTATTTCCATAAAAACACCTACTTTAATGCCGCAATAAGGTCATCTTTTTTCATTGCTGAATAACCTTTAATGCCTTTTTCTTTAGCTAATGCTTTTAATTCTACTAATGTCTTTGAAGATAAGTCTTCTTTTGCTTCTACAGTTTCTTCAGTTTCATCGTCATCATCAACAACATCTTCAACGGTATAAACATCACTTGCTTTTTCAGCTTTTACTTCAGCAGTAACAGGTTCTTCTTTAATTAGCTCTTCCATTGTTTCTTTGCCTTTAGTTTTACCTTTATCTTCTTCAGAAACATAGTCAACCATTTCAAGGCCTGTTGCTTCACATATAGCATTTGCTAATACGCCAAGTAAAACTTTGATACTTCTTACAGCATCATCATTACCAGGAATGACAAAATCAACATCATCTGGATCACCATTAGTGTCTACTACGCCAAATACTGGAATATGTAATTTTCTAGCTTCTTTTATAGCGTTGATTTCCTTTTTAGGATCAACAATAATTAATGCTTGTGGAAGTTTAACCATTTCTCTAATACCACAAAGTAAACGATTAAGTTTTTCATATTCTTTCTTAATACCAATTACTTCTTTCTTAGGTAGAACTTCAAATGTACCATTAGCTTCCATAGCTTCTATTTCTTCTAATCTTTTAATTCTTCTTCTAATTGTTCTAAAATTAGTAAGAGTACCACCTAACCATCTTTCAGTTACATAATAAGAATTACTACGCATAGCTTCTTCTACTGCAACTTCTCCTGATTGTTTTTTAGTTCCAACAAATAAGAACTTTCCTCCATTAGTAGCGATTGTCTTAATTTCTTCATAAGCAACCTCTAATAATGCTTGTGTTTTTTCAAGGTCAATGATATAAATATCATCTCTTGAATTAAAGATGTATTCCTTCATCTTAGGATTCCATCTCTTTGTTTGATGTCCAAAATGAACACCAGCTTCTAATAAGTAGTTCATTGATACTACTGGCATGAAATATCCCTCCTTCGTTATTACACCTCAATGCCTCATCCCAATTTTTCACCCTCTTCGGGCACTCGAAATAACCAGTCAGCATTGATGCTATTTGCTTTCATAAGCCATATGTATTTTATCAAAATTTGTCTTAATCTACAAGCATTTTTTATTATATACGACTTCCGTTTAATTCAATATATTCTTGATCAATGTATGGTAAAGCAATTTCACCATATACGCGATAAAGAGCATCAAAAAAAATGTGCTTAATATTTGTCTCAGCATATTTATGTTTATGTTCTGTCATAAACTCCATTGAGCATAAACTTTGCAATACCATCTCTAAGCAAGTAAGAAATTGTTCTTCTTCACCATCTCTTGCAAAATCATAAAAACTTAGAGTTTCTACGCAATGATTTACCACACTTATATCAAACCCATATTCTTCTGCTAAACTAGCATAAATTTCTTGTCTGTCCATTTTTTACACCTCTTCCTTTATAATTGCATTATCTTTACTATAATGACAGCCACAATAATTTTGACGGTATAAACTATATTCTTTCGATAGTTCAATCGATTTTTTATATCCGTCCTCTTTTTTAAAATCACTATATAAAAATTCAACACCAACATTTTTAGAAACTATTTCACCAATTTCGTTGATTATTTGAGAATTTTTATATGGACTTACCGTAAGCGTCGTACCAAAAAAGTCATACCCCTTTTCTTTGGCAATATTTGCGGTTTTCTTTAGACGTAGTTCGTAACATTTATGGCATCTTTTACCACCCTCTGGTTCTTTTTCAAGGCCTTCAGTCATTCTTTCAAAAGATGCATTATCATAATCGCAGTCCATAAAATCAAGTTTATTAATTGGTTTAAATGCTTTAATAAACCTTATTTGTTCTTGTTTTCTTTTTTCATATTCTTCCTGTGGTTCAATATTGGGATTGTAATATAGCACTGTTATATCAAAATACTTTGTAAGTCTTGTGATACACTCAGTTGAACATGGTCCGCAGCAAGAATGAAGTAGTATCTTAGGCGCACTTTTAAGTGAGCTAATGATATCATTCATCTTCAGGTTGTAATTTGTCTTCACTAGTATCCTCTTCCTTTGGAGCTTCTTCCTTAGTTTTAAAGATATAGTTTTTACTACTACTATCTAAATAAAGAATTCCCCCACTGCCAACGGTTGCATAAATTGTTTGATATTTATTTAGTTTTTCAATATTGACAATGTTTATATAAACTTTATTGCCATCATTCATTCGCAGAATAAAGCGTTCACTATCAATTATCGTATCATTATAACGATCAGGGCTATACTCAATTTCACTAATCATCATAATTACATTATTATCAATCTTGCTAAAGCCTTTGACAAACGCCTCTATTATATCACTTGGGACATAATTTACAAGAGTCGGATAACCGAGATATTTTTTATCATCCTCAATTTTTGCACCATTTGATAAAACTAGCTTGTCATCACGCAAATCATAATAAATGATTTTATTTTCCTTGACTGTTATAGTTACTTTGCCAAAAATATTAGCCTTTATCTTACAATCATTAATTAGGGGTATATTCTTTTTTAATTTTTTTCTTAATGCATGTGAATTAATCTTAAATAGTGGTGTTGTTTCATCAATATTGATTACATCAATTATTTGTTTTTCTGTAACTAATTTATTATCTTTTACTACAATGTTTTTAATTGGCATTTTCAAAATGTAATACACTATCATGGCAATAAGATATAAAACTAAAAAGAATAATATAAATCCCCGAATGCGTAGTTTTTTACGTGTTTTTTTCATAACTTATCCCATTTGATGATACTTGGTTCAACGACTAAATCAATCTGATAAGCATCTTTTACTTCTTTTTTAACATGATTAATTAAATCAACGAAATCTTTGAAAGAGGCATTATCATTATTGATAATAAAGTTAGCGTGTTTATCACTTACTTTTGCTCCACCAATTGTATAACCTTTTAATTTTAAGTCATCAATCATCTTACCCGCTGAGGCATTTTCAGGATTACGAAAAACACTTCCAACGTTATGGTAATTAAGCGGCTGAGTTTCCATCCTTTTGGCATTATTTTGGATTATTTCTTCATAAGCTGCATTAACATCACCTTTAGATAGAGTAAATACAACATTTAATACAATATATTTATCTTTAAGGGATGTATATCTATAACCATAAGAAATATCTTTTCGATCAATAACAAAAATTTCACCATTTTTGTCCATTACCTCGACTGATTTGACAAACTCCATTATTTCATGGCCATAACATCCTGCATTTCCAACTACGCTTCCGCCAACATTTCCTGGAATCATCGAAGCAAATCCAAGTGAAACAAAACCATTATTTAAAGTAGTCTTTGAAAGAAATGCTAGGGAAACACCACTGCCAACCGTTACTTCATTTTCGCAAAAGACAATATCTTTGAAATAATCTAATTTAATGATTATACCATTAAAATCACTATCATCTAATATGACATTAGTTCCATTACCTAAAACTAAATATTTCATGTTATTTTCGTGAATATATTCAAGTAAATTTTGTAGTTCTCCGATATTACGAGGTTTAACCAGATATTTAGCATGTCCTCCGATTTTTAAAGAAGTGTAATTTTTTAAATCGACATCATTTAATACTTCACCGACATTATTCATTTTAATAACTCCTTTATTTGTTCATATATAATTGTACTAGCATTTTTCATATCAAGTTTTTTCAAATTTTCCTTCATTTTTTGATATTCATCATTGCCACTTAGTAGATCTTTGATACTTTGATACATCTTTTGCGCATCTAAATCTTTTTCTTCACACATGATACTTACTTTCTTTGTCTTTAAATCAAGAGCATTATAATATTGATGATTATTAGCAACATATGGTGATGGTATTAAAATGCTAGGAACCTCAAGAGCAAGTATTTCCGAAATAGTACCAGCTCCGGCTCTTGAAATGATCAAATCAACATCACTCAATAGTCCAGACATGTTATTTAAAAATGGTAAAACCTTAACACTTTTTGCAAACTCTTTATCTTTAGTAAATTCCTCATAGTAACTCTCACCAGTTATGTATAAGACTTCAAATATATCATTATCATTAACTAAGCTTAAAAACTTAGTAGCAAAATCATTTATAGTTGCACTTCCCAAAGATCCTGATACAAACAAAAGGAGCTTTTTATTTTTACTAAATCCTAAACTTTCTTTGGGTATCTTTTTCGTTGTTAAAGCATTTTCTCCACAAGGATTACCTGTATAAATTACTTTTTTAGCATTTTTAAAATATTTATTACTATTTTCATAAGAAGTACAAACTAAGTCGACATTTTTAGTAAATAGTTTATTTGTCTTACCCGGAATACTATTTTGCTCGTGAACTGCTACGGGAATACCCAATTTTTTAGCAGCGGTAATAACTGGCATTGTAACATATCCACCTACACCAATTACAATATCTGGTTTAAAATCCTTCATTATTTTTATACATCTATTAACTGCTTTTTTAATAAGAAAAATATTTTTTATATCACGAAAAAACATGGTTTTACTAAAACCATATATTTCAATTGCTTCATATTTAATACCCATGCTCGGAATAATATCTTTTTCCATGCGGTTATGAGTACCTATATATAAAACATTTAAATCTTTTTCTTTTTCTTTAAATTTATTAATAATGGCTACAGCAGGATAAATATGACCCCCAGTACCACCAGCACTGATTATAATATTCATTATTATCACCTATAAATATTATACAAAATACCATGTATATTTACAATTAACTTACCTATTTTATTGACATTTTATGTGGTTAAATCCGCAATATACCAATAACCATCAACTTCGATTAGATATAGTGTTAAATTTGTTTGATATTCTTTTAAATCATCATTAACATAAAATGAATAACTATATTTAATATCAACTGAGTAAAGATCATTTTGATACTTTTGCATATTTTCAAAAGCAAAATCCGAAAATTCGGTTGGAGTATGAGCTGCTAACCATATATTTGTATTTGCAACCGTTCTTAAAAAATTATAGGCATTCGAGTTTTGAACAACTGCTCCTGAAATGCTGCCAAATGTAGCTTCATTGACAACATACTTTGTATAGTTTTTACACCAATCTATCAGAAAATCTTTATGTTCTTCAAGAAGTTTTTCATCGCTTGGATACGTTAAAGAATAAACATTGCCCTCTTTTTGAAAACTGCTTTTTTCATAATTAATAACACTATTTTTATAAACATCTGTTATTTCATACATAACAAGTGGTGAAAAATCGACATATGGCAAATCATTATTTAGTTTTTCTAGATAATAGTTTTCATCAGTTACATCATCTTTTGATAATTCAATACCATTAATTGTAATTATTTCATCTGGTAAAGCGATTATTTTGATGTCTTCTTTATTAAAGAAATAATCAATATGATCAACTCCCCATTTAACTGTATTAAACATATCTTTTTTTGACGATGATTTTAATTTGACGACAGCAATTTCTTTATCATTATCTAGTATGGAGTATACTGGCGTTTTATCCTTGTATTCTCCCCTTTTCTTTTCATATGAAATCTTTGCTTTCTTTAAATCATCTTTCATTATGTTTTGAGAAGAATCTTTTGTATTATATTTTCCTTCAATTTCAATATATTCTAATAATTTTTCAGTTTTCCCTTTTTGAAATAACTTGCTTACTTTTTCAGCTTCATATTCCGGTCTACTTTTTTCGTAAAAAACTAGGAATGTCCATAGTAATGCCCATATAAATATAATAATTATAAAAGATATAATTAAAAAAATCCGATAATGTTTCCAAAACTTTTTATTTTCTTTTGGTTCCCGTTTCTTTTTCATTTTTACCTCACGATAATACTTGTAGGCATTTCTCTTGCGCCAACTAAAGAAGAACTATTATTAATGTATTTGCCTTTATAGTATAAAAGACTTGATGATCCACCATCGAGATTAGCAGCATTAATAGCCTTATATTCCAAGAAAACATTCATGACATCTTCATATGAAGCACCTAAGCTGTTTGCCTGTCTTCCATCAATTACAAGTAAAAGGACAGCCCCATCTTCCCTTTGACCGATTGCTGTTCTTGGGTTTAAACCACCACCGGTTCCATTTATTTTCGCAGGTTTACCATTGACAATTAAAATTGGTCCGAAAGAAAGCGCATCTCTTACGCCTCGATTAATTGCTTGACCTCCTGTCATGTTGCCAACAACAAGTTTATTATCATAATCAAAGCCAATTAATTCATAACTGCGATTTTCAGAGCCATACACTATTTTCCCATTTGAAATAACAATGCCAATTGGTGTTCCTCCATTACCCATTCCACCAGCATCTTCAAAACCACCACCATTGGTAGCAAGTACAGCATTATAACTTTTAGCCATATCTTCAACTGTTTTGCCGGAATAACTAGGACCATACGGGCCACTTACACCAATTGTAACTCTTGATGGATCATGAACTATAGCCATTATTCCCTTAAAAGTTGAGCCTTTAATATTAATTAGTTCTATTTCATCTAAATTATCTTTAGTACTATCTATTTCTATTAAATCAGAATTGGTTACATCTTTCATAGCTTCAACAGAATTATTTTTTTGAATTTCTTTTATTTTACTTTTAGATATAAATAATGTGGCCATAAATTTACCAGCGCTAGACTCCATAGCCGAATTTACAAATAAATTACGGGCAGTCTTCGAAGGGCCAAATTCTAGCACTAAAATTATACCTGTTAAAAAGATTAAGATAAGAAGAATTACTGATAAAAAATATATGACTATTTTCTTTCCTAAGCCTATTTTCTTTTTCATAATTACTTATACCTCGCATAAATAAGTATAACAATTAATTGCCTTTTTTAAAAGAGATTACCCCAATTTAACATTGCCTTTTTACACTAAAAATCAGTGTTTTTTAACACTGACATTAATTTTTTCTTGAATTATCAATTTTAATATTTTGGGAAA
The DNA here is from genome assembly GCA_017544165.1 of Bacilli bacterium. Classification (GTDB taxonomy): domain Bacteria; phylum Bacillota_I; class Bacilli_A; order RF39; family UBA660; genus UBA6448. Next base: position 160,624 of record JAFYER010000012.1, read on the forward strand.
TAAGCAAACATTTTTGATATAATTCTCGATTGTATGTTGAATCTGCCTTTTTAAAATGATTTTCTAAATCTTCGATAATACTTAGACATTCATCATTATTTTCATAACATGAAGCCATATCTCCTAAAGATTTATATATAGCATCTTTATTTTCCCTTACTTCATAATAAGCAATAATAAATATATCCTTTAATAACTGACTAATTGGCAAAGACTTAATAACCTCTAGTGATATTATTTCACCCTCGATGTAATCAAGTAAATCATTAAATGACAAAGCTTTTGTTTTTTTATTACTAGTCTTAGGAGTTTTTGGTTTTGATGGTGTTACTTTACCTTCCTTTTTCATCATAATGCTCTGTTTTAAATTTATAATATTAGGATTATTATTAAACGGTGATTTATCAATCAATGATAAAGCTTCATCATATCTTTTTAACTGAGCTAAAATAGATGGTATTTGAATAAAAGCATCCATATTATTGAGGTAATCCATTTTAATAGCTGTTTCTAAAGCAAGTTCATACTCACCAAGCAACTTTAATATTTTAATCAGATATAAATTTGCCTCAATATTGTCTTTAAATCTTTCATCTGTACAATATCCTTGGGCTTTACGTAGAAATTGTCTAGCACGGCCAGGATTTCTTTCCTCCTTAGCAGCTTCAATCAATCTGTCAATTTCCTTAATGTAGTCTTCAAATTCATTTGAAGTAACTTTTGCCTCTATCCCGTTAATTCTAAATAAATCTTTTTTTATTCTCTCTGCCTTTTGAATAAAGCCTGGATGTTCAGCGTATTCAGGACGCATGCATATAGCATTTGCCTTTTCATAATTTTTATTGCCAGCATATGCTTCGACTAATTTTAATTGGATAGACATTTCATTTGTAAAATCTAGTCTTTCACCAATTGCAATTGCTTCACTATATCTTTTAAGCATACATAATATTTCCATTTTTTGATGTTGAATACTAACATCATCTCTATAATCTGGATTATTACATAATTCTAAAGCTCTTTCTAAGTTATTCTCTGAACGCTTATACTTATTAATTTTAAGTAATATTTTCTTTTTTATGCTATCTGCCATTAAATCACCTTTTTCAAAAAAAAATATACCACAATATATTTTTTAAAGCAATTAAAAAAGAGCATTAAGCTCTTCCTGAATATTTTCCATCTTTAGTAGATACAATTATTTTTTCACCTTGATTAATAAAAAGTGGAACCTTCACAACATAACCTGTTTCAATAGTAGCATCTTTACTAGCGTTAGTAGCAGTATTTCCCTTGACAGCAGGTTCTGTATCAATTATTTCATATTCAACTTTTTCAGGTAATGTTATACCAATAATCTCGCCTTCGAAGAAATCAATTTGAATGTCTAAGCCCTCTTTAATAAACTTTTTATTATCGCCAAGCTTATCACCAGGAACTTCAATTTGTTCATATGTTTCATTATTCATAAATGTATAGGTATCGCCAGCATTATATAAATATTGAACATTTATTTTTTCAATATGAGCTTTTGTTATTTTAATGTTAGTATTATATGTGTCTTCTGTTGTAGAACCAGTTCTTAAGTTTTTAAGTTTAATTCTAACAAAAGCAGGACCTTTTCCAGGCTTTACATGTTGAAATTCTTGGATAACACATAAATTGCCATCCATAATAATTGTCATACCATTTTTAATATCGTTAATATTAATTTGCATGTTTTACTCCTTATTTCTTTTCTTTTGCTACAACATGTTTGCGACATTTAGAACAATATCTTTTAAGTTCTAAACGATCAGTAGTATTTTTCTTATTTTTGTTAAGTGGACGAAGTTCTTGACCACATTCACTACATTTATTTGTTACATAAACTCTATTTTCATTTTTAGCCATAGTATTGCCTCCTTTTTTAATCTTTCTTATTATATCAAAAGCATTACATATTTTCAAACATAAAATCAGTAATTTCCCTACTTATATAGTATGTAAGAGGATAAACAAAATCGCTTTTATTATTAATCGTTGATGCATTAGGAGAAATAATAATCATGCTATATGTTGGATTATCATATGGATAAAAACCTACCATTGTAAGCGTAATTGTAGCAGTATCAATTATTCCATTTTCATCAGCATCATAAAATGATTCACTTGTTCCTGTTTTACCAGCTGGAATTAAATTTTGATTCATAAATCCATAGCCAGTTCCTCCCCTTTCATTCATAACTTGATAAAATCCTTGAAAAATAATTTTATAGTGTTCATCAGTTAAACCAGTTTTAGAAACAATTTCTTTACTATTTTGCCAAATAATATTATTATTATTTTTAATAGATTCTACCAAATAGGGTTTCCTTCGATTCCCTTTATCTGCAAGAGTATTAATATATGTTACTAGTTCAATTGGGGTATATGTATCATACTGACCTATAGCTAAATTTAAATATAAATCTGAAGAAATGGTATTGCCAATTAAACCAATCTTTTCATTTGGCAAATCAATACCCGTTTTAATTCCAAGTCCATAAGAAGCAAGCATATCGCGATAGATATTAAAGTCATCTTTTGTCACCTCAAAATCCATATCATAAGTATAATTTAATCCAAGCATTTTTATCGCAAGTAAAAATTGATAATAATTTGAGCTTTGTTCTAAAGCTTTTACAGCATCAATGTATCCCAAACTTTTCCATGAACATTTAGGATTCATATTTTGAAGTTTTACACAAGAATCTAATATTATTTCATTTGGGTCAAAAATATCATTTTTTAAAGCAACTGACATGGTAGCTCCTTTGACGACTGAACCCATTGTAAATGATGATGTTAAACATCCAAGTGTAATATCACTAAATTCACCATTTTTTAAAAATCTTTTACCTGAAATAGCTCTTATTTCCCCGGTTTTTGGATTAGATAAAATAACATATGTATCACTTAAATTGTCTGTGTTTGGATATGTTTTTGATTTTTTTAGATTTTTTTCAATTATTTCTTCGATTTTTAATTGAATACTTATATCAATAGCTAAATATAAATCATTTCCTATCTTTTCTTTTTCAAGTAATGTAAGGGAATTATCATTATTAACCAAATATTTGGCTTTAGTGCCCCTTAAAAAATGATCATACTCTTTTTCTAAATAACTTAATCCTACAATGTCATCTAAAGAATAGCCATTATTTAAATATTCTTCTTTTTCTTCTTTAGTTATTTTACCTATTTTTCCAAATATATTTTGTAAAATGTTGCCAAACGGATAATACCTTTTAAAAGAAGATTCGATAGAAATACCTGGTATATTTTGCATAATAATTTTATTAACCTCTTCGTCTGTTAAATCTTCTCTAATAATCATTGGGCTTTTGTCATACCCACTATTTAAAAGAGCATAAGCTTTAATAACATTTAATTCATCTATAGATATGCTATCTATCAAAGATATTATCTTATCATCAATAATTTCATCAAAGGACCTTTCTCTAGTTTTTATCTCATATTTTTCACTTTCAGATAACATTTTCGAAGTGTTTTTAGTTTCCTTATACCAATTTATTATCTCCTTTTCACTAGGCTTATCAAAAACAAAAAGATTTGCCACCTTTTTTGCAACATCTATTTTATCAATACCTTTCAAATTATAAAAAACAAGATTATTTGTCATTATATTATCGACAAGAGCAATCCCGTTTTTATCATAGATTCTTCCTCTTGGAGCAGTCTTTCCTTCGACAATTATATTATTTTTACTATCTATTAGGCTTTTCATATAATTATGATTTAAATGATAGAAAATAAGAATGTATGTTAATAAAATAATAAAAATAATAATTATTATTATTTTAGTTATAAACACTTTTATTTGCACATAACCACCATTATTAGTATTCAATTATTCAACATATTCATACAATATAACAAGGTGATAAAATGTTTAATATTATAGAAAGATATATCTCAAAACTATCTAAAGAGGATATCAATAATTTTGCTAAAAGCAAAAATATAATTTTAAATGAAAATGAATTGGATTTTACATATTCCTTTATTAAAAAAAACTATAAAGATATTTTAAAAAATCCTAATCTTTTTAATATTGATTTATATAAAAATAAATATCAAAGTGATAATTTTAATAAAATAAAAAAAGTATTTGTTGAATACTTTTCTAAATATCAAAAATTTTTATAATAGTTTTGAACATCTTCCTTTAAAGTAGGATTAAACTTTTTTTCTATAATTGATTCAATCTCAAATTTGTAAGGTGGGTATTCTTCGATATAAGGTGTTTCGAGGATTTTAGGAACATCTTTTAATTTTTCGTTATATATTGCATTTATTAAATTGTCAAAACCTATTGTTCCAAAACCAATATTAGCATGACGATCTTTATGAGAACCTATTGGATTCAAACTATCATTTACATGGATACAGCCGACCTTTTTTAAACCAATTGTACTTTCAAATAGTTCAAGATACTTATCAAAACTACTTATTTCAATGCCAGAATCATTTAAATGGCATGTATCAAGACATACACCAATCTTATTTTGATAAATAATATTATCAATAATTGTTTTTAATTCATCAATATTACTTCCTAATTCAGTTCCTTTACCAGCCATTGTTTCTAGTAAAATAGTTACATTAGTATTTTCATCAATTACTTCATTTAAGGCTTCGATGATGTTATTAATTCCTTCTTCTTTAGTATGGGATACAGCACTTCCTGGATGTAAAACAATATATTTAACACCTAATTCTTCACATCTTTTAATCTCTGCCTTTAAAAAATTAATACTAAATTGCCAGGCATCTAGTTTAGCTTTATTAGCAAGATTAATTATATATGGGGCATGACATATGACATTATTAATATCCACGTCATTTTCTTCCATTAATTCCCAAGCTTTTAATGTAGTATTTTTATCAATTGCTTTTCTAACCGTATTTTGGGGTGCTCCAGTATAAAACATAAACGTATTAGCGCCATATGATAAAGTTTCTTTTACACTACCTAGTAAACCATCATTTTTAAAACTTACATGTGAACCAATTATCATTTTAAACATCCTTTCGGTAAAAAATATATCTTAATATATTATCTTCTTTCATTAATTGTACTAAAATAAGGATTAAATAGCAAACAAAAAACCGACATTTTGAAATGTACACTTTAAAGTAAACATCAATTTCTATCGGTTTTTTATTCTATTCTATTTTAAACAACCATTACCAGCTTTAGAACAGTAAGTCCATCCTGATATCTTATTTGATGAAGGTGTTTTTCCACAAGCTTTAATTTTAGTTTTATTAGCTGCAGTTATAGTACCATCGGTTACAGTATTTGTTGTATCCTCAACATCAAATTTTGCAGGATCAATTCCATTTGTAAGTCCAGTACCTACTCCACCAAATGTATAAGAACCATTACTTAACCAGAATTTATACGTTAACTTTCCACTCGAATATGTAGCTAAAACTGATCCATAGTAGCCATCACCACCACTAGTACATCCCTTTTCAAAATAATTGCTATTGCAAAGCCATTCAAGGTCAAAACAAGCAGAATCTGTTGGGCCAACTTTACCAGATAATTGTTCTGTTTGATAAGCTGTTTTTGCAGCATTAACCATTCCTACACCTTCAGTACCTAATGCACTTTTTCTTGCTTTAGTCATTAATGGGCCAACTGCAGTAACAGCGATTAACATAACAACCGCTAAAATAACGATAACAGCTAGTAATTCAACTAGTGTAAAACCTTTCTTATTTAATTTTTTCATTTAATCTACTCTCCTTATGATTACATATTATCACAAGAATGGTATTATTTCAATAGAATAATTAGTTAATTGTGTCAACAATCGAAGAAATTAAATCAATATTATCGATTGCACTATTAATTTTATCCGAAGGCCTTTCTTTATATAATATTTTCATTTGTTTTTTAAAGATATTTATTGATTCCGGATTACGATTTAATTCTTTAATCCAGTATGAATGATCTTTTAATTGGTTAAGAAGTTTTTCATTTTCTAAAAACTTGCTAAATGTTAGTTTATTCATCTAATCCTCAAAAAATTTGTTAATAGGTCTTGGAGAAACAACTGACTTAGTTATTTTTTCTACGCTGTCTTTACTGGTTAATTCTTGCACAAAATCAAGCGCTTTTTGAGCGGTAGAAATATGTTCTTTTATAGAATTAATATCAACGTTTTTAATTAAATCATTGATCTTAAATGAATTATTATCTTTACTTCTATCTAAATATTTATCCCAAACTTCACTATTTTCTCCATATAGATCATACATTTCATAAAACTTTTGCCATGTCATTGAACCATTTTCAACATAACTTGCAAGTTTTGGCTTACTTGATACAAATTTTCTAAAATCCTCTTTGCTTGCCATAATATCACCTAGTAATATATATGAAAAAAAGTAGAATAAATCTACTTTAAATCTTAAAATCATTAATAAAATCACTAAATGATAATTGTTCTTCACTATTTGTTTTTTCTATTTGTTCAACTTCTTTTGCTTCGCTATACTCTATAGCTTTTGGTTTCATATCATCTATTTTATTTTTGGTAATTAAACTTCCCACACTATTAATATCTAATATAGATATGTCTGCATTTTTAATCTCTTTTATTTCGCTATCACATTTTAGTAAATTAATAGTCCTACTGTCAGATGGATAAGCGCAAGCAATAAAGCATTCTTTAGTTTTAGGTTTTTTTAGAATAAGTGCACCCTTTTTAGCTCTTGTTAGAACCTTTAGATCACTTAGTTTTACTCTTTTAGCAGTATTATTGCTTGTTAAGACATTTAAATACTCGCTTGTTTCAGTTATTTGATTTGAACTAATTAAATAATCTTCTTTTAAATTAATTGCTTTAACGCCCGATGCTTTTGTACCAATAGTTGGTATTTCATTACTTAAATATCTCAAATAATAGCCATTGTTTGTTACTAAAACTGTTTCACTGCCAAGCATTTCTGCTGAAAGAAGCTCATCACCTTCTTTTAACTTGATGGCACATATTGGTTTAGAGTATCTTTGAACTTCAAAATCATCAAGTAGTACACTTTTAATCATACCATTTTTAGTAGTTAAAACAATTTGTTTACCTTTTTCTAAAATTGCACTGCCAATTACTCTTTCATCTTGACTCATCATGACAATGTTGTTAACATGTTTACCTAAATCTTTCCATTTACTTTCAAGAATTGTGTGAATTGGAATATATAGATAATTACCTAAGTTAGTAAATATTAATAACTTATTTTGGGTATTAGTGTTATAGATATTTGTAATAAAGTCACCTGGTTTTAAAGCCATATCACCATCATTACTTGTATATGATTTAACCGATACTCTTTTTAAGTAACCTTCGTTAGTTACTATTACTACTGTTTTTTCTTTAGGTATCATATCCATAGCATCAAGTTTAATTTCTGTTACTTCATCTCTTATTTCGGTTCTTCTTGGAGTAGCAAATTCTTTCTTTATAGCTAACAATTCATTTTTCATTTGTTTCTTTAACACTTCTTCATCACTTAGAATTTGTTTTAAAAATTCGATCATTCTTATCAAATCATTTTTCTCACCAAGAAGTTGCGTAATATCAGTATTTGATAAACGATATAGTTGCATTGTAACAATAGCGGTTGCTTGTTCCTCGGTAAAATCAAAAACCTTCATTAAATTAGCTATTGAATCAGCCTTGTTTTTAGATGCTCTAATTGTTTTAATTACTTCATCCAGAACATCAATTGCCTTTAAAAGGCCTTCGACAATATGCATTCTAGAAAGTGCATGCTCTAAATCAAAATTAGTTCTTCTTAAAATGACATCCTTTTGATGAGCTATAAAAGCATCAAGAATAGCAAGAATACCTAATTGTTTAGGACGATGATTGACAATAGCAACCATATTAAAATTATAATTTATTTGTAAATCGGTATTTTTTAAAAGATAATTTAATATTAAATCAGCATTGGCATCTTTTTTAAGTTCAATAATAAGTTTTGCCATATGTTCACGGTCTGATTCATCACGGACATCAGTAATGCCATCAACCTTTTTATCAATTCTAATATCTTCGATTTTCTTACGTAAACCCTCTTTTAAGACATCATAAGGTATTTCATGAATAATAATTTGTTTGCTACCTTTTTCACTAACAATCTCTGTTTTAGCTTTGACTATTACCTTGCCTTTACCTGTTTCATAAGCTTGCATAAGGCCTAATTTGCCTTCGACAATGCCGCCAGTTGGAAAATCTGGTCCTTTGATAATATCCATAATTGTTTCAAGACGGCAGTTTGGATTACTGATCCGGTGAACGGTTGCATCAATAACTTCCCCTAGATTATGTGGTGGAATATTTGTTGCATATCCAGCTGAAATACCTGTTGAACCATTAACTAAAAGATTTGGAAAGTTAGCCGGTAATACAGTTGGTTCTAATTCTTCATCACTATAGTTAAGCGCCATTTCTACTGCATTACGATTGATATCTTTAAGCATTACTTGGGCTATTTTTGTAAGCCTTGTTTCCGTATAACGATAGGCAGCTGGCCCATCACCATCGATTGAGCCATTATTACCATGGATATCGATAAATACTTCCCGCATTTTCCACGGCTGTGACATATAAATCATAGCCCCATATATTGAGGAATCCCCATGAGGATGGTATTTACCCATGACATCTCCAACCGCTTTAGCGCATTTACGATACGGTCTATCAAATGTATTGTGGTCCTCCCACATTGTATATAAAATTCTTCGTTGAACTGGTTTTAACCCATCACGAACATCAGGAAGAGCCCGATCTTGAATTATACTTTTAGCATAACGGCCAAAACGTTCACCAATGATATCTTCGAGAGTATAATCATATATTTTTTCAATAATTGTTTTTTCTTCCTTTGCCTTTGCCATGATTATTCCTTTCTAAAAGAGTCCTCTAAGGTGAAATCGACATTTTCATTGATCCATTCTTTTCTTGGTTCAACTTTATCACCCATTAAAACTGACACCCTTTTTTCAGCTAAAGCAGCATCAGTAATACTTACTTTAATTAAACTTCTTGTTTCTGGACACATTGTAGTTTCGTAAAGCTCATCTGAGTTCATTTCTCCTAAACCTTTAAAACGTTGAACCTTATATGTTCCTTTAATAGTTTTCTTTTTTTCTTCTAATTCTTCATCAGTAGCCACATATTCTTTATATTTACCAAAATCTAAGGCATATAAAGGAGGATTTGCTATATAAAGCATTCCGTTTTCAATAAGGGGTCTCATGAAACGATAGAAAAACGTAAGTAAAAGAGTTTGAATATGAGCTCCATCATCATCGGCATCAGTCATAATAATGATTTTACCATAATTGCTATCTTTTGGATCAAATTCATTTCCAATACCTGCGCCAATTGCATAAATAAGGGTATTTAACTCTTCATTTGCATGAATATCATTACTTGAGGCTTTTTCACAATTTAAAACTTTTCCTCTTAAAGGAAGAATTGCTTGTGTTTCTCTATTTCTTCCCGTTTTAGCACTACCACCGGCTGAATCTCCCTCGACTAAGAATAGTTCATTTTTTTCGTTATTTTTACCAGTAGCCTTGGCAAGTTTTCCACTTAATACTTTTTCTTTCTTTTCTTTACCTTTACCACTTCGAACTAGTTCACGAGCCTTTCGTGCCGCATCTCTTGCTTCCATCGATTTAGTTGCTTTATCAATAATATTTAAAGCAACTTCTCTATTTTCCTCGAGAAAGAACTTCATTTGTTCATATGTAATACTTTCCGTAATGCTTCTAGCTTCAGGCGTACCAAGTTTAGCTTTAGTTTGGCCTTCGAATTGCAAAAGAGCTTCCGGTATTTTTAAACTAATAACTGCAGATAAACCTTCCCGAACATCAGAGCCATCAAAAAGTGTCCCTTTTCCTATATTATTATTCTTAGCATAATCATTAAATGCTTTGGTAAGACCTGTTTTAAATCCAACTTCATGCGAACCACCATCAGGAGTTTTAACATTGTTTACAAATGATAAAATATTCTCATTATAAGTATCCGTATATTGAAGGGCAACACTTACCTCAATACCATTTTTTACATTATTAAAACTTATGATATTACAAAGGGGATTTTTATCCTCGTTAATATATTCGATAAAACTATTTAAACCATTTTCATAAAAATACTTTTCTGTTTTATCTTCTTCTTCATCAACTACCTCAATAGTAAGACCAGAGATTAAAAAAGCACTTTCTTGCATTCTTTCACAAATTGTCGTATATGAAAAACTTGCTCCTTTAAAAACTTCATAATCAGGCATAAATGTTACAGTAGTTCCTGTTTTTTTACTTTCGCCGACCTGTTTTAAAGGAATATCAACCTTACCACCATCTTCGAAACGAATATTTGATATTTTACCATCACGGTAAATAACAACATCCATATACTTACTTAGTGCATTAACAACAGAGGCACCAACACCATGAAGACCTCCAGAAACTTTATAACCAGATTCGGTAAATTTTCCTCCTGCATGCAAAATAGTGTAAATAACTTCAGGAGTTGATTTACCACTTTCATGCATTCCTATAGGAACACCACGGCCATTATCACTTATTGTAATACTGCCATTTTTATTTAATACTACTTTAATATAGTCACCATAGCCATTTATTACTTCATCTATTGCATTATCGACAATTTCCCATACGAGATGATGTAATCCTCTTTTATCAGTAGAGCCTATATACATACCAGGTCTTTTGCGTACTGCTTCTAGTCCTTCAAGTATTTTAATTGATGTTTCATCGTAAACTGCCATACAATCACCTTAACTTATTATAATTAAAAAAGAAGATTTTTGCAATCTTCTTGACATATTACTTTAACCTTGGTAACTCAATTTCCACAGTTTCATCAAACATTATAGGATCTTTCTTAGGAGCATATACTGAACTAAATACTTCATTAACGACCTCTGTTTTTTTAACTTCCGTTGGTTTTACCTCTTCAACGTTTTCTACTGTAGGCATAGAAATAGGTGGTTCAATAGTTTCATTTAAAACTGGTTTTACCATTTTATTTTCTAATTCATTTAAATCTTTATCGATGTTCTCTGTTATTTCTTCATATTTAGCCTGAGCAGCTTTATAACCTTCTTCTTCCTCAGGTAATTGAATTATATCAGGTATAGCTGGTTGTTCTACTTTTACTTCGGGCTCTACTGTTTTTTCAATAACCGGTTCTACTTTTTTAACCTCAGGAGTATTTATAATAGGTTCTTCATTAATAACCGGCGCTACTACCTCTTCTTTAATAGGTTCAATCATAGGTTGTTCTGGTATTACTGGTTTTATTTCTTCCTTAACAGCCTCGTTAGTAACAGGTACATTTTCTTGAGTAACTACCGGTTCAACTTTAGGAGTTTCAACTGAAGTTGGCATTGAAACTTCACTAAATGCATTATTCTCAACTGTATCTAGCTTCTTAGTTTCTTCTAGTCTTTCTTTATCTTTTTTTCCTAACATATAAACAACAAAAAAGGTGATTAGTAAAACAATTATTACTATTCCTAAGTATAAAGGAAAATTAGGATTTGAATATAGATTTTGAATAAAATCCTTCACTAGAAACACCTCTTTATTCTAAGTTTAATTTTAACATTAAAAATTATAAAATGCAATTAGATTAGCATTATTTTTGCTCGATAATACGTTTCTTCCTTTTCATAAATTGCTATTTCCTTATTGTTCTTAATTAATATTACATATTTACTATCACATTTTATTGTTATTTTATTCCCATTTTTTACTTTATTATATTCCTCTTCGCCAAGTTCGTAGACTGGGAAGTCTAAAACATCTCGAGCATTTAGTATTTTATAGTTTCCTTTTTCAATATCCTTTATAGTGAAACTATCATTTATTGAAAAATTACCTTGTTTTGTTCTTTCTAAATCACTCATTGTACCAATTATATTTAAATTATCACATATTTTTTGAATTAAACTGCGAATATAAGTACCTTTACTGACAGTTGTTTTGAATTTAATATATTCAGCATCAAAATCTAATAATTCCATACTATATATTTCAATTTCATTTTCTGGCAAAACTATATTTTTGTTTTCTCGTGCGTATTCATATAATTTCTTACCATTTATTTTCTTAGCCGAATATTTAGGAATTATTTGCTTTTGTTTTCCCAAAAGATCATTAAATACAATTTCTATATTCTCTGTTGATATTTTAGGAATATCTCTTGATTCTATAATTGTTCCTGTAATATCTAAAGTGTCAGTTTTAATACCAAGTTTAATCATAGCTACATATTCCTTTTTTAAAGAAGATAACATATCAACTAACTTTGTATATTTACCCATACACATAACAAGTACCCCAGTAGCTATTGGATCAAGAGTACCGGTATGGCCAATTTTTTTCATACCAAAAATATGGTTAAGTTCATTAACCATATCTCTACTTGTTTTATCTTTCGTTTTATTTAAGAGTAATATTCCCTCCATCTGAAATATCCCTTTCTTCTTTTCTTACTAATTTAATAAAACGAATAACTCTATTATCTAAATCAGATGAATCTTTAATTTCATAACCCATATTGCGTAATGCTGACCAAATGTCACCATCCTTAGCATAAGTATGAACCTCAAGTCTTTCAACACTTGGAAACATTTTACATGCTAAATGTTCATAATACTCGAGTATTTTGGAATAAATACCATATCTTAAACGAATGCTTGACTCCGGATCATCCTCTAATTTATCGCCGTTTTTAATAATTATATCTGTAATAAATGGTTTAAATTCACCAGTTTCAGGTTCTTGATTTATTACCATTGTCGTGTGAGCAATTAGATATTTATTATCGTTTTCTAAAGTGATTATTCTTGATGTAAAATCATCATAAGCAAGTTCCAAACTTTTAAGCGCATTTTCATAATTTATATCAAGTTTTTTTAAAACTTCAGTTGCCCGTCCTCTTCTTGGACCGGAAATTAGTCTATTTAATGCTACGCTTCTAAGTGGGCTTATTGCCCTTCCATGCACTTTTTCACTCTCTTCATAGTAATCTTCGGCTAACCTACAATAATCCTTTGCGTTAGCACTACTATATTTTAATTGCATATTTCCCCCTATAAAAAACTATTTATGTAAATTTTCAATAACTTTTTCAATTCTATTGGCATACTCAATTGATGTATCATATTCAAATCTTAAAAGTGGTGTATTACGAATTTCCATCATATTTGCAAGTTTGCCTCTTATGAATGAGGATGCTTCATTTACTTCTTTTTCAATTTCTTTTTGTGATAAATCACTAAATGAAGTAAAATACACTTTACAAAAACTTAAATCATGAGCAAGTTTACATCCTGTAATCGTAATTGTTTTTAAAAGCTCATCTGATGTTTCTCTTTGAATTATCATCGGAATATATTTTTCGATATCCCTTTCAATTCTTTTTACATTGTAATTAGCCACGTTTTACCTCTTGTAATTCATAGATTTGAACAATATCATTTTCTTTAAAGTCATCATATTTTTCTAAAGTAAGACCACATTCAAATCCCTTTTTAACTTCTTTAACACTGTCTTTTCCCCTTTGAAGAGCAGCAATATTTGTATCGCACATTACAGTTCCATCACGAATAACTCTTGCTTTAGCATTCGCTTTAACTAAACCATCTTTAACATAACATCCGGCGATATTACCAATTTTAGAAAATCTAAATAATTGTCTTATTTCAAGTTCACCTAAAATCTTTTCTTCATATTCCGGATCAAGCATACCTTTTAAAGCAAGTTCCATATCCTCGACTAATTTATAAATAATTGTGTATAGACGAATTTCAATATCATATTCTTTCGCCATTTCTTTGGCACCAGGTGAAGCAATAACATTAAATCCTAATACTATCGCTTTTGAGGCACTAGCTAAAACAATATCGCTTTCACTAATAGGTCCAATACCACTGCGGATTACTTTAACGTGGACATCCTCAACTTTAATCTTTTCAAGAGCACTTTTAACAGCCTCTTCGGAGCCACGTACGTCAGCTTTTAAGACAACATCAATTTCTTTTTGGCCACTACTAACTCTTTCAAATAAATCATCTAAAGAAAGCGTTTCTTTTTTATAACTATTTTTAGCAGCTTGTTCTTTTCTTTTGGCAGCTACTTCTTTAACTTCCTCAAGGGTTTCAAATGCCATAAATTTGTCGCCTGCTTTAGGATTGTCATTAAGTCCAGTAATCTCAACAGGGGTCGATGGTCCAGCCTCAACAATTGATTCACCTAAATCATTTTTCATTGTTCTAATCTTACCATAAGTTGTTCCTACCGCTACCGGATCACCAATTCGAAGTGTACCATTTTGGATTAAGAATGAGGCAACCCCACCAACATTTTTATCAAGTCTTTCTTCGATAACAGCTCCTAGAGCATAACGATTTGGATTAGCTCTTAAATTACTTACTTCACTAATAGCAAGAAGTGTTTCTAACAAATTATCAACGCCTTCGCCAGTTTTAGCAGAAATGTTGATAAATGGCACATCTCCTCCCCAACTTTCAGGCGTAATATTAAGTTCAGCCATTTCCGTATAAATACGGTCTATATTAGCATCGGGTTTATCGATTTTATTAACCGCTACAACGATAGGTACTTTGGCTGATAGTGCATGATCTATTGCTTCCTTTGTCTGAGGCATTACTCCGTCATCAGCGGCTACAATAATGATAACAATATCCGTTACACTTGCACCCCTAGCACGCATTTGCGTAAAGGCAGCATGACCTGGAGTATCTATAAATGTAAGTTTTTGACCATTATATTCAATTTGATAAGCACCAATTGCTTGAGTTATACCACCAAATTCGGAATCGACAATTCTTGATTTACGAATATAATCTAAAAGAGTTGTTTTTCCATGATCAACATGGCCCATTATCGTAATTATTGGTGGACGTGGTAATAAATCTTCCTCTTTATCAACTATTTCATAATTTTCAAAATTCGATACATCTTGGCTTTCTTCTCTTTTTAATACCTTGCCAAAATCAAGAGCAACTATCTCAGCATTTTCAAAATCAATTGATTGGTTGATATTAAGCATTAAACCTAAGCTAATTAATTTCTTTAGAATATCATTATTTTGAACATCTAAAGCACTAGCAAGTTCAGATACTGTCATATTATCATGATATAGAACAATATTTTCATCAGTGCTATTACCCATCAATTTTGATTTATGCTTGTACATCTCTTTTTTTAGATTTTTGAAATCTTTAGATTCTTTGACACTATCTTTCTTTTTTAACTTTTGTTTACTAGTTGAATTTGAAGTAGTCTTATCAATATTTTCGCTTTCTAAAACAGCTTCGACTACTTCATCGATAGCATCTTCTTCCTCATAAGTTGTCTCTTTATCAGTGCTTATAAGATTTAAAGTATTATCAAGAATAATGATATCATCATCACTTAAAACTGTTTCACTATCAGCTTTAATACCCATTTCTTGGCATTGCTTTAAAACTGCTGCTACTGACAAACCAACATCTTTGGCATAATCTTTTACGTTCATTTTTCATCCACCTTTCTTATTTTTCTTAATTATTTTTTTATTCTTGTCAACAATTGTTCCTTTTTTTCTTCATTTAAGTTTGTAAATAAACTTTCAAAAATAACTTCTTCGATATCTCTTCCTTCATATTTTTGAATTTCTATTTCTGAAGCCATTGATATTTCTTTAGAAACATCGGCATTATAATCACCATAATATATTACTTTTTTAATTCCTGCGTTGATTAGAGAATTCATACAATCTTTGCACGGAAATGTCGTTACATATATAGTGGCACCTTTTGTGGAAACACCATGTAAAGCTGCAAAAGCGATTGCATTTTGTTCAGCATGTGAAGCAGGACAAATCTCTAAAAACTTGCCAGAAGCAAAATCAGGTTTTGCTCTTCTTACACAGCCACCTTTTTCCTCACAATGAGGAACACCTCTAGCAGGGCCATTATAACTAAAAGAAATGGGATTATCATCTTGAATAATAACAGCGCCAACTTTTCTAGAAAGACATGTCGATCTGCTTGAAGCAAGCATTGCCATTGCCATATAATATTCTTCACGATTTGGTCTACTCACTTGCTACCTCCTTTAAAAGTTCCTCATAAACTATATCGGGAACTTTTACTTCTAAAAAGTTATCTAAAATTTTTGTTTTTTGAGCTTTTAAGATAACATCTTTATCTTTTTTGACATAAGCGCCTTTACCATTAGCTTTACCACTTTTATCAAAAATAACATTACCTTCCGGAGTTCTTACGACTCTAAGTAATAATCTTTTTTCACATTTTTCTTTAGTAATTACGCAAGTTCTTAATGGAACTTTTTTCATTATTTATTACCTTCTTCATTAATTTGGCTTAATGATTTAATCTCAATATGATAATGAGTAAGTCTTGAGGCAAGTTTAATATTGCTTCCCTTTTTACCAATAGCAAGTGATAGATTATCATCTGTTACAATTGCTAAGGCTTGCTTATTTTCAGTGTCTGTAATATTGACAATTACATCTTTCGCAGGAGCTAGAGCATTTTTAATAAATTCTTCATCATTTTCTGAATAAAGTACTAAATCTACTCTTTCATTACCTAGTTCTTTTAAAATGCCTGCAATTCTAGAACCTCTTTCCCCAATACAAGCTCCGATTGGATCAACTTTTTCATTATTTGAATAAACCGCAACCTTACATCTAATACCTGGTTCTCTCACTACTTGATAAATTTCTATTGTTCCATTGATAATTTCAGGAATTTCTTGTTCAAATAATCTTTTGACAAAACCATAATTCTTTCTAGAAAGCATAATAACAGGTCCTTTTGTACTGCTTTCAACTTTCGTAATATAAACTTTAATACTTGAACCCATTTTAATTTCTTCGTCAGGAATGATTTCAGTCTTAGGAAGAATTCCTCTTGTTCTACCTAAATCGATATAATAGTTTCTAGCATCTTCCATAGCTACCATTCCAACCATGATTTCGAATTCTTTACCATTAAATTCTTCGATAATACTATTTTTTTCAGCTTCTCTAATTTTTTGCGTCAAAACTTGTTTAGCAGTACCCGCAGCTACTCTTCCAAAATCTTTCGGAGTTACTTCAACTTGAATAGTATCGCCTACTTTGGCATCAGCTTTAATCTTAACAGCATCTTTCAAAAGAATTTGCGCATCGATGTTGATTTCTGGTGGAATATTTACAATATTTCCTTCTTCATCCTCAGTTTGTGTTCCTTCATCAATCTTATCGACAACTACTAGATATGAATAAACTTTAATCTCACCAGTTTCACGATTAATATCGACTAAGACATTAGTCTTGGAATCAAAATTTTTCTTATAAGCTGTTGTTAAAGCTAAAGTTAATCCTTCATAAATAATATCTTCGCTGATATTTTTCTCATCTACTATTGTTTTTACTGCATTAATAAGTGCTTTACTGTCCATATTCTTAACCTCTTTCCTTACTAGATATATCTAATATATAACTATCACTTGTAAAATTTTCTTTATCGACTATTGGATTTACGATATGTGTAGCCTCGACAATCTCATCTAAATCGATACCACCTACTTTATCTAAGATAATATTTAAAAAATTATATTTTCCTTTTTTTACATATTCAATACTATCTACAAATATTTCCATATCTGCGAGTTTTTCATTAATTTTTTCTTTAAGATGATCAAAATTCATTAAATCACTCCTTTTTTATAAATAAAAGTGGGATTTTTGTCCCACTTAAAATGTCATGCCTATTATAACATAATGAATTACTAGAGTAAAGAAAAATTACTTAATAAAGCCATTTTGAACGACTTTTGTCTCATTTATCATTAAAAAGGCATTAGGTTCAGTATTTTTAATAATGTTTATAAGTTTCTTTAAGCTTTTTTTGTTAAGCTCAATAATTAACATTTCTTTTTTAATTTCATCATAATCATTATTAAGTGATACAATTGAAATACCATATCCATTTTGACGAATTGCATTAATTAATGTTTCATTGTTCTTTTTAGTTATTACTTGTACGCACATAAGGCCACTTATAAAATGTTTAGATATAACAATACCTAGTAAAGTTCCGGTCGCAAAACCTGCAGAATATGCAAGTGGTATCCAAAAGGATTCAATATCAGTGTTTAGAGCCTGTCTTGCAACCATAAACCATATTAATACCTCGAAAAAAGCAATTATGGTGGCAAAAATTGTTTTACCCTTAACTGATAAAATAGTTCTTACGGTTCCTAAAGATACGTCAATTAACCTTGCACAAAATATTCCTATACATAGCTTAAGCATTTAAAACACATCCTTTTTCCATGTTTAATTATACTCATTTAATAAGTTTACGCAACTTACTCAAAGCATTTTTCTCAATCCTTGACACCTGAGCTTGGGAAATATTTAATTTCCCCGCTATTTCTGATTGAGTCTTACCTATCACAAATCTTTCCATCAAAATATTTCTTTCTCTTATTGATATTTTATTAAATGCTCGATGAAGAGAAATCATCATATCTTTATCAGTATTTAATTCTTTTTTATCTGCAATTTGATCCTCGAGATATATTGTGTCCCCTCCATCATTAAAGATTGGTTCTGAAACACTCATTGGTTCTTTAAGGGAATCTAAAGCATAACCTACTTCATATTCACTGATTTTTAAGAAGCTTGCTATTTCGCTAGGACTAGGTTCTCTTCCATGCATATTGATATAGTCCTCTTTAAATTTTAAGATTTGATAAGCTATATCTTTAGTACTTCTTGAAACCCTAATTGGTGTATTATTATCTCTTAAATATTTTTTGATTTCCCCGACAATAAGGGGAACTCCATAAGTAGAAAGCTTTAAATTATAGGAAATATCAAAATTATCAATTGCCTTTATAAGGCCTACAACCCCTACTTGGAATAAATCATCTAAGTTGACATTTCTTTTATTAAACCTTTTTAAGATAGATAAAACTAACTTTAAATTACCATTAACCAATTTTTCTTTAGCATCTTTATCTCCCTGCTGCATCTTTTTAAATAATTCAATGTTTTGTTTATGCGTAAGCGATTTAATTTCGCTCGTATTAAGTCCTGTTATATCAACCTTATAATTGCTCATAAAAAAATCCTTTCGCTCTTATAGTGAATCAAAAAGGATTTTTCTATTCATTAACCTATTAAAGATTGAATATTATTTATTACTTTCTTTTCAATTCTCGATATATATGACTGGCTTATTCCAAGCATCTTAGCTACTTCTTTTTGCGTATATTCCTTAGTATTATAAAGACCATATCTAAGTGTCATAATTTCTTTATCACGAGAATTAAGATTATTAATTTCCCTATTTAAAAACTCTTTATTTAAGGCATTTTCAAATGTTTTAGGTACAATATCATCATCCGTTCCTAAGACATCCTCCAGGTGTAGTTCATTTCCTTCGGCATCAAAATTTAGTGATTCCTCAAGGCTTACTTCCGTTTTTTGTCTTTTATTTTTCCGAATAAACATTAATATTTCATTAGAAATACACCTACTTGCGTATGTTGCAAGTTTAATATTTTTAGATATCTTATAGGTATTAATACCCTTGATTAATCCAATTGAACCAATTGATACCAAATCCTCGATGTCGTATCCTGAGGATTCATACTTTTTGGCTAAGAACACAACTAATCTTAGATTATGTTCAATCAAAATATTTTTAGCCTGCTCATCACCAGATTTGGCTTTAATTAAATATGATAATTCCTCTTCTTTACTAAGAGGAGGTGGAAGTTTATCAGTAGCCCCGACAAAAAAGACTTCCCGATACTTTTTAAATAGCTTTTCTAATAGTTTTTTAAACATAATTATCCTCCATTAACTTTTTATTTAATAAGCAGTCTATTCCATCCTGAAAATGATAATCGCTTACCCCAATTAAATAGTTATATATCTTTTTTTGATTAATAATTATAAAACTTGGTTTATAGCATTTCATTAAACTGCTTCCTGATACCGTATGACAAGGAACATAAACCGGCGATCTAATTTTTTCGATTTCAGACATTTTCTTGTTACTTACAATAATAATTGCTTTTTTAGTTATGGGATCAATAAGATTATTACCATTATCTAAAAGTGATAAACATTTAATGCATTTTTGATTAAAATAGATTTCGATTACATAATATAAGCTATATGTATTTTTTAATTTTTTAGAACTCTTATAGTAAATAAAAAGAATTATCGGTGAAAGAATCATTAAAACTATAATATTGGGATTAGTACCCTTAAAAAAGAATAGTAAACCTTGATGATCAAGTGATGTTTGCAAGTCTATAAAATATAGGAAGCCCGCTAAAACAAAGCTACACATATACAAATATAATAAATTATTTAAAGTATACCTTATACTGACATAACCAAAGGAAATTAAACACATAATAATGCTCGTTATAATTTTAAATAAAAATAAAATAATTGAATTAATATTTAAAAAAAGCAAAAAAATAGAAATAGCTCCAAATAATGATGCAAAAATGTGATATTTAAACTTTCTATTTCTTTTTAAAGTAACACTTACAGTGAGCATCAATAATAAATCATAGAAAAAATTCATAAAAAAAATTAGGTCCAAATATATAATCATATTATCACCTAATTTAATCTACTATATTATTTATAAAATAAATGTCATTTTTTAGTCGTTGTTACGTAAAAATGGTGGAATTTCATAATCAGTATCTAGAATCTCTGGTGTCTTTCTTTTTGGTATTTCATCGCCAAATAGAGCATCATCACCAACTTGATCATCAAAACCAGTAGCTATTACTGTAACAATAACTTCATCTTGAAGGTTTTCATTTTTGATAGCACCGAAGATAATATTAACATCGCTATTAGCAGCCTCTCTTACAGTTTCAACAGCATCTTCGATTTCAAATAATGTTAAGTTATTACCACCTGTTACATTGACAATAGCATTCTTAGCTCCATCGATTGTCTCTTCAAGTAAAGAATTTGATACAGCTTGTCTTGCCGCCTCGATTGAACGGTTTTCTCCAGCAGCACAACCAATACCAATAATGGCAGTACCACTTTTTTCCATAACAGTTTTAACATCCGCAAAGTCAAGGTTAATTACTCCCGTTACAGCAATCAAATCAGAGATTGATTGAACACCACGGTGTAATACATTATCAACTTCTTTAAACGCTTCATCAAATGAAGTAGTTTTATCAATAATATCTCTCAAACGATCATTTGGAATAACAATAAGTGTGTCAACATGCTTACGTAGTTCCTCAAGACCAATAAGAGCATTTTCCATTCTTCTTTTACCTTCGAACTTAAATGGTTTTGTTACAATACCTACAGTCAAGGCACCAAGTTCTTGAGCTATTTCTGCAATAATTGGAGCAGCTCCAGTTCCTGTGCCACCGCCAAGTCCACAAGCAACAAAGACCATATCAGCGCCAGTAAGAACTTCTTCGAGTTCAGCTTTGCTTTCTAGGGCAGCAGCTCTTCCAACTTCCGGATTAGCTCCAGCTCCACGTCCACCTGTAATATTTTTACCAATTTGAATCTTATTCTTGGCAAGTGAAGCATTTAATACTTGTAAATCAGTATTAACTACATAAAACTCGACACTTTGAACACCTTCGGTTATCATGCGGTTTACGGCATTACATCCGCCACCACCTACGCCAACCACTTTAATCTTAGCGATTTGATCCATCAATAAATCTGACATACATCCTCCTTAATTATCAAAAAAGTAACCATAGATTTTACCAAGTAATGAATTTTCGGAAATATTGACTCTTTTATGATTACCGCCAAATTCTTCTTGTTCATCTAAAGAAAATATTGAAAATTCTACATTTCGTAATTTCAACCGGCTATTATAGTATTTAATCATACCTAATGCCACAGAGTACTTATTATCGCGAGCACCAATCTCTTCGACTATTCCAACTCTTCCCATTGTACCAAAAAAGTTATCGATTAAGCCATCGAAATGATTGAGTTCACTTATTCCTCCTGAGAATATTATATAACTAATTTCTTTCTTTGTTAAGAGGTTAATTTGCTTTTTAATTAACCCTAGTAATTCATTTAACCTAGATATTACTACGGCACTGATATCATATTGGCTAATTTTAACATCGCCACCATTGATATTTTTAACCATAATACTCTCATTTGGTTGAGCTAAATGAATATCTGCTACAGCTAGTTTTTCCTTTAAATAACTGGCATCTTTGTTAGAAATTTTAAAAACATAAGCTAAATCATTATCAATGATACCAGAACCCATATCAATAACTTCACAAGCGGTTAAAATACCTTTATTAAAGATTGAAACAGTAGTATTACTTTGACCGATATTAACTACAGCCCCAACCTTTTCTTTATCTGGTGTCTTTTTAAATTCATAAAAATCAGCAAGTGGTTCGATACAAATATCGACAACTTTAACACCAATCTTATCTAAAACTTTAATTATTCCTTCACTATTTTTCTTAGGAATTACCACCGCAACATCATTAACAGTTAAGTTATTAGCAATCAAATTAATTGGTGTTTTAACAACTTCATCTTCATTAATAATAAATTTTGTTGGTAATATTGTTACTAATTCCTTATTTGGTTCTATTTTATTATAAATACTTGCTTGCATAGCTTTAACTAAATCTGCATGAGTAATAACTTTATCAGCACTTTTAATAGTAACAGAGCCGCTTGATATAAAACAATCTACATTAAAGGCAGGTATATTTACTAGTACTTTTTTAACTGGTAAGCCAAGAAGATTCTCAGTTTTAGTAAAGGCTTCCTTTAAAGCAAATTCCGCACTTTCAGGATTTACAATAAAGCCTTTTCTTATTCCTTCGGAAGGAACATCAACGCATGACAAAACATTCAACTTATCTTTTTGAATTTCTCCAACAATTAACTTAATTGAATTTGAACCGATATCCAAACTGGCAATAATCTTGCGCATATCCCTCACCTATTTTATATAGCATCATTATATCGAAATATTTTTCTTTTAGCAAGTTTGAAGCAAACAAAAATAGAGATTTCTCTCTATTTAAGTGCTTTTAATAATTCATCTTTTTTCATTGATGAATAACCTTTAATTTCTTTTTCTTTAGCTAAAGCCTTTAATTCAGCAAGTGTTTTAGAAGATAAGTCTTCTTTTACTGCTTCTTTTTTGGTTTCTTTAACCTCTGCTTTCTTTTCAGCTTTTTCTTCTTTAGCAGGAGCTACTTTGCCATTTAAAGCATCTTTAGCAGTTTTAACTAATGCTGCAAAAGCTTTTTCATCATCAATAGCTAGTTCTGAAAGCATTTTACGATTGATTTCAATATTAGCTTTAGCAAGACCATTAATGAATTTTGAATAACTGATATCATTCATACGACATGCAGCGTTAATTCGTGTAATCCATAATTTACGGAAATTTCTTTTGTTTTGTTTACGATCACGATAAGCGTATGCACCACTATGGAAAAGTTGTTCTTGTGCAGTCTTATACAATCTATGTTTGCTACCAAAATATCCTTTAGCAGCTTTTAATACTTTTCTTCTTCTGTTTTTAGAAACAGTTCCACCTTTAACTCTTGTCATTTTTTAAACCACCCTTATATTACACTTGAAAGGTTTTTAGACATACCTTTCGCTAAAACGCCCTTATTTCTTCTTTGTCTAACGGCTTTAGCTGTATCCTTTCCTGTTTTGTGATTACCATTACCCTTCTTAAAAGTAACAGTACCATTTTTCTTTTTGCTTAACACTTTGCTACTAGCTTTATGTGTTTTTTGTTTACATTTTCCCATTTTTTATTACTTCCTTTCTATTTTCTTTGGCGCCAACATCATCCAAACTTGACGGCCTTCAATTTGAGGTTTAGTTTCAATATCAGCAAGATCAGAAAGAGCATCAGCAAAGCGCAAAAGCACATCACTTCCAAGCTCAGGGTGAGCAATTTGTCTTCCTTTAAAACGAATAAATGCTTTAATCTTATGACCCTTCTTCAAATACTCAGCAGCATTCTTACGACGAGTTTCAAAATCACCGACATCAATTGTAACTGATAAACGGTATTCTTTGATCTCTTTGCTATTTTCTCTTTGTTTCTTTTGAGCTTCTTTTAGTTTCTTTTGCTTTTCATAACGAAATTTATTATAATCCATTACCTTAGCTACAGCCGGAACTGCATTTCCACTCATCAAAACTAAATCAAGTCCAGCATAATTTGCAAGTGTTAAAGCATCACTCAATTTTTTAATGCCTAATTTCTCACCATTAGGTCCTATTACCATTAATTCCTCACATTTAATTTGATTATTAATTGGTAAATCCTCAATCTTTGCTATATATCTTCGCCTCCATACAATTTAAAAGATGGATATTACTATCCACCTTAAAAGTCTATAAAATATCTTTATGGCCTTTTACCTATCGACTAACATCAATCAGGTGGATATAAATCGCTTTCCTTTAAATAACATCAATATCTTATAATAATTATATGTCATTGTCAATAACTATTTATCTTCTTTTATTTTTTAATCTTTAAAACTCCTTAATCAAGTAAATTTTAAACAAATTATCAATCCAAGATGCAAATTCCAAAGCAATATCAGAATGTGCAAAAGTGCCATCACTATATCTTCCTTTGCTAGAACGAATTCCCAATGAATTTACCCTTTTAATCCATTGATTAGGGGTCATAGTAAATGATTTCTTAGGAGCCTCAATTATAATTTGGCGGAATTCCGCCGAATTAAAATTATCATTACTTAGTTCCTCCCATAATCCTAAAAACTCTATCGTATCATAATTACTTAACCACTTTTTTATTGCATCTGATGGTTCTTTAGGATTTTTATATTTTGCTAAATCAGTTAACGAAATATAATCTTCATTATTAATTCTCATAACTCTAACATCATTATCATTAACATTCATAACTGTCATAATACCATTCATAATCATTCCTTTCTAAATAAGGAGATGATTGTAATAACCACCTCCTTATCTTGTCAATAACTATTTATCTTCTTTTTTAGTCTTTTCTTTTAATGGTTCCTCTACCTTATATTCAATAGGTTTAAAACCATAATGTTCACGAATTTTGTTTTCTATTTCAATAGCTAATTTCCTATCTTGTTTTAAAAGGGTTCTAACATTGTCTCTTCCTTGGCCAATCTTTTCACCTTGATAAGAATACCATGCACCACTTTTTTCAATAATAGCAAGATCAGATGCTAAATCAACAATTTCACCCTCTCTTGAGACACCTTCCCCATATAAAATATCTACCGAAGCAGTTTTAAATGGCGGTGCTACTTTATTCTTAACAACTTTAATATTTGTCTTATTTCCATATACTTGATCGCCGCTTTTAAGTTGTTCACCTTTTCTAACATCAAGTCTAATACTTGAATAAAACTTTAAAGCTCTTCCACCAGGTGTAGTTTCAGGATTACCAAACATGATTCCAACTTTTTCTCTCAACTGATTAATAAAAATAGCTGTAGTTTTAGTTTTATTCATACTTCCAGATAATTTTCTAAGAGCTTGACTCATTAGTCTTGCTTGAAGTCCAACATGCGAATCTCCCATTTCTCCATCAATCTCTGCTTGAGGAACAAGGGCCGCTACTGAATCTATTACAACTAAATCGACAGCTTCGCTTTTGACAAGCGCATCACATATTTCTAGTGCTTGCTCGCCCGTATCTGGTTGAGATAATAAAAGCTCGTTAATATTTACTCCTAAATTTTTAGCATAGACAGGATCAAGAGCGTGTTCGGCATCAATAAAGGCAGCTCTTCCGCCATTTTTTTGTACTTCCGCAATAGCCTGAAGAGCAATCGTTGTTTTACCACTACTTTCAGGTCCAAATATTTCTATTATTCTTCCTTTTGGATAACCGCCAACCCCAAGAGCGATATCTAGAGCAAGTGAACCACTACTAGTTGTTTCAACTTCGATGTGTTCTTCATTGCCTAGTCGCATAATAGCACCTTCCCCAAATTGTTTTTCAATGTCGGCTAAAACTTGGGCAAGTGCTTTATCTTTATCCTTTGTTTCTTTTGTAATTTTCATTATGTTCTCCTTTAATATAACTCTGACATTTTTATTGTATCTTATCATTTTATAAAAGTCAACAAAAATATGCAAATATTTGTTCGCTATTAATATTGCAAAAAAAACCGAGATTTTTCTCAGTTTCGATGATTAACTGTAATTAATTCAAAATCTTCGGTTAATTGTTTAATTCTTTCAATTATTCTTCTTGCTTTAACAATATCTAAACTATCTTTTGAATTTCCTAAATGTTTTTCGAGTTCTTCGATAGTAAGATTACTTGTAAAAAAGGTAGTCATATGATTATTCATTCTTGTCTGTAAGATAGTTGCAAGTACTTCATCTCTTCCCCATTCACTTACCTTTTCAGCACCGATATCATCAATAAGAAGGATTTCGACATTTGCTAAATATGAAACTTTACTATCAACTAAATTAAAATTATCTTTTAGATTTCGAAGTAGTTCAGGAAAATAAACTATTTCAAAAATAGCATTTTTCTTTTCTTTGAGTTCATTTAAAAGAGCTGCTAGTAAAAATGTTTTACCTCCACCAAAGCTGCCATGAAGGTATAAACCCTTATTTACCTTTGTAACATCATAGTTATCAAAAAAGCTTTTTAACCATTTAATTAATTTAACTCTCTTTTTATCAGTTACGTCTATATCTTTCATCCTAGCATTTAAAAGAGCTGTATCACTTTCTTTATTCTTAATATCTGATTCATATTGTTTTAATTTTTTACATGGCACATAATCAAATACCACTTTGCTTTCATTTTTACTTGGATAGTAAACATATCCTTTCATCATATTTGGGCATTTACCAATACCAGGACAATTCTTACAATTATCTAGTTCATTTATTGTGTCCTCTAAAGAAGTTAAATTTCTTTTAGCTTCATCCTCAGTTAACCTTAAAGCTTTAACTAATTTAGAAATTTTAGGATCAAGTTTTTTTAAAGCATAGTTTTTATCAGTAGAACTCTTAACATTATTTTTTAACATCTTAGCAACTTTTACTTCCATTACTTAAACTCCTTTAATAATTCCTCTAACTCTTTTGCTTCTTCTTCACTAGATTCACTTTTTTCTATTTTTTCATTAAACCAGCTAGGCTCAATGGCTGCACTCTTTTCTTTAGTCAAAGCTTTCTTCAAAGTTTTTTTATGTTCTTTTTCAGCAAATAACATTGCTTCTTCCGCTGTTTTTAAATCAGCTCTTTTCCATTGGGATGCAATAGTTTCAACATAATTTGTTGTTAATTTATTGTTATTTTTTCTTAAACAATAATCAAGTAACACATTGACAACTGCAGGGGTAAGCTCTAAATCAAATAATAGCGATTCAACCAACTTCAAGTCTTTAGCGGTCGGTGATGCTCCTTTATTCTTCTTTTTTAAATAATCATATGGAGAAATATTTTCAAACATTGCTATTATTTGGGCTCTTTTTGAAGTATCACCCGAAGCCTTTTTTAAATACTCTGGTTGCGTACGATATACAATTGTCGGAAGACTATTATTAGAAAGTTGATAATTTTTTTGAGCAGCACTTCTAAGTGCATTTTTATCAATTAAACCAAATTCATTTAAACTTGCTCTTATAAGTTCAATCATTTTTAGAGTATCTAAATTGTAAATAAAAGATAAATTATCAATCATTTCTTTAGTCTTTTTATTAAAAGCCTTTTGGGATAAAACATCTTTAGGAATACTTTCTACAATTAAATCATAATCAATTTTACTAGTCAGTTTATAAGAACCGGTAACCTTTTCTTTTATATTCTCTATTTCTTTAAAGCTTTCTGATTTATAAACATCATCCATATTTCTAGTTATTTCAATAAAGCCTGTTAAATCATACTTTTTCTTTTGATAAGCTTTAATGATTTTTTCATATTCTTCACTTCCAACATTGTTATATAAAACAGTACTAAAAATAGGATTATTTAAAAATTCATCAGGATTTAATGGTGAGTATAATTCATAAATATATATTAATACATTTTCTTCTTTGACAAATGATTTCAATAAACCGGTTGCCTCTAAGGATTCTCTTGCTTCTTTTAAACTTTTAGAACTACATTTTAAAACACTTAATAAATGATGGTGTAATAAAAAATCACTTTCCTCACAATTATTATTTAAATCTTGCCATAAAATTAAATATAAAGATACTGCTAAAGGGCCTATAATTG
The DNA here is from genome assembly GCA_017544165.1 of Bacilli bacterium. Lineage (GTDB taxonomy): Bacteria > Bacillota_I > Bacilli_A > RF39 > UBA660 > UBA6448. The sequence continues at coordinate 189,039 of JAFYER010000012.1, forward strand.
GACTATAAAAAGTAAGTAAATGTTGACGATCAATATCGCTTAAAATAGTTTTGTTAATTACTTTATAGCGATCAGCTGGTAAAATTGAATAACTACTCATAATCCATATTCCTTTCTTAAATATATATTATAAAATTATCATATCATAATTGTAAACAATAAAATTAATATCTTTAAACGCCAAAAGAAAATAAGTAATAAAAGAACAAAAAGGCTTTTTTGTAAATATTATATTTAACAAGTACAAAACCATCAGTAAAAAATGTTAAAAAATTATATATTATGCCAATAATAACTAAAAATACCATAGTTTTAAAAATTAACTCTTTATAATTATTACAATTATTATATAAATTCATCCATATTATGACAGAACTTATTGATAGCATAAAACCAAAATCGCAAATGTATCTTGGCAATATACCAGCCATTTGAACGTCGGCAATTATAAGGATTATTGAAAAAATAATGGCGCATAAACTAATGTAAAACTCTTCTTTATGGCTAATATACTTTTTAAATTTGAAAATAAATAAATTAATAATTGTTAACATATTTAAAATAGCAAAACCGCCAATCATTTGCTCATAAATGGTAATTCCAATATAATTGCTATCTATATTATAAGCGTGTATAAATGGAAACACTAAATTAACACGGGGAATTTCAAATAAAAAAGCAAATACACCTGAAGCAATTCGATCAAAATAAAAACCTCTTTTTGTCATATCATTGCTTGTTAAATTAAAATTAACTCCGAAATTAAAAACAGAATGATATCTAACATAATTATAATACATTAAAAGGCCCGCTGATATTATCATTGGAATGGCTATTGCTAGTATATTTTTAACTTTAAAAGCCTCTTTGTTTTTTAAATATTTCCAAAAAATAGGTATGCCTAGAAAAGCTGCTAAAAATATCTGAGGACGACATCCAGGCACTAAAGCAAGAGCAATACTACCTATCAATAAATCCTTAGTACAAATCTTTTTATCATCTCTTGCAGCTTTTAACCAAAATCCTAAACCAAGCATAGCAAATGCAGCTCCAAAGGTTATTGGAATTCCATAAAAGAATCCTTTCCTAATTACCATTGAAATGCCAGACAAAACTGCTACTGATATAGCACAAACAAAATAATGCTTAAATTTTGCTTTGGGATAAAATCGATTAAATAATTGATATGTTACAAAAAAGCCTGCTATAACATAGAAAATGCAAGACATAGTAACAGCAAGCGAATTATTTAAATCATGATGAGTGATTAAATAAAACGGAAGATGCATAAATAAACAAGGTACAATTCCAAAATAAGAATAATATTTGCCATTATAAAATGAATAATCTAGGTAATAATCCTCATTTACTTTTAACTGTCTATCTCTAACAGATACATCATAAGGATTTTTTAAAGCTAATAACTTATCAGAAACTTCCAAATCAAGAGTAATCTTTCCCTTAGCAAGAGTTCTTGCCAATACCTGATATTGATAAAAATGAGTTATGTGATCAAAATCATATTTATCTTTACCATAATTTGAAAAATTAACAAAAAAATAAATTCCCAAAGAGATTATACCGATACATATTACAATAAAGGAAAGATATTCTTTATAATTTTTTTCAAATGGTTTAAGTATTTTTATATATGTACATATAAAAGAAATAATAAAAACCATACAAACTCTTATATAATTTATTATAATTGGAACTTTAGCATTTAAGGATATGCTTTTAATGTTAGCATCATTAGTTGAACGAATTTTTATCTTAAGGCTATCTAATTTTCCCATTGGATGAAGAGAAATATATTTTGTTTGTTTAATGCTATCCACTATTATAACATTACCTGCATCATAAAACTCATCATTGCCCTCATCTTTAAGCATTATCAATAACTCGCTTGGGTCTTTCGAAGTACCATTGATATAAATGTTATATACATCTTTTTTAATATCATTTATTTCAATGATTTCCGATTCTTGTATATTAATTTCAACGTTATTACTAAAATAATAATTTTTATTTATCTCCTTATTAATATCAAATTTTATTGTTTTTGGATAAAATAGTGATTTATAATGCTTAATATTAAAAACAGTAAATTCTAAACCTACGGCAATTAAAATACTGATTATTATTATCTTTATAATATTTTTATTCATATTTTGTTTCTCTCTTAATTTTTTTATTAATAAAATAGATGAATGGTTTAGCAAGAATTATCGATAATTTCCTATTTTTGCTTCTTCTTTTTTGACGCATATAATAACTTTGTAAAGAATCGTTTCGATAACTTAGCAGCTTATTTGAGTCATCACTATCTTTTAAAATGGGACTAGTATAATTTTTCTCACCAAAAACAAGTGTTAAAACATATTTCCAACTTAACCCATGATACTTTAAAATGTTTGCACGTAATTCATTGTAAGAACACCGACATGTTTCTCCCCCACCAATGTTAATAATCTTATTGTTTAATTTATTAAATTTATCTATACATGCACAAAAAGCATATCCAGCATCCTCCTTAGTAATTACTTCAATTTGCTCATTACCCTTGATATTATAAATAAATGGATCTTTACGAAGGTCTCCTAAAACTAAAGGAACTCTTATTATTATATAATTCTTAACTTTTTTACTTATAATCTTTTCACTAGCAATTTTTGCATTATCAAAATAACGATTATCTCCTATTCTAAGTTTTTCATGAATATCTGTTATATCTTTACTATATACACTTGTCGAAGAAGCATATATTAATAAACATTTCGGATTATAATAATTAATTGCTCGAACAATATTTTCTGTGCTTGAATAATCAATTAAATTTACTAACGCTTTTTTATACTCTGCTAAAGGCGGTAAACATGTAGCAAGATGAATCACTATGTTAGCCTCTTTTATAAGTGGCTCGAGTAAATTGCGATCTAAAACATCGCCATAAATAATATTAATCCGATGACGATAGCGATGTAATCTTTTATAAACATTCTTGGTTTTTAAATCTAAAGCAGTAATTTCATATTTACCTTCAGATAATAAGTATTTAATCAAAGATAAGCCAACACTTCCAGCTGCTCCTGTTACTAAAACTTTTTTCATATCAATACCTCATATAACAAAATTTTATCACAAAAAAAGCTAACATTCTACAACGTTAGCTTCAAAAACTGCTCTATATGCTTTAAAATCATTTTGATATTGATAAACATCTTCTAGCCATTTAAATGTTATTTTTGCTTTCCAATAATCGGTTTTAGTAATATTCTTATCAGCTGTTATACTATTTTTATAAACATTGGAACCATTTTTAATAGGAACCTTTATCACACCAGTTTTAGTAGTAATATCCATGTTAGATATGATACTTTCGTAATTAATTCCATCTTCAGATTTTATAATGTTTAACACAAGTTCAGGAACTCCTTCTTTTGAATAATGAAACACTTGCTCATCTGGTAAAGTAATTTTAGTTTCATAACAATAAGTTGCACTTTTATTTGTTGTATCAAGTACAATATTAAAAGTTGCTTCACCAGACACATCATGGCCTTCATAAATTGCAAAATTATTAGAATCAGCTATAAAACTTGCATCAGCTTTCTCAAATTTTAATGTATCTACCCCTTTGGAGGTTACATCAATTTGAAATGTGCCATCATATAATTCCCTAGTCGAAAAATAAGCGTATGTTCCAACCACAAATAAAAGTGATGCAAATAAAATAGATAATAGTGTCCATATTATTGCTTTATTCTTTCTTGACATAATACCTCCTTTTTTTTATTTATCAATTGTCTAACTAATTGTATATGGATTATTCCATGTACCTCTTCCACCTGTTAATGCTGTATCAGCTTTAAGATACAAGACGGGGCGGACCCCAATGTCAACATTAATATCATCATCACTAATAACGTATTCTTGGCCCAAAGTTCCACCAGATCTCGTTGTAAATACTTCATACGAACTACCAGAATATGGACTAATTGTCCATTGATAAGCCCCATATGATCCAGGAGCCGTTGAAGTAATATTTTGAAACAATAACCAATCATTTAACGCACAATCCGTCTTATAACTACCAGTACCCCATCCACTCATTTGATATTCTAAACATGTACTTCGATTATAGGTGCTTCCACCATTAGTGGCATAACCATAATCACTTGGATACATTAATCCTATCTTCCCATACCAATAAACTGCTCTATTTTCTAATAATGACGTATGAGTATATACGGAACCAGAATTACTTATATTTCTTTCTTTATTATATAATGCTGCCGGACTTCCTTCAGTCGCTGTTGAATAACTGCTTGTTCCATATAAATTCCAATTTACTGAAGCGACTTTTTCTAATGCACTAGTTCCTATTTTCTTTGGAACTGTACCTGATGTGTTAGTATAGCTACTTGTCGTAGCACTACTTGGTTTATACACGGTTGTTGTTGAATTTGATTCATTCAAATAATCATATCCAAAGGAATAAAACTGTATATTATTTAATCTTGCTTGACCTTGCAAAACACTATAATCACCATGTAAATTTGTATAATTCGCATCATAAGCACTATATAAATAATAAGGACCATTTAGCATTAAACTTAGTTGACTATCACTCCATTCATTAGAACCATATGGAGTAATTGAAGAGCCAACTCCCGTTTGCTTATAATCCCATAAAAAATTGCCTAAAGAAGCGTTTCTTATAATTTTGACCAAATTGCCTGTAGAGGTGTTATTACATTCGTTAAAATAACCATATGTTCCTGTACAATATGTCATATCAGGCATTACACCAATTATCCGCCAAAGTTCTCCATTAAACTGAATATAATTATCAGGATTTTTACCGGCATATCTTAATTCGCCTTCATGATCTGATGTTAATATCCATGGACTACTTGATACCGCATCAGTTCCACTTCTTGGAGCATTATTTGCAATATAATCAGTTAATAACATTGTATGAGGAGCAGATGAGCATGAAACATTTTCAATAGATACTTTGCTTTTATATGAAGCATTATACATTGTTTGATTTAAATCTAGATTATAAAATGACTGAGTAACTGTGTATACTTGGGTATTTAAAGAACCATGTGAAGAAATTGATCTAGTAGCAATCGTATTACCACTTGTTAACGAATCGATGTTAGTTTCCGCAAAAACAGTGGTGGAATTTTCATCGGCGATTGATAAAGTATTTTCTTTTAAACTACCTCGTCCAGTTGTAGGCACATATGTATCTGAATCTGCAAGTTTAGTCCAAACAAAACTGAATGTACATGTTATTTCCTCAAGGGGCGTTCCACCGATAAGAGAAACTTCAATTGTCTCATTTGCTGATATAGGCACTGTATTATTAGCTTGAGAAGGAAGCATATCAGCATCAGTAACATCTAAAATTAAATCACCACTTGGAACAGCAGTAAAAATAGGAATCATCGATTCATCAATATTAGCGGAAACGTTTATATTACCATTACCAACAATGTTTCCACTAAAAAAAGCATATGTAAAGGAAATAACAATTACAATAAGTACTAATAGAGATATAACAATAAAAATAGTATTTTGTTTTCTAGTGTTAATCACTTTAACTCCACCCTAATATAATAATAACACATTCCTACTAAAACTTTCAATTATTATTTTACCATGCATAAAAAAAGCGACCATAAAAGGTCGGTTTTTATTTAAAGATAACTAACATTGAACTTCGTCAACGAAGAATTTAATTTTCCAAGTCTTTCCAGAATTATCATTTTGACTTACATTGAAGTTATAAAACTTTGTTTCAATTGTGTACTCTTTAGTTGTTCCACCAGTAGTATGATTATCTGTAATACTATCAGAACCAACTAATTGTGCTGATGTTTCACTACTATTAACGATTTGAGTTTCAGCCTTAAAGTTAGCGTTACCAGTAGCAGTTACCTTATATGTAAATTCATTTCCTGTAATACCTGTAGTCTTAGTATATTCTTCAGTGCCAGTATCCCATTGATATTTAATTTTATAAGTACATGTCAAGCTTTCGGTTGTACCAGCAGTAAATGTTACATTAAAATGACCACTATCATATGCAGATGTTGCTGCAAGATTTCCAGCTGAAGTACCATTTGCTTGAACCATATTAGCAGCTGTAACATTCATTTTTATTTCAGCTCCAGTGGAAATAAATGAACTACTTGAAGAAGCAGTTGTAGCTGTTAAATTAGCAACATTATTTACATTAGCACTATTTGCGAAATATGCAAATGTAGCTCCTACTACGGCAACTAATAAAGTAGCAATAGCAATTACAGTTAATAATAATGTATTCCTCTTTTCCATTATTGTTATCTCCTTTCTATTATAAATATTAACATATTTAATAACCATTAATCAAGTGTTTTTCATAAATAATTAACATATTTAACACCTTATATTACCTGTTACAATGTGAGCTGATAAACTCTTACCAGAAAAATCAGTTTGCACCGATGGTAAAGAATAAAAATTCAAATTAAATGTCCATGTTACCGTTGTACCAGCAACAGTATTAGTGTAAATTTTAGCATCAGAAATGATAGTTGAATATCTCCCTACAGTTCCAGCGCTTCCATTCCATAAAAACTGTGACAAATCCTTCTCCATTAAGTTTTTAGATGAATAATCATAAGAACTAAATGAATCTCCTGTAGCATTAGCGGTTGCAGCTAAGGATATCTCGTATGGATATGTCGGGGTTAATGTCATGGATGGAGTTATATATTGATCAGTACTATCCCACACATATTGGATATCATAAGTGCACTCATAATCATCATTAGCAACTGGTGAAGAATACTTAACAATTAAATCGCCTGTATCTGTCACAACAGCTATCGCTGATGGATTAATCATATTGGCAAGGCCAACATTTAATTGTAAAGGATTTGTTGAATAAGATGTAAATGTCGCTCTACTTGCATTGGGCACTGTAATATTTAAAGCGACATTATTTGTTAGTGACATAGAAGTAGCAAAATAAGCATATGTTGCTGCCACTACTATAACTAACATTATAATGATTGTTACAATCATAAGAGAATAATTAGGCTTTTTCATAATTAACCTCCTACGAAGCAACATACGTTAATGTCAACGTATTGCCAGTATCAAACTTTATATTTACATTACTAAGTGGTGAATTATCATATGTGTCAGGTAATCTTATATAATTATATTTTGGTGTAGTATATGCTACAGATGGTATATAATTAGAATTTGTTGATAAATTGTTTGTTTTTATTATTTTATATGTTGTAGTATATCTTGTGTTTGCAGCTCTTTGAACATACCAGCCTTGCGTTGCTGTATATGAATATGGGCCAGGCTGAGTAATGGCTGTAACAGAAGGGTCTCCCGCAACCCTCATTGTCGTCGAATAGGTTTGATTATTGTTGTTATCAATTACATCTAACGTCCATGTGCCTATAGGAACATTTGGTATTGTATAGGCACCACTACTATTTGTTGTTGCAACAAGAACATTTTGGAATATTACAGATGCACCCGAAACTGGGTTATTGGAGCTATCATAAACATAACCACTAAAATTGTGATAAGAAGAATGGTACAAAGGATATTGATAAACATAAATGGATATATCAACAGTTGCCGAATCATATAAAGAAGCTTTTTCAGGATCTCCCCATATGACAGCTGCTATTTTCTTAGATGTTGTTGTGCTATTTAATATGCCCTCGTGAATTATATATTGAGCATTTGCATAAGTTGGACTACTACTTAAAATAAAATTATCGGCTATCCGAGTTGGCTGAGTAACTGCCGTCGATGTTGGAGCTCCGTTACTATCAGCAGCAAATAACTGAACATATAAATCCTCAAACGGAATGAAATTTGCTTGATTAGTTGCATTAACAGAAGTAGAAGTATGAACAAAAACAATGTAATAATGAGTTGAATACCCAGATGGTTTAGCAAATTGAATAGTTGCATATTTTGAAGTATCAGGATAAAAACCATACTCTGCACCAGTTAATCTTGTAATTGTAGATGTAAAATCCATATTGGTAGTGACAGCCTTAACTGTATTTCTATTGGCTTTAGCTTGAATAATATAAGAATAAGACACAGCAAAAGAAAGGCTCATAAAAGATACGAGCACCATAACTACTACTATAGAAAGAATATGCCTATTATCCTTCATACTCTCACCATAATATAATAATAACACAATAAAATAATTAACTCAATATTGATATTTAAACAATCTTATCTATTTTTATTAAATTGCTTATATTTTTATTTAATGTCTTAATAAATAAATCTAAAAATTCTTTAATATCCAATTCTGCATCATCGTATTCTAGTTTTTTTGTTGTTAAAATACCGATGCTTTTATAACTACCTTCAATCATCATTTTAATAATTAATTTATCGCTTTCATTTTTCATAAGTTTCATATCACTAAAAAGAGTTGAACTTATTTTGGCAAACATATTAATTGGTTTACTTTGACCATGCTTACTTTTTAACATTTTTTTAACATTTTTAATTATTTTTTGATATTCTTTTTTTTCAATTTCTAATTCTTTTAGTAATTTTGGATGATGTACTTTATATAAAACATCTTCAATTCCTATAATACCCATTTCGGCATTTTGATACAAAACATTTAATAATTCAATATTTTTTTCCATAAAAAATCACCCATTATTATTATGGATGATTTTTATATATCTATACTTCTTGAACAACAGCAATAATCATTGGTTTACATTCTGTTTCATTATATAAATAATTGCCAAGTTGCTCTCGAATTTGATTTTTTATTAAATTATAATCAACATAATTAGCTGTTATATTATTATTAATTACGTCTTCACATATTTTTTTGATTTCTTCAATCATTTCCTTGGAATCTTTAACATAGATAAAACCTCTTGTAGTAACTTCTGGCCCAACAAGCAACACTTTGTCTTTTTTAGATATGGTTGCGCTAATTAATACAATACCATTTTCACTAAGGATTTCTCGATCTTTAATGACTAAATCCCCTATATCATCACTACTATTTCCATCGATAAAAATATCATCTACTTTGATATGATTAAAGTTTTCTTCGAGAACTTTGTCTTTAATGGAAACAATATCACCATTTTGTTTTAAAATAATGTTTTCATTTGGAATATTTACCTGTGATGCAACATTTGCATTACCTACCATATAACGATAATCACCTTTAACAGGCATAAAGTATTTTGGATTTAAAAGCTTTACCATCAACATTAAATCTTCTTTCGAAGCATGTTGTAAAATGGTATATTTCGAAGGAATATCTACTACATTGCACCCATATCTTGCGAGTTCGTTTTCAAGTTTGACAAAAATCTTTTCACTGCTATCATATTTTGGTTCAGCAAAAACAACCGTATCACTTGGAAGTAAATCGATAAATTTATCATAATGATTTAATATTTTATTTAAATTTGCATATGGATACGCCTTATCATCACTGACAAGAAGTACCGCATTATCATCTTTTAAATTTGAAAGGTCTCCTAAAATTCCTTCTTCAATTGTTAAATAGTTATTTTCAACACTATAATTAATGACGTTTTGAAGTCTTTTACCCATTACTATCACTTTTCGATGTGTCGAAGATATTGCATTAAAAATTTCTTGAATTGTGTACAAATGATTTGGTAGAACACTAAATATTATTCTTTTTTCATTATGTTTGACTATATCCTTAAAAAAATCTTGTAATTTGTGTTTTGGGGACGTATGTCCAGGCTTTTCTGCAAAAATAGACTCACATAAAAGGCATAAAACACCTTGTTTTCCAACATAAGCTATTTTACCTAAATCACTATCATAATTTCCCATCATTGATGGATCAATTAAAAAATCGCCTGTATAACAAATAGCGCCATCTGGTGTATTTAGAACATACATTACTGCATCAGGACAACTATGTGAAACTGTCAACGAAAAAATTGAACACTCACCAAAACTTATTTTTTTGTTTGCCTTAATCTCGACAATGTTATTCTCGTTAACCCCATCCTCAATTAAGCAAAATTTAGTATATTTAGTCGCATAAATTTTCACTTCGGGAATTTGTGTAATTAAGTCGACTACGCTACCCATGTTTTCTTGATGACCATGAGTTATAAAAACACCTTTAATTCGATTTTTATTATTAACTAAGTATGAAAAATCAGGAATAATATAATCAATTCCCAAAAGATTACCCGTAGCATATTTAAGCCCACAATCAAAAACAAAAATGTCATCGTCTACATCTACCACATAACAATTCTTGCCGTTTTCATTTAATCCGCCCAAGCCAAAAATTTTTATATTACACATATTATCACCTTCAAAAATAAAAAAAGTTTTTCTTGGTAAATTTATTATACCAAATAGTTCATTATAAATCAACTTTTATGCTTCTTCGGAAATAAACTCGCTTAAAAAATAGAGTGTTAAATCTCTCGTTTTTATTATATTTAACAAATATTTAAAATCATTAATTTTTAAACTATCTTCTAGGTAAAGAATATTTCCTGATACTACTTTACTTTTTAAACCAATACTATTACTTATAATATAGGTACTATTTACTAAATATTTGTTTTTCTCTATACATTTATTTTTTGAAAGATAATCTTCAAAACATATATATTTGTTTAATTTATATTTATCAAAAAGTTTATCAACATTTTCTTCAATGCCAATTTGCTCATATTTTGCATTTTTATTAAAAGATTTGACTGTTACTAATCTGTTAATTATGATATTATGATCACTTAAATAATCCAATATTTGTTTATTGTCTTTAAAAACTAAAGCTATTCCACTTTTTGTTGATACTTTGTTTATTACTAATTCTTTATTATTGCTAATACTTATATTGGGTTTAACTTGTTTAAATACGAGTTTTGAAGAATTGAATGTATTATCACTTTTCATTTGATAATAACTAGCAAGTTCATCAACTACTATGCCATTTTTGCCGGGAACTATATAGTTATCAATAATTACTGCATCATCACTTGATTTATTATAATTAACTGATTCTATTTTTATTTTTTTCATTAATTCACTGTTATTAATCATAATTTTAGAAACTTTGTCTGCATAAAAAAAGCTAACAAATAGTAAAGAAAATAAAAATATATATTTAATTACATATTTCATAATACCTCATTAAATATATATTTATGTTTTTTTAAAATATAATAAATCTATCTTTTATCTTTTTTCAGTGCCAAAATTTTCTTCAAAAGATTTTTTAGCTTCCTCATAAGATAAAGGTTGACCCCCGTTAACGTTAGTTAAATCTATCTCTTCGTCTCTTGGAATACTTTCTACTTGCTTTTTTAATTGTTCTAATTCTTCTTTAGTAGTTGCATTTTTAATGCCTGCCTTTATTTGTTCTAGTTGTTCTTGTGTAAGTTCATTATCACTCATTATTTAGCCTCCTTATAAGAAAATTATAACATATCTAAAATAGTCAATCAATTATTGGACAATTACTTAACACTTATTATACATTTTTATTTACTAATCATTTTATATTCTTCAGCAATTATTCTTTCATCTGAACAATATTTTATGATATATTGGCTTTCTTGCCGACATATTATTATACCAACTATATTACTTTCCCCGATTGTTTTTAAATTATCATCGATGAAATTTCATAATCCTCTTAGAAAAACGGATTATTCATCCGCTTTTTTCTTTTTACTACTTTTTTCATTTTTTACTTCTTCAGTGGTTTCTTTTGGCTTTGCTGAAGATAAAAATGATACTTTCTCAGCTACTACTTCCGTATAATAAACTTTTTGTTTATCTTCATTTTCATAACTACCTGTCTGAAGTCTTCCTTTAATTCCAATTACATCACCCATATGGCAATATTCACATGTGTTACTTGCAATACCATTCCATAAAATACATCTTATAAAATCAGTTTCATATATGCCTTCAGGATTTTTATAATTTCGAGTTACGGCAATTGTAACACTTGTCATTTGTTTTCCCGTTTCAGTATCAATAACTTTTGGGTCTTCAACAAGCCTTCCTACTAAAACAACGTTGTTCATTTAACCTCCTTTCAAAGCCAAATTATCATATTTTTTTCAAAGTAGCTAATCACCAATTTTTCCATTTGAATAGTCAAATTAAAAAAATGAGCTATGCAAACTCATTTTTTACTCTTTTAATAAACGATTTAATTCAACAGCATATTCCATAGGAAGGCTTTTCTTAAAATCAGATATAAAACCTAAAACAAATAAATCTTTTGCAGCCTTTTCGCTTAATCCTAGACTCATTAAATAAAATAATTTTTCTTCATTTATTTTTGATATAATGGCTTCATGCTCAAGGACACTTGAATTATTCAAAACTATATTTTTTGGAAATGTATCTGATTTAGATTTATCATCTAAAATAATGGTATCGCATTTAACTTTTGCATAACTACCCATTGCTTCTTTTGCAATTTTAACAGTTCCTCGATAATTACTTCTTCCACCATTTTCACTAATTGACTTACTTAAGATATTACTTTTAGTATTTTTACCAAGATGAATCATTTTAGCACCAGCGTCTAAAAATTGATTTTCTTTAGCATATGCTATACTAATTGAATTGCCAACAGCATTATCGCCTTTCAAAATGCAAGATGGATATTTCATTGTAACACCACTGCCAATATTACCATCAACCCATTCCATATAACCATTTTCTTCGACTATCGCTCTTTTGGTAACCAAATTATAGACATCTTTACTCCAATTTTGAATTGTTGAGTATTTACATTTGCTATTTTTTCCAACATATATTTCCACAACCCCTGCATGAAGAGAAGTTGTCGAATAATTTTTAGCGGTACAACCCTCGATATAATGTAATTCTGAATCATGATCGACAATTATAATTGTTCTTTCAAACTGTCCTAAATTTTGCGTATCTATCCGAAAATAACTTTGTAAAGGTCTATCAACTTTTGTAAACGGAGGAACATAGATAAAACTTCCACCGCTCCATAAAGCACTATTTAATGCAGTATACTTATTTTCGTTATATTTTACCAGATTATTAAAGTATTTTTTGAATAAATCTGGATATTGTTTTAGAGCTTCATCAGTTGACAAAAAAATTACATCACTATTTTTATTTTGGTGGTAAACAACTTCACTTTCATATTGATTTGAGACACCATCAAGATAGCGATTTTCAGCATCTATAACTCCAAGTGAGGAAAAAGTGGTTTTTACATTTTCATCAACTGTTTGCCAATCACAACTTGGTTTTTGAAAATTGCCTTTATAATAATTAATCTTATTAAAATCAATATCTAAACTTGGGCCAAAATCAGGATTAGGTATTTCCAAAAAACTCTTATATGCTTGCAAACGAAAATTGCGCATCCATATAGGCTCACCTTTTTTTTCAGACAAATTGTTAATAAACTCCTCGTTTAACTCGCTTTTCATACCAATCACAAATATATAATACAATAATTGAATTTTAAAAACAATTGTAATACAAATACTTTTTTGATAAAATGATGATAATAGGAGTATGCTAGAATGGAAAAACAATATAGTCCTTCTTTAGAGGAAAATATTAATGCAATCTATGAATTATTATATTTACCTAATTTGGATAATACTATGAACGAAATGTTATCTATGTATTTAAATGCATACAACCAAACAATTCAAGAGTACAATAGTAATCCTACCGATGAAGTTAAGAAAAGACTAGATTTATTATATGGTCCTATTAATTACGTTTTAAAAAACTTTCCAGATGATGATAATCCCGTACCATTTCCAGCAGTTGATATCATTAAAAAGAATTTTTGGAAACAAAGTGTTGCTCAAAATAACGCCTATTCAAGAGCTCTAAAACCTAATATTCCAAATATTTTACCAGATGACAGTTCTTACAAAATTAATGGATTTAGTTATGCTATAATTATAGTTATTATAACTATTCTTCTAGGCATCGGTCTTGGCACATTACTTTGGTTCATAAAGTAAACTATGTTGATAATAACATAGTTTTTTATTGAACAAAAAAAGTCTTTTAACAAGACTTTATAATAAGCTTTATCGCAGTTTTTGCTTCACCAGCTATTTCAATGTCATTAAAAGCCGGCACTATAACTAAGTCAATTCCCATCGGAGCTACAAATCCCCTAGCAATTGCCACAGCTTTAATTGCTTGATTTAAACTACCAGCTCCGACTGTTTGCATTTCACATTCGCCATTTTCTCGATAAATATTTGCGATTGCTCCAGCAACTTTACTAGGATTTGATTTTGAACTTACTTTTAATATTTCCATATATTTTCCTTTCTCATAGTTAAATATATGGCAATTATTAATTAATTATGATTATTTCTTATTCTCAATTTGAATTAAAAAATTGGTTATTGGATCGACTAACTCTAATAGTCCGTGAACAAAATAAAAATATCCTAATACCAATATTTGAACTCTAGCATCATAGTATAAATTTATAACTGTTAAAAGACCTATTAAAATAAAAATAACTAAAGTAATGAGTTTTAAAATGTAAACTCTTTTATGACGATCATGATAATAATCGCACTTTTTCAATTTAATCAAACTCATCAAAATAATCCACATTAGCATCACCAAAGCTAAATTCTTTGGATTGCCATCAATATTTACAAAACCAAGGATTATTAAGCAAATCATACTAGCAAGCATTGTAAACAATCCCTCATAATCCTTTGAATCACTAGTAGCTAGGAATTGAGCTAAATTCATAACTCCATAAAATGTAAGGACACCAATAAAAATATATTTAACATTAGTAAGGTTTAAAAGAGGAAAAGTAAGTACAATACTACCAAATACTACAAGTGTTGCAGCAACAACTAAATCAACTATTTCTTTCTTTTTCATTTATACCTCCAAATCGACGATCAACATCATAATAATTATCAATTATATCGTCAAGTTCTTTCTCATTAAAATCCGGAAAATATGTATCAATAAAATAAATTTCGGCATACATCATTTGATATAACATAAAATTTGATAATCTTCTTTCCCCGCCCGTTCTTATCATTAAATCAATCGGAGGAAGGTTATTATCCATATATTCATAAAACTTATCGCGATTCATTTCTTCCATCTTAATTTTACCTGAATTTAAATCTTTATGATAACGTTCACTAGCTCGAATAATTTCTTCTTGACCACCATAGTTTAAACAAATGTTTAAAACGCCATTTTGATTATCTTTAGTTTTTTCAATTATCGTTTTCATTGATTCAACTACATCGTCTGGAAGATTATCTGTTACACCACTAAAAACGACTTTAATGCCCCTATTATCAAATTTATTATTTGTACTATGAAAACTATCTACAAATAATTTCATCAAATAATCCACTTCTTCTTTGCTTCTTTTAAAATTATCCGTTGAAAAAGCATATACACTTAAGCACTGTACACCTATGTCCACAGCATGTAAAGCAATTCTTTCTAATGCGCCAACGCCCGCTTTATGGCCATAGCTGCGCTTTTTTCCTTGTTTTTGAGCCCACCTGCCATTACCATCCATGATAATTGCTAAATGCTTTAACTCATTTTTTTCCATTTACTACTCCTTCATATGACATTATTATATTAAATTTTTTTTACTTTTACTATTCTTTTTTATTTTTGGGTATGTTATTATTTTTATAATGGGAGATGGTAAGACAAATGAAGATAGGATTTGATAATGATAAATATGTCAAAATTCAAAGTGAAAAAATTAGAGAAAGGTTCAAATTATTTGACAAATTATATTTAGAAATTGGTGGGAAACTATTTGAAGACAACCATGCTGCAAGAGTACTTCCCGGTTTTAAACCAGATGCAAAAATAAATATGTTTTTAGAGCTTAAAGACGACTTAGAGATTATTTTTTGTATAAATGCTAATGATATTGAAAGGCATAAAACAAGAGCGGATTATGGTATTACATATGATGTTGAAGTTTTAAGATTAATTGAACAATCAAAAGAAAAAGGTTTTTCAGTTAATAGTGTTGTTATAACTCTTTATAACAATCAAGAAAGTGTCAAAAGCTTTATCAACAAATTAAAAAGATATAAAATAAAAACCTACACTCATCATGCAATTGATGGATATCCCGAAAATATCGACAAAATTGTTTCAGATGGTGGATTTGGTTCAAATGATTACATTAAAACAACTAAAAAACTAATTTTAGTAAATGCGCCTGGTCCTGGTAGTGGAAAACTTGCAACTTGTCTTTCCCAGCTTTATCATGAACATAAATTAGGTATTAATGCTGGTTATGCTAAATTTGAAACATTTCCAGTTTGGAATCTTCCTTTAAAACATCCAGTTAATCTTGCATATGAGGCCGCAACAGCTGACTTAAAAGACGTTAATATGATTGATCCATTTCATCTTGAAAAGTATGGTATTAGTACAGTTAATTACAATCGTGATATTGAAACATTCCCTATTTTAAAAGCTACTCTTAACAAAATAACGGGAAAAGATATTTATTTTTCACCAACCGACATGGGGGTTAATATGGTTGCCAGCGCCATTGTCGATGAGGATGTAGTTATTCAAAGTTCAAAAAAGGAAATAATGCGCAGGCTTTATCAAGAAAAATGTAACCAAAAATTGGAGCTTAGCGATGATGAAGCTGTTTCAAAAGTAAGTATGTTAGTAAGCGAACTTGAAATTGATAAATCTATTTTACCAGCAATACCAGCGGCTCTGGAAAAAGCAAATTCATCAGGCCACCAAGCACTTGCTATCGAACTAACTAATGGTAAAATTATTACAGGACGTGAGACCGATTTATTAAGCCCTGCAAGTAGCGCAATTATTAATGCAATAAAAGATATTACTAAAATTCCTGATGAAATTGATTTATTATCTGATACAGTTTTAAAACCAATTTTAAATATTAAAAAAGAAGCATTAATAAGTAATTACAAAACGTTACAACTGCAAGAAGTTTTAATAGCTTTAAGTATTTGCGCGGTTACAAATCCTGTTATAAAAAAAGCTTTAAACAATTTATCAAAATTAAAAGGATCAAATGCTCATTGTACGTATATACTAACTGATAATGATGCTAAAGTACTCAAAAATTTGAAAATAAACTTAACATGCGAGCCACAATTTTATAATGATGCAATAGGAAGTTGATATTGATTTTTATTTCTAAACTATTTTATAATAATTATGTATAATAAGAGGTGATTTAAATGCGTGATGCTGTCGGTGGTGCTTGGGTATATGGAATGGTAATGGTTTTTACGCTTCTTTTTTCTGCATTTTTAGCACTTGCATTAACATATGCAAGAGCTTATCGATTAAAGAATGAAATGACTGCCATAATTGAAAAATATCAAGGAATTACCATTGATGATTCACTAAGTGGTTTAGGATCTGTAAGCATAATTAATAATTATTTAAAGAATAATGGTCATGATACGAAAGGTCATTGCCCTGAGGGGAGTTATGGTGTAACTGATCTTGATAGTGAGGCTTTAGAATTAACCAATTCATCAAAAAAATATCGATATTGCATTAGTTATGAAAAAAATACATTTAAAAATTGCACGTATATATTCAAAATTAGAGTTTTTTATGATTTTAACTTACCTCTTCTTGGGCGTGTCCGTAAGTTTAATGTAAACGGGCAAACAAATGAATTAAATATTGCATATATGAATGGTAAATTATTACCATGTTAATTCAAGCAAGCATACTGCTTGCTTTTTTTATGCACAAAAAAACTAACCATTGGTTAGTAAATTGTTTACCTTTATGGTGGCTCCAGCGGGAATTGAACCAGCGACACAAGGATTTTCAGTCCTCTGCTCTACCGACTGAGCTATGGAGCCAAATGGCGGTTCCGAAGGGATTTGAACCCTCGATCTTCTGCGTGACAGGCAGACGTGATAGGCCACTACACTACGGAACCAAATTGGTTGCGGGAGAAGGATTTGAACCTTCGACCTTCGGGTTATGAGCCCGACGAGCTACCAAACTGCTACCATCCCGCGATAAAAATTAGTGGCGGGGGAAAAGGGATTCGAACCCCTGCGCCGGTTACCCGACCTCCTGGTTTTCAAGACCAGTCCCTTCAACCAGACTTGGGTATTCCCCCACTTATTTGGAACAAATTGATTATAGCATACGATAAATTATCTTGTCAATAAAGTTTTATGAAAAAAGGGACTTGAAAATAGCCTATATTCGGGTTATAATTAAGTAGTCTTATTAACTTAAGACAGTGCCTGCCCGAGTGGCGGAATAGGTAGACGCACAGGACTTAAAATCCTGCGAGATTTAAACCTCGTGCCGGTTCAAGTCCGGCCCCGGGCACCATCTAGATAATAAAAAAAAGAACTTATTAAGGTTCTTTTTTTTATTGGATTTTATATCTATAAACAGTTGGTATAGTAGCTATTGGCATAATTGCATCATATACAGCTACATTTGAGCCATTAAAGCCGCCATGAACAGCAAGACCATTACCAATATAGGTTGCAACATGTGGTTGACCATAACCATTGTTAGCATAGCGAAGTTCATCGCCAGGCATTGCTTCTAAAAGCGAAACTTCATATCTATTTTCATCAACAAATTTTTGACGATCACTATAAACATGTATTTGTTCTTTAATTCCTGGCGTGTTAAATAGTGACATAAAGAAAAACGTTTCACAGTTATATCCACTTATTCCAACATATGATAATGCTTGACTGGCTATCGGATTAGATGAAGAAAAACCAGCGTTTGAATAATATATTCCGTATTTTGTGGACATTTCGACACCATTATCAATTACATAATTAATAATCTTATATGTTTTATTATTGTTATCATCATATGCTTCTAGAATATAAGTATGTTCCCCTACCTCATGAGAAAATGATGATACGAGATTTTCTTCTTCATCGTAAACATGGTAACGACATTCATAAGATGTATTATCTTTACAATTTTTAACGAATGTAGCTATTTCTAAATAATCATTACTATTAAATGTATTTTTATCATTTAATTCAATTTCCGGGCCAGAATTATCAATAACTGTTACAATACTTTCATATTCCAAACTGGTTTTTTTATCTTTTATAACTACTTCGTAAACACCAGCCTCTAAAGATTCATCAAAAGTTTCCAGTTTATCATTGCTTAAATAAGCAATTTCATAATTATTCAAATCAACCTTTTGATTAAACATTTTTTCAACATCAAAAGCATCATTAGTATTAAAACTAAAATTATTTACAACTTTAATAGGTTTTTTATTATAAATATTTTTATTAAATCCCATAATAATACAAATTGTTAAAACAATTAATGTTATAATTAAAATAATTATTTTTTTATGTATCATTTTTTTCATTTTTTCTTGACACCGCTGGCTATTATACCATAATTCCTTCAAAAAAGCAAAAAGCAGTCCTTATTTAGAACTGCTTTCATTAATTTCGGATAATTTATCGTTTATCCACTTTTCAAGATTATTCTTAAGTGGTAAAAAACCAAGTCTTGATTCTTTCATTTTGCTATTAGACTTTGTTTTATAATTTATGTTCTTTATTGATAGTTTTAATTGTTTGTGATTATTATCGACTTCTAATATTTGACAATATATAATCTCACCAATTTCCAAAAAATTATGTATATCGCTAACAAAATCATTTGATACTTCTGAAATATGAATAAGCCCTGTATAATCGTTATCAACTGATACAAAAGCACCATATTTCTCTATTCCTGTGACTTGGCCTTTGACGATACTTCCCGTCTTCAAATCAGCCATAACTTGTCTCCTGGCACAATTATATCAAAAATTATAAAAAAATGGTATAATAAATTGAGTGATTTACATGAAAGAAAAAATATTGAATTTAATTGAGAAAATTAGGCCTTATCTAAATATGGATGGTGGTGATATTGAATTTATAAAATATGAAGACGGATATATTTATATAAAACTCATTGGTGCATGTAGTAGTTGCATGTACCAAGATAACACCATCAATGATAGTTTACTTGATTTTTTTAAAAATGAAATTCCTGAAATAAAAGGAATTATAAATGTTAGTATATAAGCCAGTCTATTTTTAATAATTTTGCATATGAGGATATTAACTTATATGCTTTTTTTAAAAATAGCTCATATTCATTCACCCCATTTAAAAATATGATTATTTTCTCACTATTTTCATGATTATTAACAACTTTTTCATATACATCAAAATAATATGAAGGATATAAAAGTCTTGCAAAAAGCATATTGTAAGAATATGGTGTTAATCTTTTTGTTTTTAAATATGCCTGTAGTTCCCCATATGCATCATCTTTCGCCCAAAACATTGCCTTTAAATACTCGGCAATGTCCCTAACCTCAAGATCAATAATAAAAGATAAAGGATTTAAATAATTTAATTGCGTGTTAGGAAAATATACTCTTTTATGTGATAAAACTGGCTTATCTTTCAAATAATCCCTATTAATCATATTCACATAATATATGCTATTTTCTGCTAAGCCTATGTAATAGTCAATACTGGAATTAATTATTTTATCAATTTTTATTTCTGATATTTGATTTTCAATATAATCTATTTTTTTACTCCATAGAATAGTCCAATTATTAGAATAATTGTCAAAAGTTATGTTTACCTTTCGATTTAATTCTAACATATCAAATAATGAATATTGCCTATTCTTATCATGTACTTTCATTAAGAGATAATTAACTTCGTCTATTTTTGTTAAATAACTCTTTTTAATGTTTAATAATATTTCATGACAATAAATATTTTTTCTTTTTAAAAAGACTATATATTCAATTATTTTATTAACTGTCTTTTCATCATATAAAAAAGGTAAAAAATAATAATCATCATTATCAATTTTAAAATGATAAACATTATTTTCAATATACAATTTCCCAATTATTAAATCGTAATAATATTCAATCGTATTTTTCATAATAAATTATATAAAAAAAGCTTAGGATTATACCTAAGCATCTATTTACTTTTCAAACTTTTTTATTAAAGCATCAAACATATTTTCACATGATTTCATAAAAGAATCTTTTAAAACCTGAATATCATCTGATGGGCTTACCAAAGGTTGCTCTTGAGCTGGAAGCGGTGTTGGATTAGGAGCTTCACCCGGCGTTGTAACCGGTACTGGTTCAGGCATTGGTGATGAAACTTCAGGATTTGTTGGCAATGGTATTGCAACAGGTGCATCCATTGCAGGCGCGCCCACTGATGTAGTTGTTTGCACAGGACCTAATGTAGATGCAGTATTAAGTACCGTTGCATCGCCTAAACTTGGAGAAGAATTTGTTACTGGAGCAGCTTGTGGAGCTTCAATCGGAGCTGGTTCAACTACTGGCGCAGCCGGAGTTTCAGGCGCAACCGGAGTCTCAACTGGAACTACGTAAGAATTTTTTAATACATCAAAAGATGCTACTGGTAAAGTTAGTTGTTTATAAAAATCATCTTGAGCAGTTAGTTGTTCAGGAACACTAACATAAACAGGAGTTGTTCCCCCAATAATAGTCCTCAAATTTTCTTTAACAGCATTCCATTCACCTTCGTCAGATATTTTTTCTACAACATTATTATTTAACCTGGTTATACAAATAATAGGATAACCCATTTGACCATTTGCTTCATTATCTAAAATTAAATAAGTAGCATTGTTACCTTTAAAACAAGTTACTATAGGTTTTTCAATTATATTACCACTAACTAAACTAATTTTTACCTTACTCACTCTACTCAATCCCTTCTATCATAAAAAAATTATAACAAAAATGTTATAATTTTTCAATCTTTTTTAGAATAAAGTAACGACACCCATAAGCACAATTATCTTTGAGATAATTTTTTATATTATTATAGTCATTTATCGGTTTATAGTTTTTATTCTTTTTATCATTAAACCCTTTTAAACGAAGTTTTCCATATGCCCAATCGCCCAAAATATAGTCAAATTCTTCAAAATAATCGGTTATTTTTTCTTTTAATAAATCACTATCAATTGCGTCCTTATAATTTTCAATGATTTCATATTTGATATCATTTATTAAAACATTCATAGATACCCCCTATAATATAATAAGTGTAATAATAAATATAACCATCACAAGAGTAGCTATTATACTCAAAATAAACAAGATATCAACATAACCATTTCCAGTTGATAACGCACTTTTTGGATGATTATAATCATAAACAGCCTTATCTAATAAATACTTTTTGTTAATAGCATTGGCGTTTATATCGAAATAATTATATACCTTTTTATTGACGTCATCAAGTTCATTTGCACTCATATTTTTAATATCCTCAAGAGAATATTTTAATATTTCATATGCCTCTAAATTTAACGTTTCTTTAATTGGTTCCGGTTCGACTTTTACATTTTCTTCAAGTTGTTTTTCAAAATAATCAATTATTTCATTTGGATTATTTGCCATCAAGAAATTATATGAAACCATAAGCGGATTTTGAGCTTTAGGACTATATAATAATATCCTAAATTTATTTATTTCATCTTCTGATAAATTCATGCTCTTATACTTTTCAATAAACATATCAACAAGTCTTTTTTCTATAAAAATGAATCCATCATCATTTTCCTTATCATAATACTTTTGTAGTTCCTTAAATAACTCATCTATTTCAACATTACCATAGCCGTATTTTGTCATATTAGTATATAACAAAGTTTCATCATTGAAATAAAAAGGATTTAAAATGTCAAGTTCATCATAAATAGTCATAAGGCTTCTAATAACAACTGCAAAAAAAGAATTATATTTCTCGCTTTCAGGCAAATTCTTACTACTTAAATACTCATTAATCGCATATGTAAATGCTTCATTAATAAAACATTTATTGTCCATAGTCTCACCTATTATCAATTATATCACAATTAATCATTAATGGGAATATCTAAAATATTACTATCCGCATTAATTAGTCCTCCATAATAAAGCGGTATTCTTCCATTGATTACTTTCGAAGCAATTAGCATGTTGTAGTCAACCTTTTTTTCACTATTTCCTACTGGTGTTATTATTTTACCTGTTATTGATATCTTTATATAGGATTCTACCAAAGCATTATTCATACCATAATTAGTTATTTTACTATATATATTAGTTAATAATGAATCTATAAAATCAATTTTTATCGTTATTCTGGGGCCTAAATTACTAAAAAAAGCATTATTCACGCCGATTAAAAATGGTAATTTTAAAACAATATACTCCTTTTTATTGAGTTCATTTATTATATTTTTAGTTACTTGATCTAATAACATATAAGTATTAGTCATATTATAATCAACGTACAATATTTCTCCATCTTTATTTTTGTATATTTGCAATATATCATCAAGTATAACTTGCCTACTTATATTATTTAAATAACTATATAATTCTTTTTCAAAATATATTTTAGATATATTCTCAATTCTTTTTGAAGTCTTTCGAGTATAAATACTGAGTAAAAGTATTGCACAAAAAAAGATTAAAAACATCGTTATTAAATAGTAATAAAATCTTTTAATCTTTTTAATTTTCATATTTAATTGTATGCAATTATAATAATGATTTAACTAAAATAACAACGCCTATTATAAATACAATTAATAATATAATGATAGCTATTTTTATAATTGGTCCTGTTTTTTCTTCTTCAATTTCTCGGTAATCTTCAAAATCAGATTTTTTAAAGTCATTTTCTTTAGTAAAAAACGAGTCTTCAAAAGATGTTGTATCTTCCATTTTTTGAATTATTTTTTGAGTTTTTTCTTGAAGTCCCTCTAATACAGCCGTTGTTCCATCTCCCTTTAAATCTTCAAAAATATCAAGAGGATCACTATTACTTTTTTTATCTAAAGGAATAATTTTATTAGTAACATCAGTACTACTTTCTTTTTTTGTTGTTTTTTTCTTAGTATCTGACTTCTCATTAATTGTAATTGTATTAATTAACTTTTCTAGTTCCTTAACGTTACTTGTTGTATGACTAGGCTCTTGAATTTTAACCTTTTTACTTTCTTCTTCATAATCTTCGATATAATCATTTGGATCAATATTCAAATTGTTCAAGATATCAAACTGTGTATTTCTTAGTTTCTTAGAGCGCTCTTCTTCATAATTTTCAACTTTATCTTCTTTTGCTTTATC
This sequence comes from Bacilli bacterium, assembly GCA_017544165.1. Taxonomy (GTDB): domain Bacteria; phylum Bacillota_I; class Bacilli_A; order RF39; family UBA660; genus UBA6448. The sequence goes on from JAFYER010000012.1 coordinate 213,328, forward strand.
TATAATAACATTAATATCATATTCTTTTGTCTCAAAAAAAGGTTTTGTTTCCGCACTAGACTCTTCAGTTTCAATTTTAATGCCTCTTCTAGCGGGCGTGTCTTTATAATGGGTATCAAGAATATTTTTAATCTTTTCAACATCAATATTACTACGATTATTTCCTATAACAGTTGCATTACTCTTAACCTCAAAACTATCTAATTCCGTTTTATTAATCTCTTTATATAGCTCGGTATTTCTAGCCGTTCTAGACCCAATTTCAAGGTTTTTGTCTTGATATTTTTCTACTCTGGAATCCATAGCCATCCACCTCTTAGCATAATAATATCATAAATGTAAAGCAATATAAAGGCATTATTGCTTTTTATCACTATTTTTACTATAATTGGACATGGAGGTACAATGAAAAAACTAGTCGTAAACGATAATTGTATTGGTTGTGGTGCATGTATTGCTGTCGATAGTGAACATTTTGATTTTAATGAAAATGGTTTATCACATCCAATTAGCAATGATAACTTAGAAACCGCCGAACTTCAAAACGCAATATCTTCTTGTCCTGTTAATGCTATTAGTTTAACTGAAGAAGGAAGTAATGAATGTGATGGTTGTGAGAGTTGTCAAGGTAACTGCACTAATCATGAATAATAAAAAAGGACTAAACAGTCCTTTTTAAATGTTATAAAGTTTTTTCACTTCTTTAATTGTAAGATAACGATATTCACCAGATTTTAAATCTTTAATATCTAAAAATGCATAGTTCGTACGAGTTAGTTTTTCAACTAAAAAGCCTAATTCTTTAAATAAATTTTTGACAATATGATTTCTTCCTTCAATAATTGTAATAGAAATATATGTCATATTTTTCTCTAAATCTTTCTTTTTAATTTTAAAATCGACAATCTCTACTTTTTTGCCATCGACGATTACGCCATTTTTTAATTTATCAATGCTATTTTTATCTAATAAACCTTTTACTTTTGCTAAATATGTTTTAGGAACATTATTTTTTGGGTGCATTAATTTATTAGCAAGCACGCCATCATTGGTAAGGATGAGTAACCCCGTTGTGTCATAATCAAGTCTACCTATCGGATAAATTCTTAAATCACTATCAATTAAATCAATAACTGTTTTTCTACCCTTTTCATCCTTTGCACTGCTTATAACACCCCTTGGTTTATTTAACAAAATATAAACTTTGTTGTCATTTTTTTCAAGCATTTTACCTTCAACTTCTATTATATCTTTGTTATCAACCTTTGTCCCTAATTCGCTTATTATTTTGCCATTTACTTTTACTTTTTTTTCAAGGATTAGTTTTTCAGCATTACGCCTTGATGTATAACCGCTTTGGGCTATTACTTTTTGAAGTCTTTCCATAAGCCACCTCGAATAAAGTATATCATAACTTAAAAGAAAATGTTAGTAAGGATAAAAGCCATAACAATTCCTACAAGATCTGCCATAAGGCCTACAAAAACAGTGTATCTTGTTTTTGAAACTTTTATAGAACCATAATAAAGGGCGATTACATAAATTGTTGTATCTGTACACCCTTGTAATACAGATGACAACCTTCCATAAAAAGAATCCGGCCCATATATTTTAAAAATATTTGTCATAATACTTAATGAAGCTGTACCACTTATTGGTCTTAGAAAAGCAAGTGATAATATTTCAGAAGGAAAATGCATTATTTTATTAATAGGCATTAAAATAAAATTTAAAACATTACTATCTAAAAATATATTTACTGCAAAAACCATCGCAAGAATCGCAGGAGCGATATTGACAACAATTTCCATCCCCTCTTTAGCCCCGTTTAAAAAAGATGCGTAGATATCAATTTTCTTAATATATCCATACAAAACAATAAGCAAAACAACAATTGGCAAAACGATTATTGATACTATTTTCATTTTTTTCTCCTGATAAAGTAATCAATAGTAATTGCAGCTATACTTGAACACATTGTTGAAAGGACTGCAGGAGCAATAATTTCAGTAGGATTTTTGGATCCGTAGCCTAAACGAAGTGCAATTATCAAGGTCGGTATAATTGTTACTCCAGCCGTATTAAGTACTAAAAAAGTAATCATCGCTTGCGAAGCTCTATTCTTATTATCGTTTATTTTTTGGAGTTCTATCATAGCTTTTAATCCAAAAGGTGTTGCTGCACTACCCAGGCCAAGCATATTTGCTGCTATGTTCGAAGAAATATATCCAAGCGCTTTATTATCTTTAGGCACCGACGGGAATAATTTACTTAAAACCGGTCTTAAAAAATTAGAAAACTTTGTCAAAAGGCCAGCATCTTCAGCAATTTTCATAATACCGGTCCACAAAACAATTGTTGGTAAAAAAGATATTATTAATTCTAATGCTTTATTAGCATTAACCAAAATACTTTCATTAATAATTGATACATTACCATTTAAAAATGCATAAATAATACCTATTACTATTAAAAAAGCCCATAATATTGATACCATATTAAAATATATGAATTAATAAAAAAATAAGACTTACATTTCCGTCTTATTCTTAATATCAATTATTATTTTTTCATCATTATATGTGAGAATAATATAATTATTGCTATTTTTTATTCGTTCTTGTGGATGATTTTTGCTCTTCAATGTATAATTTGTTGTCTCATCATTAAACTCAACTTTTAGTGATACTTCTATTTCCCCATCATCAATACATTTTTTCTTATCCTGACATATGGTACTTGCTACATGCAAAACCGTCACTTTCGTTTCATATTCTTTAAATTCTAAAACATCGCCATTTTGAATATTAAACTTTTTATTACTAACCTTTTGCTTACTAATTATTGTAAAGGTAATTAAGATGCTTATAATAACAAGTATAATAATTAAAATAATTAAACCTATATTTTTTTTCATGTTACCATCCTATGAATATTATATCAAAAAAAACATTTTTAGTCTATATAACTAACACTAATGAAATAGATTGTTTCTTTTCTTTTTTAATTTAACATAAATTGGTTCAGAATTAATAATTTTGTTTTTTAAATATACATTAACATAACCGACTTTTTCATTATTATTATAACTATCCTTTTTAACCAAATAATATTTTATTTTTAATTCATTTTCCTCAGATTTTTTTAATGTAACATAAATATTTTTTTTAATATATAAATGATCATTAGCAAATATAGTATCATCAATTACTTCAAAGTCTTTCTTATTTACAATACTTATTTTTTTATACATTTTGCTTACATAATTATAAAGTGATATATGATCTTGCCAATCATTGCTATCATTAAGAGTTACTACTACAACATTTATATCATTAATCTTAGCAGTAGTGACTAAAGTACGCTTTGCCTTAATTGTATAGCCAGTTTTTCCACCATTTATATAATCATACTTCAAAAGTTTATTTTTACTATACCACTTATATGTTTTCTTATCGCTTTTAGCAGTATATTCTTTAGTGGAAAATATTTTTTTAAAAATCTTATTTTTCATCGCATAACTAGTAAGTATTGCCATATCATAAGCAGTTGAAATGTTACCATTACCATTTGTCTCTTCTAAACCATGACTATTGTAAAAAATGGTATTTTTCATTCCAAGTTTTTTGGCATACTCATTCATTAATGAAACAAAATTATCCATTGAACCAGAAATTGTTTTAGCAATCATTATTGCAGCGTCATTCCCACTTCGCATCATCATTCCATATAGTAAATCCTTTAATGTTATTTTCTCACCTATTTCAATATAAATTGAACTTCCTACTGCTTTTAATATATCTTTATCTACAGTAACTATAATATTTAAATCTCCTTTTTCAATAGCAATAATACAGGTCATTATTTTACTAATTGAGGCAATTAAGTGTTTATCATTAATATTTGTCCCACTTAAAAATTGTTTAGAATCCATGTCCATCACAATATAACTTTGAGCACTAATTGCATTACAAGTATGATTGAAAGCAAAAATACATAGTAGAATTGCTAATATTCTTTTCATATTAAAAATATATTTTTTTTAATAAAATATTTAACCAATATTTTAAAAAAAATATTATCTTTTTTTTAATAAAATATACCTCTTTGAATTGACAAATTTACTATAAAATAGTAAATTTTATATAGAGAATATGGTGATGTAATAATGAAGAAAAAAATTTTAGTATTATCGTTAATAATGGTTATTGTGTTAGTTTTGGCCATTGTTAAGAATCACAATAATTCTTATGCATATGATGAAAATAATTTAATAATAAATCCCCTTTGGGAAGAATATAATTCTTTATCTGAAGAAGAAAAAGCTACATGGGAATCAATTCCAGAACAATATGTTGTAGAGTTTAAAGCTCCTATAAAAAAAAGGGGGCAAAAAAGAAGCACTTCAGAAGCATTTAATCCGCCTAGTAGTTATGACTTACGAAATGTTGATGGTGTAAATTATGTCACACCAATGAAAAACCAAAGCTCTTTAGGATTATGTTGGGCTTTTGCTACAGTATCATCATTAGAAACAAATATATTAAAATTAGGTTTGAGAACGCCTGATAATCCAGCCATTTTTGCTGAAAATCAAATTGATTATATCTCTGCTAACCCTGCTTCTCATACAACGTATGTGAATTCTACAGTTCAAACTATAACTGAAGCCTATAATCCGTATCACCCTACAAGAAGTCTAGGAAGCGGCGGCAACTTTTTTGGCGAGACACTTACTCGCGGAGTTTCTGTACCCTATCAAAGTGGAATTTGGGGTTCTAGTTATTCTACTTCGTTAAAAACTCGTAATTTAAAAGATGTATTTGATATGTCTGGAACAGATTACATAGCAACTGATTACGTAAACTTTCCATATATTAATAATCAAACCGCCTCTGAAGAAGCTAAAATTGCATGGCGAAATTTAATTAAAGAGCACATTATGAATTATGGCTCTACTTATGTTGCAACTTTAGCCCCACAAAGATCATCAAGTTATGCTTGTTATGTATATTATACAAATACCAGTGATCGCATGGGCCTTATCAATTGGACTGACGATTGTAAATATGGAAGTGCATATCCATATAGTGGTTCTCATGCCATGTCAATCATTGGTTGGGATGATAATTACACCCAATCTTATTGTGCATTACCTGATTTAGGTAACACTAATACAACTTACAATCAAGAAACTTGCGAAGCAAATGGTGGTGTCTATCGAACAGTTATAGGTGCTTGGATACTAAAAAATTCATGGGGTAATTCTCAATCATATAATTTCGTTCACTTAGCATATGATTCAAAACTATCTAGTGTTTCTGGAATCAAACGGACAATTGTTAAAGATTTTGATAACACCTATAATACCATTGGACCCAAAACAACTACAACAAATAGTACCACAAGAATTACAGAGCAAAAATTTTATAAAACAAATAATACAGAAACTTTAAAAAGAATTTCATTTTTAACAAATGCAACAAATAATACTACCTATGAAGTTTATTTGATTAATGAATACACTAATAGGCAAATAAAACTTGGCACAGTTGGTCCAGTTAGTATTCCCGGAAGATATAGTTTAGATATCAATAACGACTATGAATTAATTGGTTCATCATTTAAAATAAAAGTTATCCCTTCAAACCAAACTTATTCAGATCAAGTTTCTAATATATATGCATTCACAAATAATACTATAGATGATTTAGTAAATAATATAACTACTGTTAATAGTTCATCTATTTCAAGTGGTGTTTATTCTTATAATGTTACTACAAGAACAAGTAATGCCGAAAATGCTACAAAATTAACTTTTGAAATTACTGATCAATCAGGTAATGTACAACCTCTATTAGAGGGAAATGATTTTGGATATACTGTGGCAAATGCTGATACAACAACTTTAAAATCTGAAAATAATTTTGGGTATGGACTTTATCATATAAAAACATATGCAAATGGAAATCCTATGGGAACTGATGCATTTTCGATTGCCACTTCTCTATCCGGATTTGGAACGGAAGCAAGCCCATATTTAATTCAATCAATTAATGATTTTGATTATATGTTTACTAGTAAATTTGGCGATAAATACTTTAAACTCGCTAACGATATAGATTTAAGTGACTATGATAATTTTACACCAATAAACAGCGAGAATTTTAATAATATGTTTACAGGAACGCTTGATGGCGATAACCATATTATTAGTAACCTAACACAAAATACTGATAATGCCGGTTTCTTTGCAAGTATTTCTGGTACAATTAAGAATTTACATTTTGTAAATGCAGATATTACCGCAAATAATTATGGTGGTATACTTGCTGCTGAAGCAGAGTATGCTAATATTTCAAACATTTCAGTCGAAGGAACAATAACTGCAGGAAGTAATCAAGCTTATATCGGCGGAATTGTCGGCAAGGCTAATAATACAACAATTGAAGAGTCATATAATAAAGCAACTTTAAATGGCGGTATTTCTGGAAGTTTTGTCGGAGATTTGCAAGAATATTCTAGCATTTTAAATTCATTTAATCTTGGCTTATTTGTTAATCCATCTCCAGCACTATCTTCTTTTGCTGGTAATATAGCAGCAAATCATAACAGAATTGCTTATTTAATTGATTATAGTGGAAAAGAACATGATGATTGCTATAAAACATTGAGTCAGTCATATAGTGATAATGAACTAATTATAAATAATGTATACTATTATAAAAGTAACACATGTGAATATTTAGGTAATGATTTAGATTATGATGAAATACGTGATATCAATAACTATGCAAACTTTGATAATACAATATGGCACATCGAGGATAATCTTTTACCTACATTAATAAATAAGCCTGTTGTACTAACCTATAGTTTTGATATTGAAAAACTTACTAATGTAGTTGTTAATCAAACATATGATTTAAATTATGTAATGAATCCAGGAATAGTAACTTATCCCAATATCGAAATTACATCAAATGATATAACAAAAGCTAATTTTACAAATAATAAGGTTACTACATACAAGCCTGGCTTAGTAACATTTACAATTAACGCACTAGACGGATCACGTACTAAAAAATCAATTGACATATATGTATTTGATGTAAATTCATACACAGAAATCAATAATGAAAGTTTTATAACTTTTAAAACTAAAAACGAATTAAACACTCAAGCGCAAACAGATGGTATAATAATTGAAGCAAGTTCTACAATAGGTACCGGAGCAACAGTCACTTATAAAAAGGATAATGAAGTGATTAGTACATTCAAAGTAATAATAAAAGGTGATTTAAATGGTGATGGCAATAACAATTCATTAGATTTATCAGCAATGTTAAATCATATTTCAGGTAAAAAAGGATTACAAAACGAATATTTAAATGCAGCCCAACTAAATAGTGATGTAAATGTTAATTCATTAGATTTGGCATACTTACTCAACAAAATAGCAGGAAAGGCAGGTTATTAGTATGAAGAAAATAATAAAAGTATTGATTTTTATCTTACTATTTCCAATCGTTAATGTTAATGCTTTTACAGCAAAATTGACTGGTTCTAATTATATTTCTGAAAATAGCAGTTTTACTATCAATTTAGAATTGAGCAACACTAGCGATTTAACAGCTTTTGATGCTGAATTAAATTACGATTCTTCCCTACTCGAATTAACAAATACTTTGGGATTAAATAATTGGCAAATGGTTGTTGGAACAAACATAGCTGGTGTTAATTTTTCAGGTATGAATGGTACAGGTAATATTTTAAGTTTAACATTTAAAGCTAAAAGCACATTCACCATTGGCAAATCTACAACAATAAGCATTAATAACCCTGAAGGTTCAAATTCCAATGTTGAGTTACAAACCGGCAATAATGCTACATTTACTGTAAATGTTATAGATAATGTATTAAGTAGCCTATCACTATCAAATGGGACTTTATCCCCTACATTTAATCCAAATACTACGTCGTATACCGCTACTATTAACAGTAATTCGACAACAATTTCTGCTACTGCTTCGGCATCAAGCTCGACAATAACAGGAATTGGTACAAAAGAACTTGCATATGGATTAAACAAGTTTGAAATAAAGGTTACAGATAAACTTAATAATACGAAAGTATACACAATTAATATAACAAGAACTGATAATCGAAGTTCCGATAATACACTAAAAACATTAACAGTTTCTAATACTTCTATTTCATTTAACGGTTCATCTAACTATTATGATAATGTTGAAAATGATATAACCACCGTTACTATTAACGCTACAGCATCAAATTCAAAAGCTACAATTGCTGGTACTGGAACTAAAAAATTAGATGTTGGATTAAATACATTTAATATTACTGTAACCGCAGAAAATGGCGCAACACAAACATATACAATCAAGATTAATAGAAAAAGTCAAAATAAATCAAATAATAAGTCATTATCAACAGATAATAATTTATCATCACTAAGTATAAACGGTAAAAAAATAGATTTTGGCAAAAAAAAGAATTATACATACCATGTAGATAATGATGTAACAATTGCAAATATTGAGTATACAACTTCGAGCAATTTGGCAACTGTTACTCTAGATGGTGATAAAAATTTAAAAGTTGGAAACAATGTTTATTTTATCCTTGTATATGCTGAAAATGGTGACTTGAATGCCTATAGTTTAAATATAATTCGTGACGAAGAAAAAAGTGTAACGCCTGATGATAATAAAAAAGATAATACTAACACCATAGTTGATGATAATAATGATAAAAACAAAATCGAAAATGATGAAAAAGAACCGCTTAATAAAAAGGCAAAAACATTATTATTAGTTGCTGATATCCTGATAATTGTTCTTATCGCATATGTATTTATAATAAAATTTAAAAATAAAAACAAAAAATAGTGCAATAATATTACACTATTTTTTTAATTCCTAATGAATCATTCTAGACAATAACAATAGCATAACAGCATATGTATTATGAATAAAATGGCATGTCATTGGCACACATATATTTTCCGTTTTAACGAACATATATGCAAAATACATTCCACAAAAAACATACGGTAATCCGATTAATATGGTTTCAGCCAAAGAGATTTCACCTATAGTATGTAAAAAGCCAAAAACTGAGCCAGATATAATAATAAATATATTATCATTTTTTATAATTCTTCGAATAGATCCGCGAAATAATAACTCTTCAACAAAAGGTGCATAAATAATTGCAATAAACAAAAGAATTAATACAGGTAGTTTTTCTATTTCTTGTTGATTAAGTGATGTTGATGGATTACGCATGATAATCGTAACTATATAAGATATAAACAAATAGATAACAAACATAATAATCTGATTTTTTAAAATATATTTTAAATATTCTTTTATATTTTTTTTAAAAAAAACAAAGTCTTTCTTTAATCGCTTTTGAAAAAAGAAAAACAAAACTGTTATATTAAAAAAATAGTATGAAAAACTTATTATTGTTTTATAATTCGGAAAATAATATTCTAAGCAAGAATAAATAATAATTGAAATTAATAATACTAATATAGCTTTTATGCCTAAAAAAATGGTTTGTTTATTACTTATTTCTTTATCAAGTTTAAGATTACTCATTATTAACCCTCTAATTGTTTCATTATCGCAGGAATAATTTGTTTTTTACGTGACATTAAATCTTTAACGAATACACCCTCTTTAATATTTTCAATGCCAAATGAATTTGCTATTAACTCTTCACCATTATCATTATATAAAATATAACTACCTTGTTTTAGAATATCAACAATGAATATAAAAACAGCTTTGTAACTATCTTTACTCATTTCATTTAGTTTCAATATGTATTGATCCATTTCTTTAGCAATTTCTTCATAATCCATTGTAGTAATAACAGCAATTCCATATTTTTGTTCATTAATAAGATAACTTTTAAAGTCTTGATTAATTAATTCAGTCACAGATAATCCTTTAATCGAACTAGCTGCCTTTAGCATTTGCATACCATAATCTTTTAAATTTACACCTGCTATTCTAGCAAGTTTTCGAGCATACTTTTTGTCTGTTTCTGTAACCGTTGGAGATGTAAATAATAAGGTATCTGATATGATAGCAGATAATAGTAAACCTGCCATATTTTTCGGAATGGTTATGCCTTCACTTAAAAAACAATCATAAATAATAGTTCCTGTACATCCAACTGGTTGACATGTAAAATAAATTGGTGAAGTTGTACCAATATTTCCAATATTATGGTGGTCATAGACAGCAAGTATTTCTGCTTCATTAAGGCCATCAACTGATTGTTCATAATTATTATGATCTACTAAAATACACCTTTTTTTCTCATAATCGATAGTGTCTTTGGCTCTAAGCATTCCTACACATTCGTTTTTCTTATTAATAATTGGATAGTTGGAATAACTAAGCTTTTTTGTTTGGGAAACATAATCAGAATAAAAACTATGTGAGGAAATAGCTCTTGGATTTGTCGTCTCATTCAATATATTTACATAATTACATAATGAAAGTTTATTACATAATTCAAAACTCGAATATCCACTTGTAATAACACTGACTTTATTTTTAACGGCCTTACTTAAAAGTTTTTTAGGAATAACTCTATTTCTTGTTAAAATAATGAGTTGAACTTTTGAATCAATAGCATATTCAATTACTTTATAGCGATCACCTACTACTAAAATGCTTTCATTAGAAAGAGGAACCTCTTTGATAAAAGTATCACTACTAAAAGTAACTGTTGAAATAAGTCCTTCAAAATCGCTTTGAAAATTAGTTATAATTCGCGCATTTAAAGTCTTTAATAAAAATTTAAGATTAGTTTTTATATAATCTCTTTTTTCACCTATTAAATATTTAGCCATTCCTTTTAGTGTTACATACCCCGCAAGTTTTTTCTTTTCATCCACAAGAGGTATCGCCGTTAAATCAAGTTTATGCATCTTATCAAAAGCAGCTGCTATACTATCGTTTTCACTTATATAGGCTCTTTTTACAAAATTTATATCGCTTATTTGCACCCGAACATCATTTAAATATGCAGGTTCAGGAACATCAAAATAATTTAAAGCAAACTTTGTTTCTTGATTAATTGTGCCAATTACCCTTGGTTCACATTTTAAACCTTGTTTATTTTTTAAATAAGCAAGAGCTATGGCAGAACATACTGAATCCGTATCAGGATTTTTATGTCCAAAAATATATACTGGTTTCATTTTCATCACTCCACATTATATTGATTTTACCATAATTAAAAGGGATTTTAAATCCCTTTTAGTTCAAATAAAATATCACGAAGTTCCATTGCTCTTTCGAAATCGAGCCTTCTAGCAGCATCATTCATTTCATTTTCAACTTTGATAATCATATCGTTTAATTCCTTTTTATTCATCTTTTTCTTTTCATTAGGTTTATCAAGTGAAGTTGAAACAACTTCTTTAATATCCTTAATAATTGTTTTTGGAATAATGCCATGCTCTTCATTATATTTTTCTTGGATAGTCCTTCTTCTTTGGGTTTCTTTAATAGCTTTATCCATAGCATCGCTTATTTCATCAGCATACATGATAATGTGGCCATTTTTATTACGAGCAGCTCTACCTATTGTTTGGATCAAACTTCGTTCACTGCGTAAGAATCCTTGTTTATCAGCATCTAAAATGCATATAAGACTTACTTCAGGAATATCTAGTCCTTCCCTTAAAAGATTGATACCCACTATGACATCATATATGCCTAGTCTTAAATCATGAATTATTTTGAGTCTTTCAAGGGTTTTTACTTCATTATGAAGATAAGCTACTTTGATATTGAGTTCTTTTAAATAATCAGTTAATTCCTCACTCATGCGAATTGTTAAAGTAGTTATTAGTACTCTTTCATTATTTGCAACTCTCTTATTAATTTCTGCAACAATATCATCAATTTGACCATTTGTTTTTCTAATCTCAATTGTTGGATCAAGAAGGCCTGTTGGCCTAATAATTTGTTCAACATATTTATTATCAGTAAGTTCAAGTTCATAATCTCCAGGTGTTGCAGATACATATATTACTTGATTAATTTTATCACGAAATTCTTCGAATCTAAGAGGCCTATTATCAAGAGCACTTGGAAGCCTAAAACCATAATCGACAAGTGTTTGTTTACGCATCCTATCACCATTAAACATTGCCTTTACTTGGGGTATAGTTACATGTGATTCATCAATTACTAATAAATAATCTTTAGGAAAGAAATCCATAAGAGTTGTTGGTGTTTCTCCGGGACCTTTTAAAGCTAAATGTCTCGAATAGTTTTCAATGCCACTGCAAAAACCAGTTTCGCGAAGCATTTCAATATCGTAATTAGTTCTTTCTTTTAAACGTTGTTCCTCTAAAAGCTTGTTTTGCGAGTGTAATTCTCCAAGTCTTTCATGAAGTTCATCTTCAATATTTTTAAGAGCTTTTTCCATTGTTTCCTTGCTAGTAACAAAAAGTGATGCTGGTGAAATAATAACTGTCTGTTTATTCTTAACGACTGCCCCCGTTAATGTATCAAATATGTATAAAGATACTATCTTATCATCTTCAATTTCAATTCGAATTGCATTTTCCTTTTCATTGACAGGAACGACATCAATTTGGTCGCCTCTTACTCTAAATGTCCCCCTATGAAAATCAAAATCAGTTCTTTCATAAGTCATGTCAACCAACCGATTTAATATTTTATTACGTGAAAAGGTGTCGCCTACATTTAAAACTAACATGTTATTTTCATAGTCTTCTTTTTGACCAATATTATAAATACAAGACACACTTGATACGACAATAACATCATCAAAATTGATAAGTGCTGATGTAGCTTTATGGCGAAGTTCATCGATTTCATCATTTATCGAAGAATCTTTTTCAATATATGTATCTGAGGATGGCACATAGGCCTCAGGTTGATAATAATCATAATAACTAACAAAATATTCAACATGGTTTTCGGGGAAAAGCTCTTTTAATTCAGCATATAGTTGACCTGCTAAGGTTTTATTATGAGCAAGAACTAACGTGGGCTTACCCGTTTTTTCAATAACATTAGCAATTGTAAATGTCTTGCCTGTTCCTGTTGCACCCAAAAGAACTTGGTCTTTTTTACCAGAATTTAAACCACTTACAAGCTCTTCAACAGCTTTTGGTTGATCGCCACTTGGTTTATAATTTGAAACAAGTTTAAACATATATACCTCCTTTTTTCATCAGTTGATTTTATCATTTATTATTATTTAACACAAGAAATTTTATTATTCTACCTCTTTTAATTTTTCAAGGATTTTAACCATTGCATATGTATCTAGCTTACAATACTTAAGTAAGTTATTTCTTAAACTATCTAATTCTTTTCCACTTAAATCTTGCATCATAAAATACGCATTCATCGCTTCGGAGCCATTATGAACTTCCTCTAGGTTGTGATAATCAAGATCCGGATCATCAGGAAATAATGCAGGTAAAACATATTTAATTGAATATGAACCAGCCATCTTACCATTATAATAATCCATATTATAAAAAGGAACCATTAAATCTTTCATATTGTCATGAATATTCATAAGATGCTTCTTTAAATCCGGATAAATATTTGCTAAACGCTTAATGACACTTTTTTCAAAATTCATATTATAAGCTAGACTGCATACATCCATAGGAATATCCTCACATAGTTTTTCAGCGAGTGTTCTTCTTGGGTCTACCCCAGGATATGCTAAAAACTCTTTATGTTTTAGTTCATCATTTTCAATGTAATGAAGAGAATATTGAAATGGTACTTGCTCATATGGTCTTTGTTTATCAAGCGAAGGAATAACTTCTTGAAAAGTTTCAAAATCTAAAAAATATAAAGGATAAGAAAGTGTATTTAAAAACCCTTTAATACTTTCTTTATTAATCAAATCTTCTTTCTTATCTTTATAACCAAGTTCTACTCTTACTTTTTCCTCAATACCACTATTTTTTAAATCAGGCAAAGATACAATACCTTCATTAAATAATTTAAACTTTGAAGTACTTCTTAGTCTTTTTAAATCAAATATATTTGGTTTTTCTAAGCTAGAGGTGCAATATGCAAAATATGGGCATTCATAAGGACTAATACAATTTTTAGATATTGGATTATTGGGTTCTTTTTTGTTGCTTAAAATATTATTTAAACTATTAATGTTTTTCTCTATTTCATAGTATTTAGACTTAGCTATTTCAGTTACATCTTCAATGTTAAATAGAGAATTTAAATCTAAATCACCATTTCTTTCATAAAAAGAATTAATATAAACCACACATGCTTTTTCAACATTCATTTCTAATTTTGTTAATACATAATATTGATAAGATATATCCTCAATATAAATATCTTTTACTTTCGTAGAGCTTTTTACTTCATATATTTCATATGAATTACCCTTCTTTTTTAAAATATCAACACTACAAAAATTATTATCAAAACAAAATGATGCCTCGGTTATAATGGCATTTTCATTATTTTCAATAACCTCATTAGTTTTATCAAGCATTAATGATAAATCCTCACTAAAAGGTATATCAATGTTTTCTCCGAATAATTTTTTAGCAAGTTCACCAGCCTTTTTACCATTTTCAAAAACAGCTTCATTGTTAATTTCCGTCCCGACTTCAGGATTATTAACATCTAACCATAACATTTTAGGACATGTAATTCCTCGACAATATTTAGACTTTGATAAGCTCATATTCTACCTCTTTAACTTATTATATCATTTTAGCTAAATAAATAATAATTTAATTTTTTTTAACAAATTTGGTTAAAAAAAAAGGAAATCAGATAAAAACTCGGTATATATAAGGGTGAAAGGAGGTTAAATGTTTTTTACATCTAGATATGATCGTATTTTTCGTACTATTTTTGTAGATGATACTGATTTTCACTTACTTGAGGCTCTTTTATCTACCTGTTTAGATAAAGATATTAAAATTATTAAGATTTTAAAAACTGAACTAAGTGTTAGTTCTAGTAAAGAAAGAGTTAAAAGATTAGATTTACTCGTGGAAACTAATGGTGAAAAAATTAATATTGAGTTAAATACTAGCTTTGATGATGCTACGAAAGTTAGAAATTTTAATTATTTTACAGCTTTTTATAGTTCTAATGCAAAAATTGGCGAAAGATATGATTACAAAACGGAATTTATTCATATTGATCTATCATATCACATGGGACTTAATAAACCTGTATTTACGGATTATTATGTATGTAATAAAGATGGTAATGACTTATATATTAACAATTTTAAAATAATTGTTATCAACATGGACAAGATTATGA
>JAFYER010000013.1 GCA_017544165.1 Bacilli bacterium
CTTGGTTTGAAATGGACTTTGATGAGCAAAGAAGAATTATTGAACATTTAATCGACAAAGTTATAGTAAATGATAATGAAATCAATATCTACTATAACATTTATTAAAAAATATTTTTTCTCCCACTGGGGGTAATAGTCCAATTAAAGTAAGAGATATATTAAGTTTTAGACTAGTTATTATTGTTGGGTAAGCACTTGGTATAACTAAGTAATGAAGCATTTGCCTTTTGCTAGCTTTAAACGTCTTAAATAGTTTAATCTTGACTTCATCGGTATTAGTAAAGCCATTGTAAATAGTCGAAATATTGACAATAATATTAGTTAATAAAGCTGTAAGAATAATGCTTTTAGGATTAGCGCCTGCCATGATTATAATTATGGGCCCAAGAGCAACTTTGGGAAGCGAGTTGAGGATTGTTAAAAATGGATCAAATATTTTAATCGTAATTGGAAACAAATAGAAAATAATTGCTATGCCAAAGCCTAATGATGTTCCCAATATAAATGCTATTAAACATTCTAAAACGGTTGTGAAAACATGTTTTAAAATATTATTAGTTATGATTAAATCTTTGATAGTTATTATTATTTTACTGGGACTTGAGTAAATAAAGCTGTTGATATAACCCTTACTTGATAAAAACTCCCAACTTAGAAAAAATATTATTGTTAATGATATTTGAAATAACAAAATAATTCTTTTTTCCTTTTTTATATTTTTTAAAAAAGCTATTTGTTTTTCAGATTGTTTCATCTAAATCACTCCATATTTTTTCATAATAATTGGCAAATTCTGGACATTTTCGTTTTTCAATTGAGTTAATGTTATTTGGGAGTTTTATATTATATTTTTTCTTAACTACAGCTGGCCTCTTTGAAAAAACATAAATAACTTGACTGAGACTAATTGCTTCACCAATATCATGGGTAATCATGATAGCTGTTTTCTTTTCTTTTTTAATTATGTTATAGACATCATCAGCAACTTTAATTCTTGATTGATAATCAAGCGCTGAAAATGGTTCATCTAAAAGTAGTAAATCGGGTCTGGTAGCCAGCGTTCTAATTAAAGCAACCCTTTGTTTCATTCCTCCAGATAACTCTTTTGGATATTTATTAATAAACTCGATTAATCCATATTCTTTCAAAAGATTTAAAACATATTTCTTATTTTCGTCATTATCTTTTTTTTGAATTTTTAAACCAATCATGGCATTTTCAAAAATGGTAAGATAGGGAAGTAGTGCATCTTCTTGAAGCATATAACCGATTTTTAAATTATCATTTTTTTTAATAATCCCATTATCTTTATTTTCTAAGCCGATTATGATGTTAAAAAGAGTTGATTTTCCGCATCCAGATGAACCGATAATTGCGGTAAAGTCTCCCTCATTAATATCAATCGATATATCTTTTAAAGCTTCTATTTCACCATTTAAAGTGTTATATGTTTTACTGATGTTTTTTACTTGTAAAATTTTATTCATAATTTTTTACTATGTCTTTAAATGGGACATACTTGTCGAGCAAATCATTGTCAATCATGACATCTTCTAGATTCTGTAGTAATTTTTCAGAAATGATGTTGTTTGTAAGCCAAGCATCGTTTTCTTTATATCGATTAATTATTTTAGCTAAATCATTTATTGATGTATCTGGGAACTGAGGAAGAATTATTTTAGCGATAGTTTTACTATCATTTTCTTCGGTAAACTTTAACCCCATATTAATTGCTTTAACAAAATTACGTATTATTTCATCATTTTTTTTGATAAAGCTTTTGCGAGCATAAAAAACAGTATATGGCATATCTCCAGATAGTTTTCCGATACTTGCTACAACATACCCGTATCCTTGCTTTTCAAGGGCTAGTGCATTAGGCTCACTTAGTGCAATATTTTTATTATTAGCATATTTTTTATTATATGGATTTATATGCAATTAGAAAAAAATTAAATATGGGAATTAATCTATCTTCTTTGAATTTAAAAGTGACTTTTTATGCTAGGGTTTCTACAGACCACCTAGATCAGCAAAATTCATTACAAAATCAAAAAGATTATTTCACTGCATTAATCAAAAATAATAAAAACTGGCAATATATACCCGGTTATATTGATGAGGGAATTAGTGGTACTAGCATCAAAAAAAGAGATAGTTTTTTAAAAATGATTGATGATGCTAAAACTAATAAATTTGATTTAATTGTCACTAAGGAAATATCAAGATTTTCTCGTAATACCTTAGATAGCATTAAGTATACAAGAGAGTTATTATCTTATGGCGTAGCTGTTTTGTTTATTAATGATAATATCAATACTTTACTATCTGATAGTGAGCTTCGTTTAACGATAATGGCTTCGATGGCTCAAGATGAAATAAGAAGACTATCGGAGAGAGTAAAATTTGGAATGAATCAAGCCATTAATAAAGGCACCATTTTGGGAAACGATATGTTATATGGCTACAAAAAAGATCGTAATACAGGAAATCTTTATATTATCCAAGATGAAGCTATAATCGTTCAAAAAATGTATTATCTTTATGGTGTTAAAAATTATTCAATTAATAAAATAGTTAATATTTTAAATAAAGAAGGATTAAAAACTAGGCAGAATAATAAATGGTGTACTTCGACAATTTCCAGAATGCTTAGAAATCCTAAATATAAAGGTTTTTATTGTGGAAGAAAATCAGAAATAATCGATTATATGACAAAGCAGCTTAGGAATAATCCTCAAAAAGAATGGGTATTATATAAAGATGAGGATAAAATACCTCCGATAATCGATGAAAAATTATGGAATAAAGTGAATAAAAAACTAACTAAAAAATATTAAATGAATTAATTAGCTTATTTTTTATTGTTGACTTATTGAAATTGTATTATAATTATGTCATAGCATAGATAGGGTATTGTTTTAGTCATGTAATATCTTTTTTAGCGAATTAGTTGCAACTAAAATATGCTATGTAACAATAATAGAAATAGGAGGTGAAATAATGGAAAAAGGAAATGGGGCAAGACTTCTTTCAGTATTAGCGCTTGTTATTGCGGTAGCAGGTTTATCAATCGGTTTTGCGGCCTATACAAGTACGTTAAATATTTCAGCAAATGCTAATGTTGAAATTAATGCGACAGCTGCATGGAACGTTGGCTTTGCTTTAGCTAATGGCACTATGGGTAATACTACCGGTAGCCCATACCAAGTAGCAGGTACTGGTCCAACAAATGCGGGAACAATTGATTTATATAAGTATACAATTGCTCAAAATACAGCACCAACACTTACTAATGTAAGTGGATCAACTGTATCATATGCATTTAAGATTAAAAATGAAGGAACAATTGCAGCTGATTTAACAACACTTTCTGGTGGTGGATTAACTTGTACATATAATTCAAATGCTGCAAGTAGAACAATTGAACAAGATCCAATTAACGTTGGCGCACAAATGACTGCTGAAAGCGGTGATGTTAATCAAGCTGATTGTAATACTATGTTTAATGCAACATTGACAGTCGATGGTCATACTTATGATGTAGAAACTGTTGGAACTCCAAACTATACTGGAATGACAATTGCTGCTGGTAGTAGTGTTGATGCCACTTTAACCATTTCAGCAACGGGAACTGCGCCATCAAATGGTTTACTGGGTGATTTCATTGTAACACTTGGAGCAATTACTGTTGTTTATAGTTCAAGTACTAGCTAAAGCTAGAATAACAAAGTATATTAATGATTTAATATACTTTAACAAAATTATTTGGGAGAGTTGTGAGAATGAAAAAGGGATACATTAAATTATTAACGTTTGAAATTGTTATTATCGCAATACTTTTGCTAAATAGTTTTGTACTAAGTATATTAAATAGATATATCTATATTTTGTTTTTGGCTATCATATTAGTTTTTTTTAAAATAATATTTGGTTTTGAAAAAGACCGTAATCGTTATTGGAAAAGTATCTGCTTAGAGGTTATCATTTATTTATTAATCTTCTTTTTAGCATATTATCTTTTAGGTTTATTTACCGGTTTTTATAAAACAATTAATTATTTTAATTTTAGAAGTATTAGAGATATTCTTACTCCAATAGTGATATTGATTATTCTTAAGGAAATACTTCGCTATATGATGCTAAAAAAATCAGAGGGCTCAAAATTATCTGTGATTATGACAACTATTTTATTTATCATCTTTGATATTACTTTTTTTGCGGGCTCTCAGCATTTTCAAAATTTTTATGACTTTTTTGTTTTTATAGCTACGATTTTATTGCCTTATATAAGCAAAAATGTCATAGGTTCTTATATATCTATTCATGATGGTTATAAACCAACAATTTTGTTTTACTTAGTAATGGAATTATACACTTATGTGATTCCAATAATACCAAATCCTAATCATTATATTTATTCATTAATTCATTTGCTTGTACCTTTTGCATTGTTATACCGATTATACATATTTTATAAAAGAGATCGCGATGAAAAAATTGAAAGTGCCAAGCAAAGTAAGGAGATATTAGGATTAATTCCTTGCACAATTATCATTGGTATATTGGTTTACTTTACAAGTGGTTATTTTAGATACCATGCAATTGTTATTGGCAGTGGAAGTATGGTTCCTGCGCTTTATAAAGGTGATGTAGTACTTGTCGAAAAGAAACATAATGATATTGAAAAACTAGAGGTTGGTCAGGTAATTGCTGTCAATTATGAAAACACTATTATTGTTCATCGAATTGCTAAAAAAATAAACGTTGAAGGGCAAACAATTATATACACAAAAGGTGATGCCAACAACAATATTGATAGCTATAAAGTAACAAAAGAAATGATTTATGGGTTGGTTAATGTAAGAATACCGTATATTGGATTTTTACCTGTTTGGTTAAGAAATTTATAGAAGGGATAAAATGGAAAAGAAAGGAAGCCAAAAAACAAAAGTCACTAATACTAGCAAAAAAAGTGTAAGTGTAAAAAAGGCTATTGTTTCTAAAAATGTTTCACCAAAAAAGAGTGTGAATGATAATTTTTGGGAACGCGTTATCGTAAACACTATTTTATTTATAGTGTTTATAGCCGGTTGTTTTTTTGCTGCCACAAAAACCATTGAAAGAAAAAAAGCTGAACCAATTACGTATTCTGACACCAATAAAATTGAATATAAAGTTTATTTAAAAGACAATGAATTCTATAAAGATGAATTTTTAGGAATGAATAGGGCATATGTAGCCAATTTAATTGACCACATAGATATTGATTATAGTTATTTGTTTAATATACAAACCATTACCAAGATGGGCTTTAACTATCGGATTATTGCTCAGTTGATTATTGAAAATTCGAAGGGGATTAGCTTTGTCGACGAAAAATATGTCGTTAAAGATACGGTTAGCAAGAGTATTAATAATACCGGAACATTTGCTGTTAACGAACATGCTGTTATCGATTATGGTTATTATAATTATTTAGCTAATAAGTTTAAGATTGAAACAGGAGTCGATATTATCAGTTATTTAAATGTTTATCTAGAGGTTGATAAAAAGACTGATGAAAGTTTGAATTATGTGATAAATGATTCTAATAAGGCTAATATTAAAATACCATTATCTGAAAGGGCTTTGGAAATTAGTTTTGATGCTAATAATTTAGAGACAACTAAAAGCATTACTCCGGCTGAGGAAGTTGTTGTAAATTATCATTATTTAGCACTGGAAATAATGTTATTTATTATATCAACAATATTTATAGTTTTAATAATTAAAGATTTAGCAACACTTATAAAGAGTAAGACAGCATATGATAAATATGTCGATAAGCTTCTTAAAAATTATGATCGTTTAATAGTCGAAACCAAAACAAAATTTGATATGTCAAATTACAATGTTACTTCGGTTAAAAGCTTTACCGAACTTCTTGATGTCCGCGATAATTTAAAGTTACCAATAGTTTACTACAATATTATTGAACATAAAAAAGGCATTTTCTATATTAAGAATAATAAAGATATCTTTAGTCTTATTGTCGTAGAAAAGAACGCTAATAAATAGGTGGTTTTTGTGGCCAAAAAGAAGAAAAAGAAATTACAATATATAAAAATGATAGCATACATACTTGTTTTATCCACTCTTTTTTTAAGTATTGGTTGGTCCGCTTACGAATCGACGATGGTAATGGAAAGTTATGCTTATGTTAGAATTCCTAGTGAGGTTAGAGTCACTGGTTTTTCTTTATATAGTGTTAATAATGGAGCAGTTGGTGCTTACGAAGACTACAATGTCCATTATGTGACCGCTAATGCGTCACTTCCTAATGCTAATTCGACTATTACCTACGAAGTTGAGATTACCAATATGCAACTTGCTCAAGGAGCATCAGTCGGCATATTAGATTATTCTGGCCTTCCGGAGGAATTAGATATTGTTTCTTGGAGTGGTTATAATTTAAAAGATAAAATATGTGATGATCAAAACCCTAGTGACTGTGGAAGTGGGGCTCAAAAAACATTTTATATAACAGTTGGCTACAAAGATGCTTCATATTATGATCCTAATGATACATATTTTATTTTTGATATTAACTTTGATTTTCGAGAGTTTCATAGCATTACTTATATGAATATAACTGGTAATTATCCTACCACTATTATAGATGGTGATGATTTAGATATTACACTAAACAATATACCTTCTTTGCAATTAGAGGTAAGAGGAACCCAAGAGTATTTAGAAAATACCGATTATACCTATACAAATGGTAATTTAGTTGTGGATAACATCGAAGAGGATTTAACTATTCGGATGATTCCAACTTATACCATTACGTATAATGCCAATGGTGGTAGATTTAATAACAATCAAACAACAAATAATGTAACCTACGTTTGGCGATATAATCAAAATAATATTCTATCTGGGGCAGAAATAATGCCTACCAATAATGGGAATACTTTTTATAAATGGTATGATGATACAGGGTACAATACAGAATTTGATATAACTCAAGAAATAAATCAAAGTAAAAGCGTATATGCAAGGTGGGTTAATGCCGTTGTGGAAATGAATGGAACTTTCTATACAAGTATCACTAATGCCCTTAATGCTATTACTGACAATACAAACTATACGACCATTACCTTACTTAAGGATACTAGTGAACATATTTCGATTGATACTCCTCAGAAGGTTATTTTAGATATGCAAAATCATACAATTAGCAATAAGACTGGCACAGCTGTAGTAACTGTTGATGGCAAGTTAAAAATTCGTAATGGTACAATTACCTATAATAATAATCAAAATGGTGTTATCAATGTAAATAGTGGTGGGGACCTTACTTTAACTGATACAAATGTCAGTATGACAAAAAATAATGGAAAGCAATGTTTATACATAGCCGGAAATGTTTTAGTCGAAGGAAATAGTGTGTTAACTGCTGTTTCTAACCAAAGAGCTACTGTTCAAACTATTTCAGGTGGACAATTTACGATAACCGGTGGAAGTGTTATATCAACTGGAAGTAAAAGTGCTATCGTTGTCTATAGTGGCCAATATGTAACTATTGGTACCCACGATGGGTTAGTTGATAATGACAGCGTGCTTATTCAAGGAATAAACTATGGTATCGAAGGTAAGTTCTATTTATATGATGGAGTTGTAAAGGGTAAAAATGGTGTTTCTACTGAGGCTTCGCCGTTACTTGGCGTCGAGGATAACCAAGGAGGCATTTATGGTACCGAAACTATTAATGGGGTAAGCTATGAAACGCTTCAATTAACGGGTTCAAATACGATAACTCTTGATCCTAATGGTGGAACTATGCTTGAAACGGTATTTTATGTTCGAACTGGCAGCCCTATTGGTCAACTTCCAAGTCCTTCAAGGGGTGGATATGTCTTTATGGGATGGTATGATGAAAATAATCAATTATACAATGACCCTACATATATTGTAACCAGTGATTTAAATCTTACTGCTTCTTGGTCCCAAGAATATGCTGCTGCGATTGGTAATACCTATTATTATTCTGTTCAAGACGCAGTTAATGCAGCCACAAACAATACCTGGACAAATGTTGATTTAGTAAGAGATGCTAGTGAAAATGTCACTATTAATGCTACAAAATATATCAATTTAAATTTACAATCTTATTCTATTAGCTTTAATGGGGCAGCAGCCGTTGTCGAGTGCTATGGAAGAATGGAAGTTTCTAATGGATCAGTAACATCAGCATCGTTAACTAACTCGGCATTTAATGTTCGCCAAGGTGGGCGAGCCCTTATTAATAATGTTAATATACTCGCTACGGGCTCAAGACAAGCAGTTTATATTTATGGTGGTGGTTATGCAGAAATGTCAGGAACTGCTTATATTAGTTCCAAAACAACAGGTACACCAAGTGGGGCCTCAATTGAAAGAGGGACTGTTCAAAATCTAGCCAATGGAACATTAATAATTCATGGTGGGACGATTGTTGGTATTAATCAACAAGCCGTATCAAATGAAGGAACATTAATTATCGGCGATGATGATGGCGTTATCGATAATTCGACTATTGATATTCGTGGTAATACATATGGCGTTCGAAGCTCTGTTGGCTTTAGCTTCTATGATGGCGTTTTGAAAGGTCAAACGGCTGCCGTCTCGGGAACAATTGCAACTTGGGATACCAATTATACGTTGACCGATGGTCTTGAAACGATTGATGGTAATTCATACTATACAAAATATTTAGCACCTTAAAAATCCCTTATAATAGGGGTTTTTTGTTGCACTATGTTCAAATAGATTGACATAATCACCAATATTACCAATAAATGCTCCGGATAGAGCGGCATAATCAACGCTATAATTTATGTTTATTTCATCTTGATCAATATTTGCTTTTTTAAGTGCGTTTAAAAAATTTAATGCTGGCATACCACCTTTTCTTCCAACAATTATTTCTTTTCCCTTAAGATTTTCTAAAGAAAATGTTTCCTCATTAGTTCTAGAAAGAATAAATTGCCCATCTCGTTTTGTAAGCCCACTAAAAATTTGCAAGTAATCTTTTTCACCATTTTTATAAACGTATATAGCACTTTCTGCTCCAGCAAAACCTATTTGAATATCACCTGATAAAACTGCCGCAGATACTTTGTCAGCACCACTTACTAGCGCTAATTTGATATTTAGATTGTTTTCTTTAAAATATCCGTTTTCTAACGCAACATAAAGTGGAGTATAAAAAACAGAGTGAGTTACTTCACCAATCGTTACTTTGGGAATGTCTGTTTGATTTTTTTTGTTTTTAAATGATGTTACAATGATTGAAATAATAACGATAAAAATTAATAATAGTCCAATAATAATTTTCTTTTTCATTAAATCACCTCTAAAATAGTATATTCGGGAATTATTTTTGTGATTAGTTCATAATACTTATATAGATTTCATATTTACATTATAGTAATAAATGTGTTATAATTACTTCATAATAAAGGGTGATTGCAAATGAAGGTATTAAATGCTGAAATGACGAGTTTACTAGACAAATTATATAATCTACGCGGCAGTGATAGTGTGGTACTTCTTTCAATGGAAAAAGAAAGAGAGGCTGCTTTAGAAACTAAGGATAAGACTAGTGCTTTAAAGACTGAACTTCAAACTAAAATTAATGATTTGACAGCTGAAGAAAATATACTAGCTGATGAGGGAGCAAAATTACAAGCTGCTCTTAGTGCAATTAATAAGGAGCAATTTACTACCGTAATTCAACATTTGGGAATTGATTTTGATCCGGAAATGCTTCGCCGTCGCGTCGATGAAAAATTACCTGAGACAATTGAAAAAGTAGCAATTGAAAAGAAAAGTGCCGGTGAAGAACTTGTTAAAGTTGAAGATGAAATGAATGAAGCAATTACCAAGATTGAAGAATTAGGAATTAGAAGAGATGAAGCTATTTCTAATCAAGAAAGATTAAATAAATATTTTGATCTAGCATTAAATTCCAACATAAACATTACTAGAGATGAAATAACATCACTTCTTGCTAAATTTGATTTTACTGAGGAAGAACAAAGAGAAGCTGCTAAGTTATTGATGTTCCCAGAAGATGGTTTATTTGATTATGAAAGCAGCTATGGTCAAAAAAAGGACATAGAACGTCAAGCAAGTGAATATGCTAAAGTATTAAAGGAGCAAACAACGGTTACACCTGAAAAAGAAACAATTATTCCAGTTAGTGTTGAAACTCAACCAATTTTAAAAGAAGAGGAAACAGCTAGTCTAGTTGTTGATACTCCAGTTCAACCAAACAACGAAAATACTACTATAACTAGGGATAAACTAATGGAATTTTTAAAGAAATATTCATTTGATGAATTAGATTTTACTGAAAATGATATTGATTTAATGCTTAAGAATTTTGATGCTGACTTATTTGCAAGTAATATTGAGCTACTTGATAAATGTGATGTACCTAAAGATGTATTTAATGATAATATCGAGTTAATGTATGATAAAGAGTTAAATGCAAAAATTGACAAATTGATTAGTGTTGGTAAAACACCGCAAGATATGTATCTAAATCCTAATGTACTCACAAAATATGATTTAGGAGAATTAAATAGTGCAATAAAAATGTTGATAGATAGTGGACTTGATCCCAAAAATGTACCATTAATGGCATATTAGAAAGGTTTTTATGGATAGTATTGCAAAAAAATTACAACTTCTTAATTGTCCCGCTAACATGTATCCAAGAGCATATAAACATATTGCTTCATTGGAACTTATTAGCTTAGAGGAATTAGAACAAATTCTTCGATTATTACTTACTAAGAAGATAATAATTCCTAAAAATGGGGAGATACTTGTAGCTCCTGAGAATTTTTGCGTGCTAGCAAACGGCTTCGATGTTTTGAAAATGCGTATTGAGGAAATTGAGAAAATTGGGCAGTTGGATGCTTATCGCGAAAAGCTAAGCAGAATGAATTCTAAATCTGGGATAGATAACCTTAAACAAATGATAAATATGGGGAAACCAATTAAAGATGGTAACAAGTATTCAAAGGTACCATTCAGTTTAAGAAGATTTAATAGTATTAATAATAAACCAAAAGTTGAAACTAATACTGATGAACCTCAAGCTATTAATTTTGAAGTTCAACCTGAAGTATCTGTTATCCCTAGTGTATTTGACACAATACTAGAAGAACCTCAAGAACATGCTCTAACGGATGAAAGTTTCGAAGAGTTTGAACGCTTAATGGATAGTTTACAGCGTATCATGTTTACCGTATATGGTGTTAGCGAAGTAAATGATAAAATAACTGATAATTTAATTAGACTCATTACTAGCAAAAAAAGTGTATTAGAAGGTCAAGAAACAAAAGAAAGTTTAGATAGTGAATTATTATATACTGCTATAACTCATGGAAAGAATATTTCAGAAATTGAGCAACAAAAAATTAGAAATAGTATTGATGATGAACTTAATGCAGCAAAAGAAATCGACATCGAACTAGGGAGGGCAGCATGAAGTTTTTAGAAGAATTGGGATTTAGCCCCGAAGTTATTGCCGAAATAAAAGATAATACGCCAGATAAATTATTGACACTTCTTGCAGCTCAAAAAAAATTAATAGCGGAGAATATTAATTATTTAAAAAATCTTGGAATTACAAATTATCAAGAAATATTTGTTAGATATTATGATATTTTCTTAATGGATAGTAGTAATTTTAGAGGTGTATTTGATAAATATGATCCTGTTGATTTAGTTGCTAAATTACAAAAGAATATTAATGTAGTTGAATACTTATAAAAAGGAAATGAATTAAGCATTTCCTTTTATTTTGCTATTAATCGGTAAACGTTTATTGAAGGTTCATTAAATAAACGTATGTTAATATTGCCATTACCAATTCCATAGGATATATACATTTGAGAATCATTTATTTTATAATAATTATCACTATATTTTTTTGCGCCATTGAGTTTTATTAAGGCTCCCCAAAAAGGTATTCTTATTTGCCCGCCCAGACTATGACCGGCAAGAATTAATGATGGCATCTCGCCATTTATATTTTTGATATCATCGGGTTTATGGATTAAACAAATTGAATATGTTTCAAGTGTGTTTTCTAAATCACAATTATTTAAAATTATTATTGGAATTAAATCATTATTATATAAATAAATTGGTTCTTCAATTATTATAAATCCTGTTTCTATTAATATTTCTTCACTTAGCTTAGAATCTTTATCACCTAAAATAGCGTATTTTCCTAAATCTGATTTAATATTTTTTAAATATTTTATTAATTGTTTTTTATTCTTATTAGAAAGTTTGCCATCTAGCAAATCGCCAGTAAAAACAGTAATATTTGGTTTTTGTTCATTTATTTTTCTTATTAGCTCCTCTAAATTTTTAGCACTTTCATTGTTATATAACAAGTCGGAAAAATGAACAATTTTAGTTCCATTAAATCCTTCGGGAATAAGCTCATTTTTTATTGAACACTCTTTGACTAATATAATATTAGGTGCAATATAAAAAGAGTAACAAAAAATTAAAACTAATAAAATTACTAAAAAAACTATCAATTTTTTCATTCCAATATCATCTTCTTTTATCTATTGTATCAAAAATAAAAAAATAAAAAAACATAATTATTTTTTTTTACGTATAGTAGTATTTTTATTGAAAATAGTCTTGCAATATGTTATTACTTTTAATAGTAGAGAAGGTATAGGTTATGAATAAAAAAAGCATATTTTTGATGTTACTTTTGATGTTTTTTGCTAATTTGAGGGTTGATGCAGTGAGTAGTTGTTCCTATAAAGAACAAGCAGAACTAAATAGTGAAGCGGCTCAAATTAAGGTGAAATACGAGGAGAAATCGGAGCTTTATTATCCACCAGCCGAATATTGCGGTGAAGCGGGGGAAGGATGCTCTGTAAATAATTATTATTTCACCATAACAATATTAAATATGAGTGAGAATTTTTATATTGAGGTTGATGGTAATAAAAACAAACAATTAACTTTTACTTATGATGATGTAAAAGACGGCATTATCACTTTTAATTATGAAAATGTTGATGAAATTGGAAATTTCACATTTAATGTTTACTCATCAAGCGAAACTAATTGTGCTTATGAAAAATATCGGGTTATTCATTTTACTACGCCTAAATTTAATAGATATTATTATGATGGAGAGTGTTCAAACGTTCCTGATTATTATTTGTGCCAAAAATATATTACAACGGAAGAACCAAAATATGGTGATTTCTTAAACCAAATTACTGAGTACAAAAAGCAGTTAAATGAAGAAAAAGAAAAAAACAATCGGAATTTTTTAGAAAAAATTTTTGATTTTGTAGATAATCATAAAACTTTGCTCGGTATTACAACCACCATTGTCGTTGCAGGGGTTGTTACAGTAGTGATTGTTAAGAAAAGGAAAGAGTCAATATGAAAAGAATATTAAAAAAATCGTTAATATTATTTGCTTTATGTTTATTTAGTACTAAAAGCGTCAATGCTTTTGAAGTAAATAGTAGTTACTCACTATCTTCTTCAACAACTATCGGACAATATGTAAATAGAATAAATCATAAATACAAGATTGGCGAAAATTATTATACAACTTATAATCCTATTGGCCACGCTGCGGTAGATTCTAGTGGTAATACTTATGCAGCTTATTGTTTAGACCCTGGACATTCTACTGATCCATCCAATAGCTATTTCGTTTCAAGAACATTAATGAGTGAAGATAATTTGAGTGCAAGAGACTATGGCCTTTTAACAATACTTAAGCATGCATCTTCAAATTCTTGGGGTGATTCTAACTTTTTTATTACTCAACATGCAGTTAGAATGTATATTGATGTTTTTCTTGGTTGGGCAAATCCAACATTTTATAATCAAGGTAGTCAAAATACATATCCAAATGTTCAAGCATATGCTGGTGCAGTTTATCGAGCTATTGTTAAAGACCCTGATTTGCAAGAAGCTTATGTTGCATTAACAAAAGGCGTGTATGGTAATTACACAGACATTCCTAGCGTTTTTGGAATGTCAGGCACTAATGAAAGTACGATAAAATATTTTTCTGGTAGTGACATTGATGCTGCAATTGATGTCCTTAAAGATGGTGTTTATGCCGCTTTAAGTTATCAAAATGGAAAAGCAGAAGTGCAAGATGCTAATTTAGAACTTTTGGGTGTCGAAAAAACTGATGAAGAAGACACTAAACTAGCAATAGTTGCTCTAAAATTAAAAGGCATCTCTAGTTTGAAATTAAGTGATGCAATTACGATAGTTATTGGTAGTAATGTCCTTAATGCAGAATTAATTGGCGTGTCAGAAACATATGAATTAAATGAAGACGCCTATGAATCAAAAGACTGGTTGACAATATCTGAAGATGAAAAAACTTTATATTTAGCATTCCGTATTCAACATGTTGTTCCTGAAGAAGGTTCAGAAACCATAAATGGTTCAATTAATGTTAATTTCCATTTAGAAGGATCAAATTTCTTATCTGGAGCCGTTTTACATGCTAAAAATGAAACTGCTGGAAAAAATTATCAAAGATTTGTTATTTTTACTAATGATAGTAGCGAACTTAATCGTAATTTAGGTATTCCTATAAGTGCTGATCCTGAGGATATAACAGAAGAAAAGGAACCTTGTAATCCTGAATATAATTTACCACCTGTTTGTCAAGATGATTCAGGTGAAGTTAATGATGATAATTCAGTAACATATTCTTTTAAAGAAGGCGTAGTTGATGGAAAGTCTTCAATAATTGCATGTATTGTTGAAAATACTGATTTAGCTACAAATGACTATCAATTAATTGACGATAGATCAGAGGTCGTAAGCGATAATGCTTATTGTGCCGTATATTGTAAGGAAGATTATAGTTTTGATTTGCCATATAAGCAACATGTAGATAATGGCCGTTATTTCCGTATTCGACTAGGAATAAAGGGACAACAAGATTGCTATTTATCAAAAATGAATAAAAAGCAATTTAATAAAGATGTTATCGAAGCTCAAAAAGGCATAGTAGATGCTTATAATGATTGGTTAAAATATTATGAACTTGCTAATGCAATCTCTCTTAACCAATTTGTGGGTACAGGCGAGTATGATACATGTTACGATGAGCAATGCAGTAAAAAAACCGATGATGATGGTAAGCTTACAAGTTGTTCAGAAGAAGAAGCTGAAACCTATAGTTCAGAAGAAAGCAAAAAAGTTGTTTTCAAAGGTACATATTATGCTTACACTGAAAGTGGCGGTAGTTTAACTGTTGCTGCTTCAGCAGCAAAGAAACCTGAAGATGTCGAATTTAATAACGATTTTACTGACCCAACTCTTTCATGTACAAAGAGCGGTGATACGTGTAGTTCAACCGGTTCGAAAGAGTGTACCATAGAAGATGGCGATGATGCCGAAAGTATATACAAAGCTGAAAGAGATGAAGAAACAACAGGCTATAAAGCTCTTGAGAAATCTAAGAAAAAAGTGCTTGTTGCCAAAATTGAGAAATTAAAAGAAATTATAGACGAATATAATAGCTGTATGGATGATGATGATTATAAACCTATTAGTGGTGCATATGAAAACAATCACACCTGGGATATGATTTATGATTACGATCCTGAGATTTCGTATAGTTATCAAGAACCAGACCCAACTAGTATCGATACACCAAAGTGGATTACGGAAGTTCAAAGCCTTGGCGCCGATATAATGGAACCTGTTAAACGTGATCCTGATAGCCCTGAACCAGCAGAGTACATTAAAGCTGGCGAATGCGAGGAAAGTGGCGAAGATGGTATATGCCAAGAAGTTGAAACTGTCGAATTGATTTTTGGTGGTGAAAGCCCCGTTAAAGAGTATTGTAAAGAAAACGATTTAGATAAAGAAACCTATGAATGTTCTGCAGGATTAACTAAACCTACATATTCAAATAATAGCTATTTCACTTGTGAAATTAGTGAAACCGGTGGGGTTAGTTGTGGTTCTAAAACATTTAAAGTTACCGATATTTCTTATTTACATAAAGTTGCTGTAGCCGGCGGTACGTATGATACTCCACGTGTCTATTATTCATACCATACGGATGGCAGTGTAGTTATTGACACTGATTATCCTGATATAGAAAACAATTATGATCGTATTGATGGACTTCCTGTTGGAATTAATACACCATATGGTACTTATTTATATCGTTTATCATTAAATAACATTGGTAAATATTATAATACTGGTGAACTTGGAAGAATTTATAGTGATGATTCTACTAGCTTAGTAATGAAAGTTAAAGAAGCTGCTGAGACCAGTGATGGTGAAACAGTTGGTAAAAATGAATATGTTTGTACTTATGATGTTCCTCATGAAGACGTTAATCCGGATAAATGGTGTGTAATTTATGAAGATAAATATTATGTATGTGATACAGAAGTATATGATGAAGATTGCGAAGAAAAAGCTAGTTTAGAAGAAGCTAAAAACGATAGCAAATATCATGATAATTGTAGTGAGACGGTTGAAAAACCTTATACTTATTGTAATGAACACGAAGGTAACTATTATGTGTGTACAACTCCTGATTATCAAGATGACGATGAGGTATGTCAATTATATCCTTCTAGGGAAGCCGCTATAAATGCTAGTGATTTTACATATGGTTGTAGTGAAAAAACTTATTGTGTTCAAAAGGGAAAAGAATATTATGTTTGTACTCAACCTACTTACGACAAAAAGAAATGTCAATCATATGGAAGCGGAAGCGAAGCAAGGGAAAAAGCTAGAAATAATAGCGAAGATAAGTCTGGCTGTAATGAATATGATTTAACATATTGTATAAGAAAAGGAAAAGAATATTTTGTATGTACACAAAATAGTTATGATGAAAAGGCTTGTGAATCATATGGTACTAATAAATTAGCAGCCCTTTATGCTTCTGATAATGATGATGGTTGTGGTGCATTATATTGTGTTCCTCATAAAGATAAGTATTATGTATGTTTGACTAATTATTATTATAAATCTACATGTGACGAAGCCGACTCATTAGATGATGCCTTAAATAATAGTGATGAACCAGGTAATTGTGTGCCAAAAGAGGATGAAACTTGGTGTGTAAAAAAGGGAACAGAGTATTACGTATGTACTCAATCTACGTATGACAAAAAGAAATGTATAGGGCCAAAATCTTTGGAAGAAGCACAAGAAATAAGTACTTATGATGGAAATTGCTTGTTTAATGACGATACATGGTGTGTAAAATATAATAGTAAATATTATATATGTCCACAAGAAGGTTATGGTGATAATTGCGCGCTTGCTGCAAATAGGGTAACAGCTTTAAAATCAAGCAAGAAAAATTATAATTGTCCTGTACCTACTTGGTGTATAAAGGAAAATGATCAATACTATATTTGTGAAAGCAATGTTTATACTTCTGAGAAATGTACATCGGCTTCTTATAGCGACGCAGTTAATAAGAGTACATATGACGTTAACTGTGTTGAGGAAACCTGGTGTGTAAAACATGATAGCAGTTATTATGTGTGTACTCAATCTGATTATGAGGAAGATAAATGTCAACCATACTATAACAATAAAGAACAAGCTATAAAAGATAGCAAGTATGATAGTAATTGTACAGAAACATGGTGTGTAAAAGAGGGAAGTACATATTATGTATGTACTCAACCTGGCTATGATAAAGATAAGTGTCAATCATATGAAAATAATAGGACACTTGCAATTGATTCAAGTAAGCAAAATTATAATTGTTCAGAAGTAACGTATTGTGTTGAAAACGCAGGTAAGTATTATTCATGTAAACAAAATAAATATTCAGAAAAAGATGGTGATTGTAGTGAGCCTTATATTACTAGGGAAGAAGCAATTAAAAATAGTAGTTATCCTGGAAACTGTGTAAATTATTGTATAGAAAATGAAGGTTCATACTATTCTTGCTCTCAAAAAGAGTATTCATCCGATACTAATATCTGTAAACCATATTATGATGATTGCAGTTCAGCAATATCAGCAAGTTATGAAAACATTAACTGTAAATGTGATAAACAAAGTCTTGAATATTGTGTAAGAACCGCTAGTGGATATTATTCTTGCAAGGAAAAAAAATATGATCCAAGTTGTATTAAGCATGAAAATAGAATCAAAGCTTTAGAGTCAGTAAATTGTAATCCTGATGATGAGGATTGCGAAAATGATTATAATTGCCGTTGTCCTAAATGTACAGTAACTTGTTATGATACATGTATTCAAAAGCCAACAAAGAAGCCTTCTGAGGATGTAACTTATGAATTATTATTTAATTTTAATGCTATAACTCCAGCCAAAGTTAATATTAATGGCCGAGAAATGGGTTATAACTGGGATATAAATAATCCTAAAAATGTTTTAATAGCGCGTAAAGCTGCAAATACGATATCAGAAATCGAGGCTAGAGCTAATGTTGTAAATGTTTCAAGTGAACCTGAAATAGAAAAAGTTCAAGATTATGACTTTAAAGTTACAATGTCTCCAGCAGTTACTACTTGGGTAAGAGAATACAATCGTTCACAACTAGATAGTGGAAGCTACAATAATGATTCTATGAAGTGTTATGACTACGAAATCGATAGCGGAACAGGTATTAACTCTGAAGGTGAATGTAAGAAAGCAGGCTACACATGGAAAGATAATAAATGTGTAATGGCTAATATTTTCTGCTATAGTGAGTTTATTGATGAATTAGTTGAAAGACAACCTGATGCCGTTGATAACGAGACTTTAACAAGACGTAATAATGCAAAGACAGCATCATTTAATAATTATACAAGTTATAAATCTTTACCATATACTGAAACACCGATAGTAACAAATGATTACTGGACGATTTATATATATGATAAATTAGATATTAATGGTGATGGTATTCCAGATATTGGACCATCATGGAAGTAGGAAGGAGGTAGATTTATGAAAGAAGCGTATTGGGGATATTGGTTAATTGTTTTAGGAGTTTTTATCATCGTGGTATTATTGCTTGTTCAAAATTATACCTCTACTAACTCCCAAGATTTTTATCTTGTTAAAGAGATTGCCGAAGCCGCTATGGAGGATTCTCTTGATTATGGTTATTACCGTACTTATGGTGAAGCAAAAATCAATAAAGAAAAGTTTTATGAATCTTTTATTAGAAGATTTGCTGAAGAGGCTTCATTGTCAACAACTTATAATATTGAATTTACAGAAGTATTTGAAGCCCCTCCTAAAATAGGAGTAAAGGTATCAAGTAAATCTAATTCATTCAGTGTATTTGGCGATTCTGAATCGTTTGATATAGTTCATAAACTTGATGCTATTATGGAATCTAAAGTTAGTGGAGCCTCTGCTAACTATAGCGATGGAGTGTCAGAATTCCAAGCTGGAACTGCTGCCGATTATATTGATTCATATTTTAATGATGAATATACAACTGGAGACTTCGATGGGTTACCATGTAATTATAAAGGTACTAAAATAATAGTTGAATATTGTGGCACTTTAAACCATTATGGACTATTATTATATGAAGATGCCTTAGAAGATGAAGTGTTCTGTGTAGCACATGCAGCTGGTGATAAAACTCGTTTAATTGTCGCTCAAAAAGAATCATTTACTGATATGTTATGTAATCCAAGTTATGTAGCAGATGGTTACAGTTCAACTAAACCATAACAGAATTGATAAATATTAATTATTAATAAAAGGAGGATAAAAATGGGAAATATTATTAATACAATTAAGAAGCTTGTAGCTAATAAAAATACCGTAACAATTCTTGGTGTTATAGCTGGCGTAATAGTATTATGGGGATTTTATAACTATCGTGTAAGTGAGGCTACCTCGCCAACTAAGGTACCATATGCTAAAGCATCTATATCCGCTACCGAACAAATTACTGAGGATAATATTGGGTTTGTTGAAGTAAATAGTAAACTGTTGAAAACTGCCGATGTTATTAGAAATAAAAATGAACTTGTAGGTATGTATGTTACAACGGGAACATCCATTCCTGCCGGCGGATTATTTTATAGAAGCCAAGTAGTTAAGAAAAGCCAATTACCAAATACAGATTTTGATGATATCGAAGATGGTTATACAATTTATGTATTATCTGTTAATAACCATACAACTTATGGTAATTCAATATATCCAGGTGATATTATAGATTTATATTTAAAAGCTACAGATGATAATAAAAAAATAATGTTTGGTAAATTTATTGAAAAAATTACTGTATTAAATGTCAAAGATGCACAGGGAAAACCTGTATTTGATAGTAATCCACCTAGAACTCCAGCAGAGTTATTATTTGCTGTACCAAACGATATGTATGAATTATTGATGAAGGCAGGATATATTAGTGGTATTCAAGTTATTCCTGTCCCTCGAAATAAAAAATATACTTCTGAGGGTGGAGAAGTTAAAACATATCAATTTTTAAAAGAATTTATTCTTGCTAAAACATCAGTAATACCAGAGGTATAAAAGAATAGGGAGTGACTTGCTGTGAAAGATGCTATATTTTCACAATTAGATTTTGGACCATTATCAGAATTTTTAAATGATGATAATGTAACCGACGTATCTTATTCTAATGGTGGTCAAGTATGGCTTAAGACATTAGACAAAGGTATATATAGTGTAGAACGTCCTGCGATTAATAATGCATTAATGGAAAAACTTGCATTTCAATGTTCAAATGTAATGGGTGTGACATTTAATATGGCACATCCTTTCTTGGATGCTGAAGGAGCAGAACTTCGTCTTAACTTTGTCCATGAGTCTATCGCGACGAATGGTATAGCATGTGTTTTAAGAAAAACTCCCGCTAAAATAAGATTAAACAAGGCGAAATTACTTGATGAAAAATATGTAACAGAGAATCTTCATGATTTTTTAATAGCTTGTGTAAAAGCTCACTGTAATATTATCGTAAGTGGGGAAACTGGTTCAGGTAAAACAGAGTTAGTAAAGTACTTAGCATCTAACACGGAGGAAAATGAAAAGATAATTACAATTGAGGATACTCTAGAATTGCACTTAGATCGAATTTTTCCTCATCGTGATATTGTAGCCATGAAAACAAATAATATTGCTTCTTACTCTGATGTACTTGTTACATGTATGCGGCAAAACCCTAAATGGATATTACTTTCCGAGGTTCGTTCTGCCGAAGCCGTAACTGCTGTACGTAATTCGATTTCTTCAGGTCACAACATTATATCGACTATTCACTCAGATAAAGCCCAAAATATTCCAATGCGTCTTTATTCCTTACTTGAAGGTAGTCAAGACATTGATCAATTTTTAAAGTCAATTCATAGGTATGTTCAAATAGGTGTGCATGTAAAAGGTTATATGAGTGCCGAACTACAAAGATTTCAACGGGAAATTGTTGAGGTTTGTGAATTTTATGTTGATAATCAAAACGTTGCTAGAACAAATATTATTTTTCAAAAGGGCTTAGATGGAACTATTACATTTAATAATCCAACTAAATACTTGCGTGATTACTTTGGTGCTCAAGGTAAATTATTAAAAGAAGATTATTTTGTTGAAAACAATGATGAAAATAAACCTGTCGAGAGTAACGACATGGTTATTGATACATTATAGAAAGGTAAGAATATGGAACTAATTATATTATTATTAATTGCGGTTTTTATAGTATTATATCGACAAAACCCTGGTGAAAATGTATATAAGTTTTTTATAGGAAATGTATCTAATGCATATGAAAAGTATGCACCATATTCTTTCAAGTCAGTACGTGAAAAAGTTAAAGAGCTTGGACAAGAGTATACCGCTAGGCAATATTTATCACAAATAGTTTTATTTGCTGGTTTTGCTGGCTTAATTGGATATTTATACTTTTATAGTATTATATGGTCTGTTTTATATGCATTAGTTGCTATCACATTTATTCCATATTTAGCTTACTTGCGATGTCAAAGAGTTTATTCTGAGTATATATTTGAACAAATACAAACCTATTGTACAAATGTCATTATGGAGTTTAATACAACTCAAAGTTTTGTTAAATCGCTCGAGGGTGTAAGAGATTCGGGTATTATCGAAGATCCTGTGCTTTCTGATATCAAAAAAATGATTGATATGTCTTATGAAAATGGTACAATAGACGAATCAATAGAGTATTTTAATGAAAAATATCCATTTTATATGGTAAAAAATATGCATCAACTTTTCTATCAAATTACCAAAGAGGGAGCAAGAGATGCAGGTCAATCACTTGAAAATATGTCAATGGATATTGATGCCCTTGTCGAAGGCGTTTATCGTGATCAAATGGATCGGAGAGATTTCCATACACGATTTCTTACATTTGGCGTGGCATTATTCTTTTTAATACTAGCATTACAATACATGTTAACAATTAATACATATCTTCAACTGATTGAAATGTGGTATGTTCAAATCCTTTTACACGCAATTATCATTATTAATGCATTTTTCTTGCTGAAAGGTGAGAAATATTATAATGCGGATGTGGGGGTTGAGTAATATGTATATTGAAATAGTAATAATTGCTGTAATTATTTTTGTAATTATGTTTGCATCAGGTCAAATATCATTTACTCAATTAATATCTGATAATGAGGCACTATTTAGAAGATTAAAAGAAGAAGATTGGGATTTTTATGTAAAAGCTAAATATGGTAATTTAGTTAATCCCGATATTCTATTTAATCAGAGAGTTAGAAATGGGGTAATTACAATCTTTGCTGTAATGCTTGCTTTCATTGGCAAGTTATCTGCAATCACTTTAGTAATTTGCTTTGCAGCAGGATTTGCTGTATTTAAATTCAGTTATATGGATATTAAAAGCTATTATAAAAAACATATAAATGAAATTGATGCCATGTTACCACATTACCTAAAAAGTATTGAAATTTTGATTCAACATTATACCGTGCCTGTTGCAATTGGTAAATCAATGGCTGATGCACCGGCTATATTCAAAGATGGTTTACAAGAATTAATTAATTCAATTAATTCAGGTGATAATAGTATATATCCATATATGGAATTTGCTAAAACTTATCCGGTAAGAGATAGTATGCGAATGATGAGACTATTATATCGGCTAAGTATTGGTCGTCAAGATCGTAAACAAGAACAATTACTAGCTTTTTCGAGAACGATTTCGAATCTTCAACAAAAGGCTAGGGAAACAAAATATAAAAATCGTTTGGAAAAAATGCAAAAAATGACAATGAAAATGTTAGTTACAACTGGTATTGGGGTTATGATTTTGTTAATTTTATCTGTTTTACAAATGATTGACCTATAATATATTGATAAAATAAATATAATTTGTTATAATTTAGTTAATAATAAAATAAGGAGGAGATAATTAAATGAAAGAAGCTACTGGTGAATTATCTACAACAATGATTGCCGTTGTTGCTATTGCAGCTGTACTTACAATTTTTACAGTTGTTTTATTACCATATTTAAGGAGTAGTTTAAATTCTAGACTTCACTGTGCTGATGCTACTTGTCCAACTGATTGTACAGATGCAACTTGTGCATGTACTTATATAGATGAAAATGGCGCTGCAACTGCTGTAACATGTAACAATCCAAATCATGGTGAAACTGATTAATTAATTGATTTAATTATTTAAAGAAGGTTTTAAGAATGAAAGAGGCGACAGGCGAATTAGCTAATTTATTAATTGTAGTAGTAAGTGTGGCTATTTTAGTCGCCTTTTTTTACTTTACAGTATGGCCAATTATTGATAATAATTTTAAAAAACAAACGGCTTGTGATAAGGCTATTTGTGAGGGAACTGATACTGATAAAGATGGATTAGTTAATTGCGTTTATAAGAAGAAAAATGGAGATACTATTGATATCACCTGTAAATATAAGGGGTAAAATATGAAAGAAAGTGTTGGGATAACACAATTGTATGCTTTAGTAGTAGTCCTAATAATTTTATTTGCGGGAATAATGGCTTTTGCTATCAATCGTGCTAATTCATTTGCTATAAAAGATAAAATTGTTAATATATTGGAAAAACATGATGGTTTTGATTTAACTCATGAGTTAATAGGTGGAATGGATTATTCTGATTGTGATCAAGAGCATTTTGATGATGCACTTGAAGAAATCGTGTGTTCTTTACAAGAACTTTCTTATCGACAAACAGGAGTATGTCCGGAATTTGAAGGGAATGTTGAAGTGGTTGGTTATCAAAGAAACGGGACAAAGACCACCGGTAATAATAAATCATCTTTTTGTATTGTAAAGCAATCAGGGAATGCAAGTAAAAGTGGTGTGGTTAACATGTATTATTATCAAGTAATTGTATTTTATCATTTGGATTTACCCATTGTTAGACAGTTATTTAGTTTTAAGAATATTGGCCAAACAAAGGCTTTGTATCAATAGAAAGGAATAAGTATGAATGTTATAGTATCTAATAAATATAAAACGCTATTAGCTAATTTAGATATTGATGTCATTAAAAATTTAAGTGGTGTTTATACTGTTGAAGATTTGTCTTTTCAATTTAAGAATTTCTTTTTTAATAAGATGATATTAGATATTACTGCTCTTGAAAATTATGAAGATATTAATACAATCCAAAGATTATCAGTAGCTATTGATATGAGTAAGGTAATTTTGTTATTAGATGATTCGCCAAAAGTTAATTCTCCGGTATATCTTTCTCAACTTGTATCCATGGGAATTTATAATTTTACAAAAAATGTCGATGCCATAACATTTTTAATGAATAATCCAAATACATATAAAGATGTAGCTAGTTTTCATCAATTAAATATGGATTCCAACATGAATAATAATTATAAATCAGGGAATTATGAAGAAGATAGTTCATTAATGAGTCAAAGAGTACTTGGAATAAAAAATATTACTGAACACGCCGGAGCAACGACACTTGCATATTTATTAAAAGCTCATGTAGAGGAATTATATCGTGTTCGTGCTGTTGAAATTGACAAACATGATTTTGACTTTTTTAACGATAATTCATTAGAATCAGTTAATAATTATGAATTACAAAATTATCTAGATCGTAATAGTGACAGTGAAGTAATATTGGTTGATATGGGTGAAAATAATCTAGAGCAATATTGCACTGACATGATTTATCTAATTGAACCAGGTATTGTTCAGTTAAATAGACTTATAAGAGAGGATAATCGTATTTTTAAAAATTTACAAGGTAAGAAAATCGTTCTTAATCGTAGCGTTTTATCCCCAAATGATGTCAGTGATTTTGAAAGAGAATCGGGAAGTAAAGTTTTTTATAATATGCCTAATGTCGATGATAAAGATACTAATAATAAAGAGATTAGAAATTTATTAATTGCCTTAGGATTTACACGATTTAGTGATGAAAATAAGAGTAGTTTTGGTATATTTCACTAAAAGTGTAAAATAAAGGTTAAAATATTGACAAAATAATAAATATTATATAAACTAATTGTAGAAAAGGAGTGTTATTATGAATTTAAATGCTGTTGGAACTGATAAAGGTTTTTGTTATCAAACTTCAGGTATTTGGCAATTTGCTGGTTATGCAGTAATGGTATTAAAGATTGTTATTCCTGCGATATTAATTATTTTAGGAATTGTTGCATTAGGGAAGGCTGTAATTGCTGCTGACGACAAGGAAATTAAAACTGCTGTTAACTCATTAATTAAAAAGTTTATTGCAGCTGTTATTATCTTCTTTATACCTGCCATTGTTTCTGCATTATTTGGTGTTGTTGCACAATTTAATGATGTACAAAATGATTATGAAGTATGTGTTAATTGTATTACTAGACCAACTAAAGACCCTTGTAAAACTGCAGTTAATGCGACAACATAATATTTTAACTAGTTTTATACTAGTTATTTTTTTTTGCATATGATATAATAGCACTCGTGTGGAGATGATATCATGGATTTGTTTGGTACTGAATATGGTTTTTGTGCGCAAACAGCTGGTTTATGGCAATTAGTTGGTTATTTAATACTAATAGCTAAGATTGTTATACCTGTTTCATTAATTATATCCGGCATAATAATACTAGGAAAAACAGTTATATCAAGTGATGAAAAAGAAAATAAAGATGAATATAAAAAACTTACTAGGTGTATAGTAGCAGGAATTATGGTTTTCTTTATACCATACATTATATCTGCTATGTTTGGGGTAGTAAATGGTTTTAATGATTTAAAACCTGATTATAATGTTTGTAAAAGATGTATGACTCATCCTAACAGTGAATATTGCAATGATAAAGTTCTAGCAATAGAATATAATGATTAACTACCAAATGGTAGTTTTTTTATTTAATAATATTTTAAATTTTGTGGTAAAATAACTAAAGCAAAGGGCGTGATATTATGGATAAAATAATTGTAAAGGGAGCAAGAGAAAATAATTTAAAAAACATTGATATCGAGCTTCCTAAAAACAAGTTAATAGTTATGACTGGTGTGTCTGGTAGTGGAAAAAGTAGTTTAGCATTTGATACTATTTATGCCGAAGGCCAAAGAAGATATGTTGAAAGTTTGTCAGCTTATGCTAGACAATTTATTGGTAATGTCGACAAACCAGATGTTGATTCCATTGATGGGCTTTCTCCTTCGATATCAATAGATCAAAAGTCTACGAATAAAAATCCAAGATCAACTGTCGGAACAATTACCGAGATTTATGATTATTTACGTCTTTTATTTGCAAGAATAGGTGTACCTTATTGTATTAATCATCATATTCCCATTAAAAGCCAATCAATCGAGGAAATGACCGATAAAGTAATGGGATATGATGGTAAAAAAATAACAATTTTATCACCGGTTATCCATGGTGAAAAGGGTACTCATAAGGATGAAATTGATGAATATCGCAAGGCAGGTTATTCTAAAATAAGAGTAAATGGCAATTTTTATAATATTGATGAAGAATTTACTTTAGAAAAAAATAAAAAAGACAATATTGATATAGTAATTGATAAATTAACCGTTTCTATGGATGAAAGAAGTCGTATTTTCGAGGATATCACTTCTTCTTGTCATTTAGCGGATGGTAAAGTAGTAATTGCTGTAGATGACGAAGAAATTGTAATGAGTGAAAAATACGCATGTGTCAAATGTAATTATTCAATTCCAGAATTAGAACCTAGACTTTTTTCTTTCAACTCACCATATGGTGCTTGTGAGGATTGTAAAGGTATTGGAACTAAACTTAGAATTAGTGAAGATTTAATAATGCCTGATAAGGAAAGAAGTTTAAATAAAGGAGCTATTTTACCAATAAATGCTGAAAATAACATT
This sequence comes from Bacilli bacterium, assembly GCA_017544165.1. Lineage (GTDB taxonomy): Bacteria > Bacillota_I > Bacilli_A > RF39 > UBA660 > UBA6448. The sequence goes on from JAFYER010000013.1 coordinate 27,409, forward strand.
TATTCAACAGAGCTTCGAACTGTTTGTGAGCATTATGGTATTGATATGGATATTCCGGTTAAAAAAATACCTAGAGAAAAACTAGAAATTATTTTTTATGGCACAAAAGAAAAACTTGATTTTAAATATGTTTCTAAAAATGGCAATACGAGATATACAAATGATTATTATGAGGGAATTATTAATATCTTAGAAAGAAGATATTTAGAAACAAGTTCTTCTTGGATTAGAGAATGGCTTTCAAATTATATGGTTGAAAGTATTTGTGACACTTGTCATGGAACAAGATTACAAGATTCTGTTTTATCTATTTATATTAAGGGAAAAAATATTTATGATTTAACTTGCTTTAATATTGCGGAACTTAAAGATTTTTTAGAAAATTTAAAGCTTACTAAAGAGGAACAAAAAATCAGTAATTTAATTTTAAAAGAGATTATTTCTAGGTTAGAGTTTTTAAAAAATGTAGGACTTTCATATTTATCCCTTAATAGAGAAGCGGCTACCCTTTCAGGAGGAGAAGCTCAAAGAATAAGACTTGCTACGCAAATAGGTAGTAAGCTTTCTGGAGTATTATACGTTTTAGATGAACCTTCGATTGGTCTTCATCAAAGAGATAATCAAAGATTAATTGATTCCCTTAAAGAAATGCGCGATTTGGGTAATACTTTAATAGTTGTAGAGCATGATACGGATACGATGATGCAAAGTGATTATTTAGTTGATATCGGTCCGGGAGCTGGCGAAAATGGCGGTATGGTTGTCGCTGCTGGTACACCGGAAGAAGTAATGAAGAATGAAGATAGTATTACTGGCCGTTATTTAAGTGGTAAAGAATGTATTGAAGTTCCTAAGAAGAGAAGAAAGGGTAATAATAAGTTTTTAAAGATTTATGGGGCTAGTGAAAATAATTTAAAAAATATTGATGTCAAAATTCCTCTTGGGAAACTTAATGTCATAACAGGCGTTTCAGGAAGCGGTAAATCCACACTTATTAATGAGATTTTGTATAAGAATTTACAAATGTATTTATATCATTCAAGAGTAATTCCTGGTAAATGTAAGAAAATTGAAGGTATGGAAAATACTGATAAAGTTGTTATGATTACGCAAGATGCCATAGGAAGAACTCCTCGTAGTAATCCGGCGACATATGTAGGCGTTTTTGACGATATAAGAGATTTATTTACTCAAACCAAGGAAGCTAAACTAAAAGGCTATGATAAGAGCAAATTTTCCTTTAATGTTAAGGGTGGTAGATGTGAAGCTTGCTGGGGCGATGGTGTAAAGAAAATTGAAATGCATTTTCTTCCAGATGTCTATGTCCCTTGTGATGTTTGTCATGGTAAAAGATATAATAAGGAAACTCTTGAAATTACTTATAAAGGAAAAAATATTTCGGATGTCTTAGAAATGCGTGTAAGTGAGGCTTTACGTTTTTTTGAAAATGTCCCTAAAATTTATAATAAATTAAAAGTAATGGATGAAGTTGGCCTTTCATATGTGAAACTTGGTCAAAATGCCACAACTTTATCTGGTGGTGAAGCAGGAAGAGTCAAGCTTGCCAAAGAACTTCAAAAGAAAGCAACGGGGAAAAGTGTCTTTATCCTTGATGAACCGACAACGGGTTTACATGTCGATGATATTAAAAAATTGCTAGTAATTTTAAATAGAATTGTCGATAATGGCGATACAGTAATTGTTATTGAACATAATTTAGATGTTATAAAAGTAGCTGATCACATTATAGATTTAGGTCCTGAAGGTGGAAATTTAGGTGGTACTATTGTTGCTGAGGGTACACCGGAAGAAATTGCAAAAGTAAAAGAATCATTTACTGGTATGTATTTAAAAAAGATGTTATAATATTTGCGAGATGATATTATGGATCCATATGTTTTTGAATTTAAAGGAATAAGTTTAAGATGGTATACACTTTTAATACTTATTGGTGTTTTAGTAGGCTTTCGTTTAGTTAATAAAGAGGGAAGACGTTTTAATGTCAATAAGGATTTCCTATTTAATCTATGTTTTTGGGTTATTATCTTTGGAATAATAGGGGCGCGTTTATATTATGTAGTTTTTAATTTTAGTATTTATAAAAATGACCCAATAAGCATTTTAAAAATTTGGGAAGGTGGACTTGCTATTCATGGTGCTCTTCTTATGGGCTTTATTACATTAGTTTTTTATTGTAAAAAATATAAAATGCCAATTATTAGAATAACGGATTTTTGCGTGCCAGCCCTTTTATTTGCTCAAGGTATTGGTAGGTGGGGCAACTTTTTTAATAACGAAGCTCATGGTGCTGCCACTTCACTTGCTCATTTACAAAGTTTACCGATTCCAAAGTTTGTTATCGAAGGAATGAATGTTTCGGGAATATATTACGAACCAACATTTTATTATGAATCTATTTTATGTTTAATAGGCTTTTTGGTTATAATGGTTATTCGCAGATTTAAATATATCAAAATTGGAACACTTACTAGTTTATATTTGATGTATTACGGAATTATCAGATTTTTCATAGAAAGTATGCGAACTGACTCTTTGATGCTTGGTGGTTTTAAAGTTGCTCAAATAGTGTCTGTTATCATGTTTATTCTTGGCCTTGCTAATCTAATGGTTATATCTCGTAAAACTAAGTTTGAGGATTTATATAATGATTTGGATAAAACAAATATTAGATTTTAGTTAGTAAGGAAGTGTAATATGAAAAAAATTGGAATTTGGAATAAGATATTATGGGTAGGCCTTTTATTAATCATTATATCTCAGTTGATTATAAACTTTTGGCAAGTTTTAAATGAGGATGTTGGATTATTTGCAATTACTATTTATAGTGTTGTGTCCTTGATTGGCCTATTAATTATTTTGATATCAATTAAGAAAGAAAGCATTTCAATTACAGGAAAAATTATCATATTGGTATTACTATTATTTGTGTCTGCGATAGGTACAAAATCTTTTTGTATAGTAGGGGGTAACGATGAAGGCTTTTTTCTATTTATGGTATTAGTTCCTCATATATTAATGGTACTTAATTTATTTTCCATTTCAACTTTTTACATACTATTATTTAATTGGTTATTAAAACTAATCCAAGAAAGTAAGAATAATCAAAATAGTAAGCACCTGATTTTATTAATTGTTGAGATTATTATAGCGGCTTTCTATATTTTTCAGGGATTAACAGATAGCTGGAGACCCATGTTACTTTATGTCTTTTTACCAGTCATAATTATTTGTCTGTATGCAATTATTATAACTATCTTTAGTTTGAATAAAACTAAAAAGTAATTATAGAGATACGAAATCGTATCTTTTTTTTTGAAACAATGATAAAATAAGTAAAGAGGTGGAAAAATGAAAGTAAGAACAAGATTTGCTCCATCCCCAACTGGATATATGCATATAGGTAATTTAAGAAGTGCTTTATTTGCCTATTTAACTGCTAAAAGTATGGGTGGAGATTTTATTTTAAGAATCGAGGATACTGACCAAGAACGTAAAGTTGAAGGCGCAGTAGATTTCATTTGTCAAACTTTAGATTTAGTTGGTCTAAAACCTGATGAAGGGGCTAATATTGGTGGTGAGTATGGACCATATTTTCAAAGTGAAAGATTAGATATTTATAAAAAATATGCAGAAATGTTAGTAGAGCAAGGTGATGCTTACTATTGTTTTTGCGATGAAGAAAGACTTGAAAAATTAAGAGAGATAGCTTCTGCCAGAAAAGTACCATTTATGTACGATGGGCATTGTTCACATATTCCTTTAGAGGAAGCTAAAGAAAGAATTGCTGCTGGGGAAAAATATGTTATTAGACAAAAGATGCCTAAGGAAGGTTTTACTTCTTACACAGATACAGTTTATGGCGAAATAAAAATTGAAAATGCTACTTTAGAAGATCAAATTCTTATTAAAAGTGACGGATTTCCAACTTATAATTTTGCTAATGTAATCGATGATCATTTAATGGAAATAACTCATGTCAACAGAGGTAATGAGTATCTTTCAAGTACGCCAAAATATTTACTTTTATATAAATCATTTGGTTGGGAAAGTCCTGTTTATATTCACCAACCGCTTGTTATCAAAGCTGATGGAACTAAGATTAGTAAAAGAAATAAAGATGATAATCTAATGGATTTAGTAAATAGAGGTTTTTTACCAGAGGCAATTATCAATTATCTAGCTTTAATTGGTTGGTCTCCGAAAGAAAATAGAGAAATCTTTTCTCTAAAAGAACTTGAAGAAAACTTTGATATTACTAGAATATCTAGTGCTCCGGGTTGTTATGATATTAAAAAGCTTGAATGGTTTAATGCCCATTATATTAAAGAAATGGCTGATGATAAGTATTTAGAGTGGATTAAACCTTTCTTAACTTATGATGTTTCTGATAAGTCTACAGAGTGGGTTAATAAACTATTATTAACTTATAAAAGTCATATAAGCTTTGGTGAAGAGATTAATGATGTTGTTAAAAACTTCTTTACTGACGAATATAATTTATCTGAGGAATGCCAAGAGCTTCTTAACAGCGATGAAATAGTTCCTTTGGTAATTGAAAAATTTATTAGTGAAATAGAGTTAATTGTCGATTGGAATACTGATAATATTTTAAAAGCAATTGATAATGTTAAAAATAGTTTAAATGTCAAAGGGAAACTACTTTATATGCCTCTTAGAATTAAAGCTAGTGGTTATATGCATGGACCAGAATTAGATGCCTGTATATTCTTACTTGGAAAAGAAAAAACTTTAAATAACTTAAGAAAGTAGGGATAATATGAAATTATATAATACTTTAACCCACAAAGAGGAAGAATTTATTCCCATCGAAGAGGGCAAAGTAAAAATGTATACATGTGGGCCAACGGTTTATCATTATGCCCATATTGGCAATATGCGTAATTATATTGGCCATGACATATTAGTTAGAACTTTAAAGTATTTAGGCTATGAAGTAACAAGAGCTATGAATATAACTGATGTTGGTCATTTGACAAGTGATTCTGATTCAGGCGAAGATAAGATGATGAAAGCTGCTCAAAAAGAGGGCAAAACAGCGATGGAAATTGCTAAGTTTTATACTGAGGCTTTCTTTAAGGATTATGACAAATTAAATCTATTAAGACCGGATATTTTAAAACCGGCTACTGGCGAAATTGATATGTATATCAAAATGATAACTAAACTTTTAGAAACAGGATATGCATATATTTCTGGTGGTAATGTTTATTTTGACATATCCAAAGTAAAAGATTATTATGCTTTAACAAATCATGTGGCGGATGAAATGGTTGTTGGCGTTCGCGAAGGAGTCGAGGAAGACTCAGCAAAAAGAAATCAAGCCGACTTTGCTTTATGGTTTACTAGTTCAAAATTTGAACATCATGAATTATTATGGGATTCACCATGGGGTAAAGGTTATCCTGGCTGGCATATCGAGTGTTCAGGCATTTCGATTAAATACCTAGGTGAGCAAATGGATATTCATGGTGGAGGCGTTGATAATATCTTTCCGCATCACACCAATGAGATTGCCCAAAGTGAGTGTTATTTAGGCCATAAATGGGTAAATTATTGGTTTCATAACGAGCATCTTCTAGATGAATCGGGTAAGATGTCTAAATCAAATGGAGCTATTCTAACCGTTTCATTACTCGAAGAAAAAGGATATGACCCATTAGCATTTAGGTTTATGGCTATGAGTTCTCATTATCGTAAACAATTACTTTTCACATATGATGCTTTAGATCAAGCACAATCTACTTATAAAAAACTACGCACCAAAGTTTTAAATATAGCTGATGAAGGCAAAATAGATGATGAAAAATTAAGTATCTATAATCAAAAATTTATTGATAGCATTAGTGATGATCTAAATACTGCAAATGCTCTTGCTACCCTTTATGAAGTAATAAAAGATAATAAACTAAATGGGCATACCAAACTTGAGCTTATTAAGAAATTTGATGGTGTATTTGCTTTAGATTTAACTAAACCATTTGCTAAAAAAGAAATTGATGAAAAATATGTTGAGCAAATGATAGAAAAAAGAAGCGAAGCTAAGAAAAACAAAGATTATGCTCTTGCTGACCAAATCAGAGATGAACTTGCAAAACAAGGTATTATTTTAAAAGATACTCCTGGAAAAACGATTTATGAGGTGAAATAATGGATATATTTTTGATAGTAATAATAATTTTAGTTCCTTTACTAGCGGAGATTGGTGTTAAATCTAATTATAAAAAATATTTGAAGGTAAAAAATACCCAAAAACTAACAGGTCAAGAAGTTGCTAGACAAATACTTGATAAAAATGGTCTTCAAAATGTATATGTCGTTGCTACTGATGGTTATTTATCAGATCACTATGATCCTTCAAGAAAGACAGTTAGACTTTCTAAAGAGGTTTTTGAAGGCGAAACAGTGGCATCAATGTCAATTGCGGCGCACGAATGCGGTCATGCTATACAGGATAAAGAAGGTTATTTATTTTTCAAAATTCGAAGTGCTATTGTTCCCGTTGTCAATATTGCTACTTCTGTATCATATTATATAATCTTAATTGGTTTTGCCCTTCAAATGCTTAAACTAGTTTACTTAGGTATTGCCTTTACTTCAATGGGATTATTATTCCAAATAGTAACTTTACCGGTAGAGTTTAATGCTTCAGAAAGAGCCAAAAAACAAATTAATAAAATGCATTTAGCTTCCAAAAGTGAGGAAAAAGGCGTAAAAAAAATGCTTTGGAGCGCAGCTCTTACTTATGTAGCAGGCGTTTTAGCAAGTGCGATGCAAATTATAAGATTAGTTCTAATTTCTCGTCGTAATGATTAAAATATATTATAAATAAGAAACTATTTGATTGAATTAAATAGTTTTTTAATGTATAATTTTATTAGAATAAGAGGGAGTATAAATATGGAAAAAGTGCTTAGCGATGAAATGTTAAAAAGTATTGATGGTTATTGGCGCTGTGCCAACTATTTATCAGCATGCCAACTATATTTATTAGATAACCCTTTATTAAAGAAACCTTTAGCAAAACATGATATCAAAAGAAAAATTGTTGGTCACTGGGGAACTGTGCCAGGCCAAAACTTTATTTATGCTCATCTTAATAGAATTATTAAAGAACATCATTTAAATATGATTTATCTTTCTGGACCTGGTCATGGCGGTAATGCCATGATATCTAATACTTACTTGGAAGGTAGTTATAGTGAAATTTATCCAAATATTACCGAAGATGAAGAAGGATTAAAAAAATTATTTAAACAATTTAGTTTTCCGGGTGGAGTATCGTCACATGTTGCACCTGAAACGCCAGGGTCAATCAATGAGGGTGGTGAGCTTGGTTATAGTCTTGCTCATGCTTATGGAGCAGTTCTTGATAATCCAAATTTAATAGCCGCCTGCGTTGTGGGTGATGGAGAAGCAGAAACTGGTCCTCTTGCAACATCTTGGCATTTAAATAAATTTTTAAGTCCTAAAAATGATGGTGTTGTGCTACCAATACTACATTTAAATGGTTATAAAATTGCAAATCCTACAGTACTTGCTAGAATTTCACACGAAGAGTTAAATAGCTATTTTGTAGGGCTTGGCTGGCATCCAATTTTTGTTGAGGGTAGCGAGCCAATGGAAATGCATGAACAAATGGCACAGGCTTTAGAATTAGTAATTAAAGAAATTGCTGCAATTAAAAAAATGGCCTCTAAAGATGAACTGGTAAATATTGCTTGGCCGATGATTATTTTAAGAACACCAAAAGGATGGACAGGACCTAAAGAAGTAAATGGCAAAAAGATTGAAAATACCTTTAGGGCTCATCAAGTTCCAGTGGATACAACGTCAAATAGAGAGAATATCCATGTTTTGGAAGAATGGCTTAAAAGTTATCATCCTGAGGAATTATTTGATGCCAATGGTCGATTAAAAGACGAATATCGGAAAATTATACCTGAAGGAAGATTTAGAATGGGTGCTAATCCTAATGCAAATGGTGGACTTCTTTTAAAAGATTTACGTTTACCTAATTTCAAAGATTATGCAGTCAAGGTTTCTAGACCAGGTAGTGTCGATGTATCTGACACAATGCAATTAGGGTTTTATATAAGAGATATCTTTAAACTAAATAAGGATAATCGTAATTTTAGATTATTTGGTCCAGATGAAGCTTTATCTAATCGTTTCAATCATGTTTTTGAAGTAGAGAATCGTTCATGGAATGCTTATTTAAATAGAAAAGATGAATATTTGTCAACTGAGGGTAGAATAATGGATTCATATTTGTCTGAACATTTTTGCGAAGGAGCACTTGAAGGCTATCTTTTGACAGGCAGACATGGCTTTATGCATAGCTATGAGGCATTTATTAGAATTGTCGATTCGATGACAAGCCAACATGCTAAATGGTTAAAAGTTACTAAAGACATGCCATGGCGGGAAGAAATTGCTTCATTAAACTATGTTTTAACATCTCATGTATGGCAACAAGATCACAATGGTTTTACGCATCAAGATCCTGGTTTCTTAAATCATTTAGTAACTAAAAAAGCTGATATTGTCAGAATGTATTTACCAGCGGATGCCAACTGCTTAATATCTTGTTTTGATCACTGTATTAAAACTAAAAACTATATTAATGTAATTGTAGCTTCCAAACATTCAAGACCTCAATGGCTTACAATGGATGAAGCAATTAAACATTGTACAAATGGGGTAGGTATTTGGAATTTTGCTAGTAATGATGAAAATGCTGAACCAGATATTGTTCTAGCTGCTTGTGGTGATACCCCAACTTTAGAGGTTTTGGCAGCCATAACAATATTAAGACAAAACTTTCCAGATATAAAAATAAGAATGGTTAATATAGTCGATTTAATGAGGCTTGAGTCTAATGATAAACATCCACATGGTTTAAGTGATGATGACTATGACGCAATATTTACTAAAGATAAACCAATAATTTTCAATTTCCATGGTTATCCATCACTAATTCAACAACTAACATTTAATCGTCATAATAAAGATTTACATATTCATGGTTATAATGAAGAAGGCACAATTACAACACCATTTGATATGCGAGTTCAAAATGAAATAGATCGATATCATATTGTAATTGAAGCTTTAAAATATATTCCTAGACTTAATAATATTTCTTCAAGACTCACTTGTTGGTGTAAAGATAAGTTAGTTGAACATAAAGAATACATTCATGAGTATGGTGAAGATATGCCTGAAGTAAAAAATTGGAATTGGGAAAAAGAAATATCAAAAATTCAAAAATAAAAGTAACACCAAAATGTTACTTTTTTTCATCAATAATCCTATTATATTCATCTTCGTCGATATCAAGACATTTTAATATTTGTTCTTTAGTAAAATTGGCATTTTGCATGTTTTGTATTATTTGAAATCTTTCTTGCTCAATGCCTTGCTCAATACCTTGTTCTTTTCCTTCGATATAGCCTTGTTCTTTACCTTCGTTGTAACCTTTTTCTTTGCCTTCAGCAAATCCTTGTTCAACTGCCATTTGCTTTTGAGTATTAATAAGCATAATGTAATCTTGCTCAGCTGATATCGGAGCGACGAAATCTAAATCTTCATTCAATTTACACACCTTACCTTTGTATTCATCTATGATATCCTTATTGGGACTTATTTCTTTGAGTTCATTAAGTTCATTAGGTTGTAAGTCAAGCATCATAATCAAATCATATTTTTTGATTGATTTCTTATCGTTATCATACCAAAACTTCATAATCTTGTCCATGTTGATAACAATTATTTTAAAATTGTTAATATATAAGTCA
>JAFYER010000001.1 GCA_017544165.1 Bacilli bacterium
AAATTAAAGATAGAAACATGTGAACCATAGAAAGGAAGATGATAAAATGAATGAAATAAAAGAATATACTGAAAAAGGATTTGAAGATATTAAACATATTGATGATAAAGGTAATGAATATTGGTATGCAAGGGAATTAGGAAAAATATTAGAATATAGTGAATACAGAAAGTTTTTACCATCAATTAAAAAAGCAATGATTTCATGTGAAAAGAGTGAACAAAATGTTGAGAACCATTTCGCCCAAATGGACGTAATGGTGGATATAGGTTCAAACGCAAAAAGAAAGCTAAAAGATTATAGATTAACTAGATATGCATGTTATTTAATAGTTCAAAACTCTGATTCCTCAAAACCAGTAGTGGCTCTTGGACAAACATATTTTGCAATTCAAACCAGAAAACAAGAATTATCTGAATTAGAATATAATAATCTAACTGAAAATGAGAAAAGGTCATATAGAAGAAATCAAGCAAGAAAAGGTAATTATAATCTAAATAAAACAGCAGTTAATAGTGGAGTAAAAGATTTAGCTAGATTTCATAATGCAGGATATAAAGGACTTTATAATGGTGAAACAGCAGATGATATTTTTAAAAGAAAGAAACTAAGATATAGAGAAGATATATTAGATAACATGGGTAGCGAAGAACTAGCAGATAACATATTTAGAATTGCACAAACTGATGCTAAATTAAAAAGAGATAATGTAGATAATGAATATACTGCAAATTCTGTACACTTCGAAGTAGGTAAAGAAGTAAGATATAGCATTAAAAGATTAGGAGGAACAATGCCGGAAAATTTACCAACTCCAGAAAGAAGTTTAAAAGAAATAGAAAAGGAGCGAAAAACTATAAAATAAACACTTTGTTACAAAATGATAAAAAGTTATTGATATTTGACGTACTTTGTATTAAAATGTAATTATGTGAGGAGGGCTTGATATGAAAATATTAGAAAAAGGACCAGGATGGAATTTAAAACTAAGATGTACTGGAAAAGGAAATGGTGATGGTGGATGTGAATCATTATTACTTGTTGAAGAAAATGATATTTATGTAACATCTCATACAGATATGGCTGGTGATACTGATTATTACTATACTATTTGTTGTCCAGTATGTGGCAAAGAAACGGATATTTCGGAAAAAGATATACCATATAGCATAAGAAGAAAGAAACTTGAGGAACACAAAGGAATATATCAAAGAGTATATGAAAGGGAAAGATAAGTTATGTTTGATTATACAGTTGACTTATTAATATTTGGGATTTCAAATAAAGAAAATATAAATATACGAGAATTATCGAAAAAGAATTTAAGTGTTATTTTAGTTAAAAGAGATAAAGAACCTTTTAAAGATATGTTAGTGCTACCTGGTGGCTATGTAAATAATAATGAAACTTCTGAAGAAGCAGCTAAAAGAATACTAGAAAAAGAAACAGGACTAAAAGATATTAATTTGTATTTATCTGGCATAAATGATGGTGTAAAAAGGGATCCAAGAAATAGAACTATATCTGTTTCTTATATTGCCTTAGTAGATGTTGAAAGAATTAATAAGAAATTAAAAGAAAACTCCAAATGGTATGATATTAATTATTATATTAATGATGATAGTATAGATGTTAAACTTGATAATATAGTGTTTAATGTAGGTCGCAAAATTATTGATAATAAATGTGGCTATGAACAGTATTATCAAATAAATGAGAACAAATTAGGATTTGATCATGATATTATTTTGACCAAAGGTATTATGGATTTAAGAACTAAAGTACAGAACACTGATATAATTTTTAATTTATTTCCAGAACGTTTCACTATTGGTTCATTAGAACAAGTATATGGAGATATTCTTAAAGAAAAAGTAGTTAATTCTGCATTTAGAAGAACTTTTGCTGATAAACTAGAAATAACAGATGAGATGGTTAAAACAGGGGGACATAGACCAAGTTATTTATATAAATATAAAGAAAAACCGATAAAAATTTGTATGGGTGAAATGGTAGATATATATAATCCAGATACTATGGAAAAGACAGGGGAAATAATAGACAAATCATCTGCACATAGATTAGGTATTTGGCATAGTTCTATTCACTTAATTATAATGAATAAAGATAAAACTAAGGTATTGCTTCAAAAACGTTCAAATAATAAAGATTTGTATCCAAATATGTGTGATATTTCTGTTGGTGGGCATATCATGTCTAGAGAAAATGATATAGATGCGGTTAAAAGAGAATTAAAAGAAGAATTAGGAATAGAATCTAGTGATATGGAATTTGTTAAGAAGTATAAAGAGGAATTAAAAAATAATGGCGTTGATAGTAAAGAAATTGTAAGCCTATTTATTATGTATTTAGCTGAAGAAGAAAGAAAATTTAAATTGCAAAAAGAAGAAGTTAGTGATGTTAAATGGTTTACAAAAACAGAAATGGAGAATCTAATTAAAGACAGAAAAATAATTCCTCATATAGAAGAATATAATTTATTAAGAGATATTTTAAAATAAAAAGCTAAATAATTAGCTTTTTTCTTTGTTTAAATCCATATGCATAGACTTATGTCACCACATGGAGATATCAGTTCATGCATATATATTATTTTTGGAAATATATGATTATATTTGTAGTGATGATTAAACAATATCAAGAGAATATGAATTAGTGTGATATAATTTATGTGAGGTGAAAACGTATGTCTTTGATTGCATTTATTGATAAAAAAACTTTTGAAGTGAAAGATGAGCTAGAAGAATATATTTATTGTGATTATGAAATAAGAAATGTAATTGCTTGTTTAAACAAAAAAGGTTATAAGACAAGTTATTCTTGTGCAGGTCATAATGAAGTTGGACTTTTTTGGCCAATTCATAAGGAAGATATTAATTATTTAGAAGATTACCTAAAAGAATCTAAAACTGATAAGGCTCTACATTTAATTAAAAAAGATAGTAATTATTTTTATCACAAAGATGAAAAGGTTGCAACTTATACATATATTTCATTTATTGATGATTATAAATTTGAAATATATCCCAATGGTTTTACATATGAACTCATAGATGAAAAATCATATTTATCAAAAAAGATTGACTTTTATAAAGATAATAATCATACAATTAGGAAAACAGATCAAGAAATATATAAAGAATTAGAATTAACAATTTATGAATTAGAAAAATGGGTAAAAGAATTACCTACAATAGCTCAATATAGAATTTAATAACTATCTTTTTGATAGTTTTTATTTGCTTTATATTGGCATGTAAGAATTTGCGTCAAAACATGGAAATAATGATTATGATGCTTTAGATTAATTGGTGTTTAAATGGTAAATTATGTCATAATATTAAGGATTGATATGATATAATAATGATAGGGTGGTGATAAAATTGGCTTCAGCAGTGATACATATGGCAGTTGCGCATGAGATAAATAAAGTTTTAAAAAAAGATGATAGCAAATTGCTGATAGGATCAATTGCTCCGGACATTGCCAAGCAGATTGGTGAAACAAAGAAAAAAAGCCATTTTTTAGACGATGATAATTCAAATATTCCTAATATAGATAGGTTTTTATTTAAGTATAAGAATAACATGAATGACGATTTTGTACTAGGTTATTTTATTCATTTATATACAGATTATTTGTGGTTTAAATATTTTATACCCGAGATTTACGATAGTAATAACAATATGATTTCAAAAGTAGATGGAAACACTGTAAAATGTAATGGCAAAATGTTAGAAATGTATATTTATAATGATTATAGCAATTTAAATACAAGATTATTAGATGAGTATAATATGGATTTATCAATTTTTTATAATGAAGTTCCTTTTTTAGAAAATATTATTGAGGAAATTCCTATGGATAAAATTAGGATTATTATTGATAAAACAGCACTTATTATTACTAAGTCAAAAGAGCATAAAGATTTTCTTTTTAATATGACAAATATTAAAAACTTTATAAATTTAAGTGTTGAATTAACTATGGCTAAATTAAAAGAGTTAAATATTACTTGACATTTTATTTAGATTTTTTAAAATTATCATTCTTATATGTTATAATATAATTAAGAGGTTAAGAAAAATACCTGAAGAAGAAAATAAAGCGGTTTACTATAATAAAATTAAAATCCTTGTCAATGAAGATATGATGAGGGAGGAGTGGCAACCTGAAGTTATGCCAAGAACCGAAAATGGCGATGTTGACCAAAAAAAGTATCAAGAATTGTGGCGCAAGAAGTTAAAAGACGAATTTACGAGTACATAATGGCTGAACTTGCTGCTGATAGTTTGGATGCTTTTACTTATGAACAGGGGATTACGCCAAATATCGATAATAATTTCCAAAGTAGATAGACTTTATAATTAGTCTATTTTTTTGTTATAATAATTAATCAACGGGGATGAATTATATGGTTAAGGATTTGTGCTTTGAAATAATCGAAAAATGTTTAAATAATTGTAGTTTTTGTTCCTCGAATTCAAATTGTAATAAATTGCAAATTATAGAGTTTGATGATTTTAAAAGAGTTATTGATTTTTTTATGGCAAGCGGAGGAATTGAAGAGATATCATTATCAGGTGGCGAACCTTTTTTACATCCTGATATATTTAAAATGGTTGAATATACTAAATCACTCGGGATAAAAACAGTTATTTTTACAAGTGGTGTTGTAACTGGCAGTGAAATAGCCGAGCAATTTAAAAAATCAATTATAGCTGAGATGAATGATAGTCTAGAACAAATTGAAAAAAGCGAACCTGAAAATGAATTTTTAAAGGAAAAAGTAAAAAAATTTTATCTTCAAGCAATTGAAAGAAAAGACTTTGGTTCAATAGATAGATCAATTATGCATAGATTAAAGGATATAGGCCTTGATAAAATTGTTTTTGATATTGAAGCCTATGAAGCAGAAACAGATAGGCTACTTATGGGAAGAAATAATCAATCAAGAGAAGCTTTATTAAAATCACTATTAAATGCATCTTTTGAAGATTTAAAAATAGATGTTCATTTTATTCCGATGAAACCTAATTTTAGAGAAATAGGCGATTTATTAGAATTATTAGAAATTGCTGGTGTTCAGCAAATAAGCTTATTAAATTTTTTACCTCAGGGTAGAGGAAGAATAAATAGAAATGCCTTAATTCTATCAAATGAAGAAAAAGAAGAATTTTTTAAATTACTAGAAGAAGGTCGTAAAAGCTTTTCAGGAATTATTAGAATCGGAATTCCTTTACAAGGTGATGACTTACATAAGTGTAATGCGGGCTTAGAAAAAATTGATATAACATTTAATGGAGATGTATTACCGTGTCCAGCTTTTAAAGAGCTTACACATCAAGAATGCGAGTTTTTTGGCATAAGAATACCAAACATATATCGAGATTTAGAGAAAGTATCTATTCCAGGTACTGGTAAAAGAGTAAGACAACTTTGTAAAGAAGTATATTCAAAAAGAGACAAATAATAATCAATATTATTCATCAAGCATAAAATATAATACATTGCTTGCAATGTCGATATATAACACTTTTTAAGTGGGCCTTTCTATATAGAAAGGCTTTTCTTAAGTAAATAATTTTGTTAAAATAATCTATATGGAAAATTATTTAATCGCCTGTGACAGTTATAAATTAGTTAAAGAGCAAGTTGATAAAATAACTGGCGATAGTTTGAATGTGATAAAATATGATTTGCGAATAAATACGTTAAATGAAGTAATTAATGAAGCTAATTATTTTTCCCTTTTAAATGAACAAAAATATATTATAGTTCATGCTGATAATCTTTTAAAAGCTTCAAAAAAAGAAGAAAAAAAAGAGGATGCTAGTGATGATGCTAAGTTATTAGAAAACTATTTTAAAAATCCTAATGATAAATGCAGTTTGATATTTATCTCTTATGAAATGCCTGATAAAAGAAAAAAAATCTATAAACTTTTTATGGATAAAGGACATGTAATTATTAATGAGCCTCTAAACAAAAAAGATTTAACTTATAAATGTATTGATTTATTAAAAGATAAAGGTTTTGCAGTAGATTATGAAACAGCCAATTATATTGTAGAAAATTCTTATGTAAACTATGATATCTTGACTAATGAATTAGAGAAAATATATTCATTATTAACCCCTCAAAAAATAGTAATTGATGATTTAAAAGATATTATAAGTATATCAATAACCAATACGTCTTTTGAATTTATAAATGCTATTATAAATCGAGATTTAAAAAGGGCAGTAGAAAGCTCTAAAAATTTTGAAAGATTAAAAATTGAACCCGCGATGATTATTGTAATGCTTGCTAAAGAGTTTCAAATAATGAATTTGCTTTTAAATGGAATGAATAAAAAAGAAGTTCAATATATGTTTCACAAAGAGGATTGGCAAATGAAAAATTATTTAGTAAATGTTGAAAAATATACTAAAAATGAAATAAAAAAAGCCATAATCAAGCTTGCGGATTATGACTATAAGTATAAAAGCGGTCTATTAGATAAAAGTGTAATTATTGAACTTTTAACCTTAGATTTTTGTAGTTAATTTTGTATAATTTTTAAAATTTAACTTGGCGATATTTTTTAAAAAATCATCGCCTTTTTCTTGACATATTTTATTTATTAATTCATCAACTTTTGGGCCAGCACCTTTAACCATTTGATAGCCAGTTTCTTGCTCGATTTTATGCATTTGTCTTAAAAATTCAAATCTAGCAATAATTGAAGCTGCTGCTACAGCCATGCATTTGCTTTCACCTTTGGTGTAAAAAGCAATATTTTTAAGAACTTTTGGAGTTCCTTCGAGATACTCATAGTATTTCTTTTTATTAACAAATTGATCAATGATAGCTATTTTATATTCAGGATTATACTTTTCAACTAGCGAGCATAATACTTTATTATGCAAAATACATTTTAATTTAACCATATTTATATCTTTATAATTGTTATTGTAAGTTTTATTATCAAGAACATAACAAACATAAGGTATTTTTTTGATAATTTCGGGAGCGATTTGTTTTATTCTATCATCTGTAATTTTTTTAGAATCTTTGACACCAAGATCTTTCAAAAAAGCAATATTTTCTTTTGAAACGAAAGTTGAGCAAACTACAACAGGTCCAAAAAAGTCACCACATCCGGTTTCATCGCTACCAATTGTTGAAGTGTTAAAAAATATTTCATCGTCTTTCTTTTCTTTTTTATCCTTTTTATCAGTATTAATATCTTTATTATTTAATCTTTTTTCAGCATCAATCCAAATGCTTGCTTCAATATCTGCTCCGATACCTTGAAACATTACTTTGCCAGATTCATATAAAGTTATTGTTACATCATAATTCTTAGCTTGAAACTTAGAATAGGGGGGGAATTTATCGCATTTAAATGGTTCGTAAAAATTCATTAATCTTTTATGTAAATTCTCGCTTAAAACAAAGACAACACAGTTCATCTAATTGTCACCTCACTTGTATTTTAACATGTTAATCGTTTTTTTTCACTTGTTTGGTAAAAAAATTGACATAATGAATAAACTTCTTTACTTTTTTAAGTGAATTATAATATAATTAATAATAGGAAAGAGGATAAAAATGAATGTAGTGGATATTTGTAGCATAGTTATTATTATTTTAGGCGCTCTAGCGGGATTTAAGAAAGGAGCAATCAAAGGTTTAATTCAATTAATTGGCTTAATAGCTATTGTAATAGTTTCATACCAATTTAAAGGTTATTTTGCTAATATAATGATTAAATACTTACCATTTTTTAATTTTAGTGGACCATTGAAAGATTTATATGCCATTAATTTCCTAATATATGAGGGAATTGCTTTTGTGGTTATCTTTATATTGTTATACTGTGTATTAAATATTTTAATTAATCTTTCGGGTATTATAGATTTACTTATTAAAATGACAATTATTTTAGAAATACCTTCGAAAATTATCGGTATTGTTATTGGCGCTATTGAGTCACTTATGTTTGTTTTCGTTATTGCTTTTGCTTTGCTTCAAGTGGGACCTACACAAAAATATATTATGGAAAGTAATTTTACACGTAAGATAGTTGAAAGAACGCCGATTGTCAATAGCGTATTTGCTCAGGGCATAGTAGCCTCTGAGGAAATATATAATACTATTAAGGAATCTCAAGATGCCGAAAATAAGACGGAAGCTAATTTAAATATCATTCGTTCATTAATACGTTTTGGTGTTGTGGATGCTCGCGATATTCAAATTGCTATCAACGCCAATAAACTTCCGGGACTTTCAAATGTAGTTGTTGCTTCAGGTGATATCAATGGTTAAACATTTTGATGATGAAAACGAAGTTTTAAATTATATTAAAGAGAAAACCTGTATTATTGATTTTTATGCTGATTGGTGTGGACCTTGTAAAATGCTACTTCCGGTACTAGATGAAATCGATTTTACAGATATTATAAAAATAAATGTCGATGAACAACCAGAACTTGCTAAAAAATTTGGGATAATGAGTATTCCAACATTGATATTTTTTAAAGATGGTCTAGAACAAGAAAGAGAAATAGGCTATCGCGGATTAGATGAAATTAAAAAGACATTTGATTCAATAATGTAAAAGCAATTAATTATTGCTTTTTTTATGTATTAATAGACTTTATAGGTAAAATTTGTTAAAATATTATTTATGAAAAAGAAAATTTTGATATTTAGTATTGTTTTTTTAGCAGTAGATCAAATATCTAAAATAATTTTAGATAAGATTTTAATTCTTGGTAAAAGTATTTCTATATTTGAAAAGTTTTTGTATATTACTAAAGCCTATAATGATGGTATTTCTTTTAGTATGTTAACAGGTCATAGATGGCTTATTATATTAATTAGTATATTTGTAATGGTATTTCTTTATTTTTATATGCGGTGCTTTAAAGAAAATAAGCGCAATATCATAGCTTTTTCTTTAGTATACGGCGGATTATTTGGCAATTTAATTGATAGAATTGTTCATGGATATGTCATTGATTTTATTGATTTTTATGTTTTAAATTATAACTATCCAATTTTTAATTTAGCTGATAGTTTTATTTGTATAGGCATTCTTATGATATTATATGCTATCTTTTTAGGTGAGGATAATGAGAATAGTCGTAAATGACAATGATGGTATTCGTTTAGATAAATACATTTCCTTAAATACAAATTTTTCTAGAGAACTTGTCGGTAAAATGATTGAAAATGGTTTTATTCTTGTTGATGATAAGTTACAAAAAGGAAGTTATAAAGTTAAAAATGGCAATGAAATTGAAATAGATGAATCATTTAAAATTGACACTGAGATTAAACCTGTAAAAATGGATTTAGATATTGTCTATGAAGATGACGATATTATGGTAGTTAATAAACCCAGTGGTTTAGTTGTTCACCCTGGTAATGGTAATTATAATAATACTTTAGTAAATGGTCTTATCTATTATACGAAAAACCTAAGTAATATTGGTGGTGACGCAAGAGTTGGTATTGTTCACCGAATTGATAAAGATACATCTGGGCTAATGCTTATAGCTAAAACTAATAAAGCTCATGAAATACTTGCTGAAGGTTTTAAAAATCATGATATCAAAAGAACGTATTATGCACTTTTGGTCGGCGTTTTACCGTATGATAATGCTACGATTGATGCACCGATTAAAAGAGACCCTAATAATTTTAATAAAATGGGCGTATTCGAAGGTGGGAAAAAGGCAATTACTAATTTAAAAGTAATTAAAAGATATAAAAAATATACTTTAGTAAAGCTCAACCTTGAAACGGGAAGAACTCATCAGATTAGAGCTCACATGGAATATATTGGCTTTCCAATTTATAATGATCCAGTGTATAATAAAAATGCTGCATCGGAATTTGGTCAATTTTTGCACTCAAAAGAAATTGACTTTATTCATCCTATCACGGGAGAAGAAATGCATTTTGAGTGTAATCTTCCTAAAGAATTTCAAGATTTTCTAGATACTTTAGAATAAGGAGGTAATATGGATTTAAGTGTACGTAAAGAAGATCAAATATTAATGAGTTTAGTTCACTATTTTGTAACTAAGGAAAATTATTCACCAATTTATGTTCATGGTGTAAAAGATGAAATATGGTTAGAAAAACTTGATGGCCCATATCGCGTTATTAGAATTAATAGTAATAGAATAATTAATAAAGAACAATTTGAGTTTGATCAATATAAAATAAAAGATATATTAAAGCAAATTAAGAAAAAAACTTTATCTTTAAGTATTAATGCTTTAAATATAAATTTGAATGAAGATGACAATTTAAAAGATGAGGAAGGTTTAAAAAATATTGATAGTATCATTGTCAAAGATTTAGACGACATCGAAAAAAATGAAATGGTATTAGAGGTTTTTCCTAATATTAAGAATAATCTTATCAAAGATACCAATGGCTTAGAACTCATTTTTAATGTAACAAAAGACATTAATGAAAAAACAAGTAATGAAAATAAACGTTTTGAAAAGATTTTTGCTGATAAAAAGATATTAATAACATATATTATAATGACTTTATGCATTATATATTTTTTAGTCGTAGGCATTTTGGGAAGAACCTTTTCTAGTACAAGCGTACTAGTTAGATTTGGTGCTAATAATGTTTTACTTCTTAAAAGTGGACAGGTTTGGCGTTTAATAACTTATGCTTTTATTCATGCTGGAATTATTCATTTATTATGTAATATGTATTCACTTTATATAATTGGCCCCCAAGTAGAATCTAAATTTGGCAAAGTAAGATTTATCCTTATTTATTTAATAAGTGCCATAAGTGGGGGATTATTAAGCGCAGGAATCACTAATTATGTTTCAGTCGGAGCATCAGGTGCTATTTTTGGCGTCCTTGGAGCACTTCTTTATTTCGGAATGAGGTTTCGTTTATATTTAAAAGAATCTATTAAAAGCCAAATATTACCGGTAATTATCATTAATATAGGTATTGGCTTTATGATATCTGGCATTGATAATGCTTGTCATATCGGTGGATTAATAGGGGGTTTTTTAGCTGCTATGGCTTTAGGAATACCGGATGATGAAAGAAATAATGATCATATTAATGGAACGATAATGCTTCTAATTTTCCTTGCATTTTTATGTTATCTAGTTTTCTTTCGCTAAGGTGAATATCTATGAACAATATTTTTAATTATCCTAAACAGGAGTTAATTAACATTTTAGAGAAACATGGTAAAAAAGCTTTTTTAGCTACCCAAATTTATGAATGGCTTTATGATAAAAAAGAGTATAACCCCAGTAATTTTGCTAACATTAAAAAAGAAAATCGGGAGTTTTTAATTAATAACTTTGACTTTTCTTTTATAAAAATTGAAAAAGTCGAAGAAGATATTGATGCTAAAAAGTTTTTATTTAGACTTTTAGATGGTCAAAAAATTGAAGCCGTACTTATGTATCATGATTATGGTAAGAGTATATGTGTTTCGAGCCAAGTTGGCTGTAATATGGGTTGCCGTTTTTGTGAAAGCGGTCGTCTTAAAAAAGTTCGGGATTTACAAACATATGAGATGGTAGAGCAAATAATACTAGTTTCTGATTATATCAAAGAAAGAATTGATAGTGTTGTCATCATGGGTATTGGTGAGCCATTTGATAACTATGATAATGTCATGAATTTTATCAAAATTATTAATGATCCAAAAGCTTTAGCTATCGGGGCAAGACATATAACTGTATCAACATGTGGAATAGTACCTAAAATAAAAGAATTTACGTCTTTTCCTTTACAAGTTAATTTAGCAATTAGTTTACACGCTCCAAGTGATGAGATAAGAAAAAAGATTATGCCTATAGCAAATGCATATAAGATTGAAGAAATCATGTGCGCTTTAGATTATTACTATGCAAAAACCAATCGTAGAATTACAATCGAATATATAATGCTCAAAGATATTAATGATAGCAAAGAATGCGCAAATATGCTAGCAAGTCTCATAAAAGGAAAAAATATGTATGTCAATTTAATACCATACAATGAGACAAATAATATTGATTATAAAGCAAGTGATAAAGGGCAAATTGATTTATTTTTTAACATATTGAAACAAAAGGGAATAGATGTTACAGTTAGAAGAAGGTTTGGTGCTAATATTTCCGCTGCATGCGGCCAACTTCGTAGTAAAGAAATGTAGTAATATTTCTTTTTTGATGTTATAATATTTTTAAAGAAGATAGGTGATGAAAGTGAAAACATTTTATTTAACTGATGCCGGCAAGGTTCGGACCCACAACGAAGATAGCGTAACTATCTTAAAAAATAAGAATAATGAATATTTATTAATGGTTGCTGATGGGATGGGGGGTCATCGTAAAGGCGAAGTAGCTTCATCGATTGCTCTTACCCATCTAGGAAAAAGATTTACTGATAGTGCTAGCATAGGAACTAAACTTGATGCAGTAAACTGGCTTAATGATAATGTCAATGAATTAAATAAAAAGATAATTGATTATACAAAAGAAAATGAGGATTCTGTTGGTATGGGTAGCACTTTAGTAGTAGCCATACTTACAAATGATTTTTTAATTTTTGGTAATATTGGTGACTCATCAGGATATGTTTTAAAAAATGGCAAGCTTCATAAAGTAACTAAAGATCATACACTTGTCAATTTACTTGTTCAAGCGGGCAATTTAACTGAAGAAGAAGCAAAGTTTCATCCAAAGAAAAATGTTTTAATGCGAGCACTTGGGGCAACCGAAAAGTGTGATATTGATATTTTTGATGTCGATATTCATAATGATGGAATAATGCTTTGTTCAGATGGCTTGACCTCAATGATGAGCGATGAACAAATTGAAAATGTATTATCAGATCCTGAACTTTCTGTTGAAGCTAAAGTTCAAAGATTAGTTAATAAATGTAATGCAAGGGGTGGCAACGATAATATTTCCATTGCATATTTGGAAAAAGAAAAGGGTGATATAGTGTGATAGCTAAAGGGGATAAATTATCTGATAGATATCAAATAATTAAAAGTATTGGTGAAGGTGGTATGGCTAATGTTTTTTTAGCCTATGATACTATTTTGGAAAGAAATGTAGCTGTCAAAGTTTTAAGAGGAGATCTTGCCAATGACGAAAAATTCGTTCGTCGTTTTCAAAGAGAAGCTTTATCTGCATCATCACTAACAAACGAAAACATTGTCGAAGTATATGATGTCGGTGAAGATAAAGGTGAGTATTACATCGTTATGGAGTATGTCGAAGGTAAACACTTAAAAAATCTTCTTAAAAAACGAGGCAAATTAACAATTGCCGAAGTAATTGATATTATGCTTCAGGTGACAAGCGGTCTATCTGTTGCCCATGATTCATACATCATTCATAGGGATATCAAACCACAAAATATCATGATTTTGGAAAATGGCATCGTAAAAATAACTGATTTTGGAATTGCAGTTGCGATGAATTCAACACAACTTACCCAAACAAATTCGGTTATGGGTTCAGTTCATTATTTACCACCAGAGCAAGCAAGTGGTAAAGGGGCAACTCTCCAAAGTGATATTTATTCGCTAGGTATTTTAATGTTTGAGCTTCTTACAGGAAAACTACCATTCAAAGGTGAAAATGCTGTTGAAATTGCTTTAAAGCATTTAAAAGAACCGATGCCGTCAATTCGTAAAGAATTACCAGATATACCGCAATCAATTGAAAATATTATTTTAAGGGCTACAGCTAAAAATCCAAAAAATAGGTATGCTGATGCTAGAGAAATGCACGAAGATTTAAAGACTTGTCTTGATGAATCAAGAAAAAATGAAACAAAAGTTGTTTACAAGTATCCTGAATATGAATATGATGATACTAAAATGTTAAAAATAAAAAAGGATGCAAATTTAGGCAAGAAAGAAAGTGAAGAGATTATAGCAAAGAAAATAACCGAGGGTGATTTAAAGAAACAAAACAAATTTATAATGGTTTTATTATCAATATTTACAGGTATTGTTGTCCTAATAACGACCATTGTTGTCTTGCTTCCTAAAATAACTAAAAGTGAACAGGTTCTTGTTCCAGATGTTACCAACATGACACTTGATAAAGCTACTGATATGCTTCAAGAAAAAGGTTTTGATATCAAAGATACTATCGAAGAGACATCAAGTACTATTAAAGAGGGAAGAGTTACAAGAACTAACCCATTAAAAAATACTAAGAGGAAGAAAGGCTCAGAAGTAACGATTTATATATCATCAGGTAATAAGAGTGTTATAGTTGAAGATTATATTGGTGAAAATGTTGATTATGTAAGAGGAACGCTTCAAGCGCTTGGTATTAAAGTTATTATCGAAGTAAAAGATATTGAACCTGACGAAGATATTAGCGATTATGATGCTGATGTTATTATGGATCAATCAATCGAAGAAGGCAAAGAATTAACAGCTGGTGATACGATTACTTTATATGTGCCAAATATTAAAAATTTATATCCTGATTTTACCGATGGAACATATACTGTTTCTGATGTTGTTGATTTTTGTGAAGAATATAAAATTCAATGTACTTTTAAAGGTAATGATAACAAATCATTTAAAATTAGTTCTGATAACGCTAATGAATACAATGATTATAAAATTAAAAATCAAAGTAGAGTTGCTGGTTCAAAAGTATCCGCAAATGCCACTTTAACAATCAAACTTGATATAGCAAGTGATGATAATGATAAAGATAAAAACTGCGATGGGGGATTATGTTAAAAGGGCGTATTCAAAGCATCAATAGCACAAAATATTTTGTTGATGCCGATGGAACTATATATGATTGCACTTTAAGGGGTATATTTAGGAAAGATAAAATAATACCACTTGTCGGTGATTATGTTGAAATAAATGAAAAAGATCTTCAGATAACGAAGATTTTTTCTCGTATAAATCAACTTAAAAGACCTAATATTGCTAATGTCGACATCGCGGTTATCGTGACAAGTGTTAAAAAACCAGATTTAGATTTAATGCTCCTTGATAAATTACTTGTAATGATTAATTATTCTAAAGTAAAACCTATTATTTGTTTTTCTAAAGTTGATTTACTGGACGAAAAAGAATTAAATGATTATAAAATTGTAAAAGATTATTATCAAAAAATAGGTGTGGATATTATTGAAAACAGTGATATTAAAACATTTAAAAAAATAGCTTCAGGAAAAGTTTTGGTATTATGTGGCCAAACCGGAGCAGGTAAATCGAGTTTCATTAATAAAATTGATAGATCGTTTAATCTTGAAACTAAACCGATATCCAATAGTTTAAATCGGGGAGTTCATACTACAAGATATGTAAGTTTGTATAAAATCGATGATTTTTTTATTGCTGATACACCCGGATTTAGTGCTCTTGATTTAAATGAGCTTTCTAAAGAAGACATTCAAAATGGTTTTATTGAATTTAAAAAATATAAATGCCAATATAATGATTGTGACCATTTAAATACCGATGGTTGCATGGTAAAAAATAATAAAGAAATATTACAAAGTAGATATATAAACTATGTTAAATTAATGAAGGAGTATTATGAAAATAGCCGTAAGTTTTTTAAAAAGTGATAATTATAAAAAGTGTATTGAAAAAATAAATAAAACTAAATGTGATTATTTACATGTTGATATGTGTGATGGCAAGTATGTTGAAGATAAAAATTTTACAATCAAACCATTAATTGATACTTTGAAAATAAGCACAAAACCACTTGATATTCATATGATGGTAACTGATCCGATAAAATATATTGATGAACTTGCTATGCTTAACATTGAAACAATGACAATTCATATCGATTGTAATGATTCACTTAAAACAATTGATTATATTAAAAGTATTGGTATTAAAGCGGGCGTTGCTATAAATCCAGATCAAGATGTAAGTCTTTTACAACCATATTTAGAAAAGGTTGATGAAGTGCTTATCATGAGCGTTGTTCCTGGCAAAGGAGGTCAGGCCTTTATTGAAAGTACTCTTGATAAAATAGATTTAATTAATAGTTTTAAGAATAATTATCATTTTATAACTGCTGTGGATGGTGGTATAAATGGTGAAACAATAAATCTTTTAAAAGATAAAAATATTGATTTAGTCATAAGTGGTTCATTTGTAACCCAAAGTGATGATTTTGATAATGCAATAAAAATGTTAAATGTATAACAAATTTATGGGAAAAGATTGATTTTATGCAGTCTTTTTTGTATCATTATAATAGTGAGGTAGAAGATGAAAAGAAAAGATATTTTTATTATGATAATAACTTTTGTTTTATTGATTATAATAATAAGTCTTTCATATGCTTATTTTGTCCTTAATACAAATTTAACTAACAATATTGCTCAAAATATATCATTTGATGATGATGCATACCAAATTGAGGTTTCTAATAGAAATGCTACTCCTATAACGATATCTAATTATGCAATGATGTGGTCTGGTCAAGATGAGTTAGTGGCAAATACAACGGAAAACTTTATAATAAATATAACAAATAACTTAAATAATGCGCTTTATTGTACATATGATATTGTTTGGGAATGGAAAACAGGATCAGGTATAAGTAATTATACAATTACTTCTGGAGCAACTAAAGAATATACAGTTTCTTGGGATGGAAACGCTGAAGTGCAAGTACCTAACTATAACGCATCATCTTTTGTTTTGGGTAAAAATTCAACTGGAGCTATAGCACCAAATGGAGTAACAACTGTAACTGTACCGATTGATATTAAATTTTATAATTTAGCCAATTTTAATCAGTCTAATCATTATAATAAAACTTATTTGGGCTATGTAAAAATAGATAACATTGCATGTGGTATACCATCTAGTTTTGCTGATTATATAGTAAATTACACTCCAAGATCAGGTGTAGATGCTGTTTCAAATAGTCCATGGATTTTAACATCTGATCGCGAAGGTGAATGGCGATATGCCGGTAAAAATCCAGACAATTATATTGAATTTAATGGTGAGTTATGGCGCATAATCGGTGTAATGCCAAATACAACCTATTGTACAGGTGAATATGGAACTGAAACTGAATGTAGCACGCTTGCAACCGGAGATTTAGTTAAAATTATACGAAATAGTATTTTACGTAGTGTCACAAATTGGGATTATAAACAAACTAGTGTTGGCTCATCAAACACAAATAATGGTTCAAATGATTGGAGTGATAGCCAGTTAATGCTAATGCTTAATGGCAAAAATTATTTAAAAACTGGATATGATGTAAATGGCAATAAATTACATTCAAGTTATACAATAACAAGTAATGTTGTAAAGGGAAATGGATATAACTTTTATAATGCATCATATAGTTATCTAGATGGAAATGGATTAAATCTATATATACCAGCTAGTGCAACAACAAGTGGTTATTCGCAACTATATACATCATTACCAAAGAAAATATCAAATAGTGCACTTTCAAAAATAGCAACGGTAAGATGGGATTTATATGGAACTAATTCGTTTACGACAGATGCTGAAGGCTCTCCAATAGCTTTTTATAATAAGGAAAGAAATATAGACAGTTCAGGATCGGTATATACAGGAACAACACCTGAAAATAGACCAGTATACTGGTATGGAAAAGTAGGATTATTATATCCAAGTGATTACGGATATGCAACAAATGGAGACGGAAGCACTAGTGGTTCTTATTCGAGAACCCAATGTTTGGAGCGGACTTTAAATACTTGGTTCTTCTCAAATGTGATAACTAGTTGTGCACAAAATGATTGGTTACGTTATGGCGATATTACTTCAGCCGAGCCTATTAATGGGGCAAATAAATGGTTAATAACACCAAATTCTAGTAGCTCCCATGCTGTATTCAATCTCACTAGCTTAGGATATGTTAGCTATAGTAGTGCTTATATTACTGATTCTATTTACCCCGTCTTGTATCTAAAAGCTGATACGCGGCCAAGCGGGGGAAATGGAACTTGGAATAATCCATATATTATAGAATAAAAAAATCATTCATTAATTGAATGATTTTCATTTGTTAAATTTTACGATATAAACCAATAGCTTTGCCTAATATTGTACAGTTATTTAGAATAATTGGAGCCATTGTATCATTTTCAGGTTGGAGCCTTATATGATCTTTTTCCTTATAAAATCTTTTTAGTGTAACTTCATTTTCTTCGGTCATTGCCACAACTATTTCCCCATTTTTAGCTGTTTGTTGTTTTTGAACTATTACATAATCGTTATCAAATATGCCAGCATTAATCATGCTTTCACCTGATACATGTAGAGTAAATACTTCTTCAGACTTTGGAACAATGGCAGATGGTAGTTCAAAAAATTCATTTGGTGTTTCTATTGCTGTTATGGGATTTCCAGCAGTAACTTTACCAAGAAGGGGAACCTTTACAATATCTTCATTTTTATTTTCATATTCATTATCTACTAGTAATTCTAGAGTTCTAAATTTATTATTAGAACTTTTAACAAAACCGTTTTTTTCTAAATTTTTAATATGCACAAATACTGTAGCGGGACTAGATAGGTTTACACCCTCACAAATTTCTCTAATAGTTGGAGGATATCCGTGATCAGCAATATATTTTTTTAAAAATTTAAGTACATCATTTTGTCTTTTAGTTAATTTATCTTTTTCCATTAATTTCTCCTTATTTACTATTTACATTTTACAATAAAACATGTAAAAAGTCAAACAAATGTTTTATTATAGATTGACACGAACAAACATTTGCTATAAGATGTTATTAAGGATGTGATAAAAATGAAAAAATTAATGACAAATTATGGTGGAATACTAATGTTTTATATTATAGTAATTCTTGGCGTACTTTCTTTATGTACTCCCAAAACTGCTGCAAAGAGTAATGATTTCAAATTTAACACATTAACTAAAGTCGCAAAATAAGTTTAATTTTTTATTCCTTTATGTTAAAATTAACAATAAGGAAGTGATATAAAATGGCTGTTAAAAATGATCTTACAGTTAATTCAATTAAAATGCTAGCCATCGATATGATAAATAAGGCGGGAAGTGGTCATCCAGGAGTTGTCTTCAGTAGTGCGCCTATTTTGTATGCGCTTTATATGTATCAATTAAATATTACCGCTAATAACCCAACTTGGATAAATCGAGATAGATTTATTTTATCTAATGGTCATGCTAGTGCTGCTTTATATTCAACTTTATATCACGCTGGTTTTAATTATAGTGTTGAGGATTTAAAAAGATTTAGAGATATTGATTCATATACACCAGGTCATCCCGAATTAAATGTCGAACTAGGTATTGAATGCTCAACTGGGTTATTGGGACAAGGCGTTGCAAGTGCAGTAGGGATTGCTTTAGGTGAAAGATATTTGGAAAGTATTTGTAAAAGTGTCAATAAAAAAAGTAAACTAATTGATTTTAATACTTTTGTTTTGTGCGGCGATGGCGACATGGAAGAGGGCATTACTTACGAAGCTTTATCATTTGCGGGAACTCAAAAGCTTAATAAATTAACAGTAATTTATGATTCAAATAAAATGCAAATTGATGGGGAAGTAGACAATACTTTTATTGATAATATGGAAGATCGATTTGCCTCAATTGGTTTTGAAGTAATAAATGTTAAAAATGGTCATAATGTTTCTGATATAGTAGATGCTCTTGATGAGGCTGTAAAGAATGATGCTCCAACTTTAATAATAGTTAATACTAAAATTGGTTATGGAACGTCCCTTGAAGGAACAAATGCTGCTCATAGTAAGCTTTTAGATGAAGAAGAGATTAATGATTTAAAACAAAAAGCTAAATTAAATACTGAACCATTTATGGTATCAGACGCAATAAAAAATAATATGTCTGACTCAATTATTAAAAGAGTAGCTAAAAAGTATGAAAATTGGCTTAAAGAATATGATCTTGCACGGCAAAGTCAAGATTCTAGTATATTATCTTTAATAAACCTTTTAGAAAAAGATGAATTTGAAATTGATTTTGATAGTACAAATTATAAAATAAATGAAAATTATTGTGAAGAGGGACGGGTATCTAATTGCAAAGTAATGAACTTCATTGCTCCGAAAACGCATTTCTTTCTTGGGGGTAGTGCCGATTTAGCGGTATCCACTAAAGCAGTAATTGATAAAAGTGGACTAATGAGTGACGATAACCCAAGTGGTAGAAATATCGCTTTTGGTGTAAGAGAAGTGGCTATGGCTGCTATATTAAATGGACTATCATTACTTAATATTAGGACATTTGGCAGTACTTTCTTAACTTTTGCAGATTATTTAAAGCCTTCGATGCGAATGAGTGCTATGATGAATTTACCGGTTACGTATATTTTTACACATGACAGTGTTAGTGTTGGTTTTGATGGAGCTTCACATGAACCTATTGAGCAGCTTACAATGCTTCGAAGTATTCCAAATATGTTAGTCTTTAGACCTGCTGATATCAATGAAATAATTGGTTCATGGGAATATATTTTAAAAAATAAAGGCCCAGCGTGTATTGTATTATCTAAAGAAAAAATTAATATATTAAGACATACAAATGGCAAATATGTTCAATATGGTGCTTATATAGTACGTAAAGAAAAATATCGTTTAGATGGTGTAATTATCGCAACAGGTAGTGAAGTAACGACTGCTATCAAAATAGCGGAAGAATTATTTACAGGAGGAATTGATTTAAGAGTTGTATCGATGCCTTCGATGGAACTGTTTGAAAAACAAAATCCTTTATATGAAGAAAAGTTATTACCAAAAGATGTTAAAATTATCACTTTAGAAGCTGGTTCAAACAAATTATGGTATCGCTTTGCTTCGAATAAAGAAAGTGCAATAGGAATAAATATGTTTGGAGCGTCTGGCACAAAAGATGATGTCCTAAAATACTGTGAATTTGATTACAATAGTTTATTAATTAGAATTAAAAAAATGTTTGAGTCTAATTAATATATTTTGATGATGGGGGTGTTATGGAAAAATATCAAATTAAAAAATTAGAAAGAGATTTTAAACTTATTAAAGAGGAACCTATTACACGAGGAACTCGAAAAAAAGTGCTAGCAATTACTAATAAAAAAGAAATTGTCATGTTTAAATATGAACATGCTGACTATATTTGCAGTGAAGCGTGCTCTGAGAAAATTGCATACGAGATTGCTAAAATACTTGGTTATAATTGTGCAAAGGTTGAATTAGCAACTGATGACGAAAATAAATTGGGCGTTTTAAATTATTATTTTACAAATAAAGTTGATACAACCCATACGGATATAGTCGCTTTCCTAAATAAAGATGTTAAGGAAAGAAATAATTATTATACAATATCTAATATTAAAAGTGTTCTTGACAATATAGATATGAATTTATTTAAAGATTTTATTAAAATTATGGTATTTGATGCCTTGATTGGCGAGCAAGATAGACATGAAGAAAATTGGGGTATTATTCAAATGAATGGTAAAAATAATATATCACCTTTATACGATAATGGAGATAGTTTATTAAGGGAGTTTAAAAATATTAAATATGCACAAAAATATTATGATGGTTTAAAAGATTTTGATGCATTTATTAATAATAGTAAGTCGTTGATTTATAAAGAAAATCATAAAAATAAATACAAGCATTTCGAGTTAATAAAATATTTATATGATAAATATCCAGAATATATGGTTTCAGAGATTAATAATTTAAAAAAACTAACAAATAAGAAGATAACTAATGTGATAGCTAAAATACCTGATGATTTGTTGACTAGTAAGCATAAAGAATATATAATAAAGTATCTAGGAAAAAGAAGAGACATATTGTTAAACATAAGATAAAAAGAGGAGATAAAAATGAAAGAGGAATTATGGTTAATTTGGAAAGATCCAATTTCCCGTCGAAGATATAAAATAGGCTCTTTAATAAAAAACGTTAATAGCTATACTTTTTCTTATATTAATCCTGAATTAGAGGCTGCTAAAAATGTAGGGTTTACATATTACCCTGGATTTGAAAATTTAGAAAAAGTATACGAAAGTAATAAACTATTTGCTAATATTCTATCAAGACTTCCTAATGAAACAAGACCGGATTATTTAGATATTCTTAATTGTTATAACCTTGATAAAGATTCTAATGAATTTGATATTTTGAAAGCTACTCGGGGAAGATTATTCACTGATAATTATGAGTTTGTACCAGCATTTGACGTTGGAAAAATAGAGTTCGATGTTGCAGGAACAAATTATTGTAATGACATTAATGATTGTAAAGAACTTCTTAAAGTAAATAATAATTTATATTTGGAACATGAAATAAATAATCCAAAAGATGCTAATGCAATAAAGATTATTTATAAAGTTAATAATAAAACGTATCATTTAGGTTATGTTCCAAGATATTATAGTAAAGAATTGTTAAACGAATTAAATAAAGGAGTTAAATATTCTGCTATGATTCAAAGTTTAAAATTTGATTCACAAATTAGTGATGAGGTTATTACCGCTGGTGTAAAGATTATATTTGATTAAAAAAATGTTTGAGCCTAACTAGATTCGACATTTTTTTTATGTTTTATATGATATGTTTTTTTAGGTGATTTTTTATGAGAACGTATTATATTTTTAATATTAATAAGGAAATGAGCATATTAACAAAAGATAGTCCTTACATGTTATTTAAAAGTCTAGAATCAATTTATAAATCAAACCGTAATGATTTATTTATAGCAACTAATCTTTATGAACAACTAGCCTCAAAATTTAACAAGGAACTTGTAAACAATCGTATTTCATGTGACTTTCAAGAAAATCAATTTTATATGTATACTCATAATAATCATTCTTATTATAATAAATATCGCGACGAAACATGTAATATCGAGGTGAAAAATAGTTATTTAATATGTAAATGTAAAAATAGCCGTTTTGAACTGCTCAAAAGATTAAAAGATTTTAGTCTTTTTGCTTGTGATTTTGAAAACAAAGACTATTTTTGGCTAGATGAAGTTTTAAGCATGTAAAAAAGGTTGTTAAAAATGCTTATTTATAGTAAAATTGTTCTTGGGTGATTTTATATGTTAGAAACAATTATATGGAGTATTATTTCCTTAATCGTAGGAATTATATTAGGATTTTTAATTGCAAGAATTGTAACAAAGAAGACTTTAGAGAAAAATCCACCAATTAATGAAAAAATGATTGAAGCTATGATGAGTAGCATGGGTAGAAAACCAAGCCAAAAACAAGTTAAACAAGTTATGGCTCAAATGAATCGTTTTAAATAAGATAAACATTCGTTTATCTTTTTGTTGTTTTAGAAAGGGAGTTTTGTAAATGACTTACGAGAATTTAAAAGATTATAAACAAAAATTATTAGAGTTATCTAAAGAGGATAAGAAAAAAAGAGATGAATATTTAAGACAGTTAGCTAATGGGACTATTCAAGGTCCTCCGGTTGGTTATCCAAGTGTTGATATACCTGCTTTGGCTTACTATAATTTTGAAGAGTATATTAAGGATAATCCAAAAGAAACAATTACTGAGGCTTTATTTAGAAATAACATAGACCATTTAAAGGATACGGCTATTGAGTATTTTGGAACCAAAATTTCATATTATGAATTATTTAAAAATATTTATGCGTTAGTTGATGCGCTTGATGTAAGTGGTGTAAAAAAAGGTGATGGCATAATTGCTACTCTTCCAGGTATTCCTGAGTCAATGTATTCATTATATGCAGCTGGTTATTTAGGAGCTACATGTGTTTTCATGCTTCCATATTTAAAAAAAGAGTCGATGATTGCTGATATCAACAAAGATCATAGTAGAATACTTATAATTATGGATGTTTTGTATGAACAATATAAAGAAGTTTATGATGAAGTATTAGAAAAATCAACTTTAGAAAGAATTATTGTTGTGCCAACCCTTAATTCTTCGAAACTTGGTAAAATAAAAAAAGGTAAAAAATTTCCAGGAACAACACCTTATAATGATTTTGTCAAAGAAGGGGAAGGTAATATAACTCCCGACATATGTCCTTATGAGGAAAATATGCCAGTAGCAGTTGTCTATTCTTCGGGGACTACTGGTGATATCAAGGGTGTACTTCTTTCTCATGATTCAATTAATAATTCAGCACTTTCTTATTTGCCATTTGGTTTTGATTTAAAAAGAGGACAAAAGTTTTATCAAACTATACCAGTATGGACTTCAACTGGTTTAGTTGCTAATGGAACCTCACCGCTTTATTATGGTTCTATTTTACATCAAGATCCTAGATTTGACCCACTTACTTTCTCTAAAAATATTGGTAAGTCAAAATCTAACTGGGGCATTGGTACAACCGAATTGTTTAATGGTTTAGAGGAAATCAGTAAAAAGAAAGTATTTGGTTTACTTACAAAAATGCATATTTTAGATTATACTAAACTTAATAATGCCTATGTCGGAGGAACATTATCAACTCCGAATGATAAGGCTAAATTAAATGAATTGTTCAAAAGAATTGGCAGTCCTGCTGTTGCTAATAGTAGTTATGGAACATGTGAAAATGGTTCAATTGTAACTGCTGAACTTAATGATTTACCACATTATGATTATTCAGTTGGTATCCCAATTCCTGGAGCTACTATAATAGCTATTGATAAGGATGAACATGAACTTCCATACAATACACGTGGCGAACTTGCTGTAAGCACTAATTGTGGGATGCTTCGTTACTATAATCGTCCTGATTTAAAAGATGTTTTTTATACTGACGAAACAGATGGCGTGAGATATAAACATACTGGTGATATTGGCTATGTCAGAAGTGATGGCTTTGTAATATATGAAGGAAGAGCTAATGACATTTCTATAGTAGATGGAACGCAAATCTATAATTTTGATGTAAAACAAGTTATAATTAAAGATCCAGATGTGTTTGATTGTGAAGTATTTATGCATGATGAAAAATTATGTGCTCATTTAGTTTTCAAACATCCAGTTGAGGATATAAATCTCAAATTTGCTCAAATTCAAACTGAAATTATGCATGTTCTTAAAGATGATGTGTATGTACCAGAATTATTTAAAGTACGTACATCATTCCCAATGGCTGCGTCTACTAAAAGGAATTATAAGGCTTTAAAAGAGGAACAAGATGGATATGTTTATATTCCTAAAAATAGATATGCTAGAGAAAGAAAATGTGATATACTATAAAAAGTAGGGTGATAGATAGTGATTGTTACTAAATTAACATGTTTAACTGTTTTTTGCATTATTTTCATGATTTCTTTGATAATTATCTATTTTTCAAAGCAAAGAATTAAAAGTGAAGAAAATCGTGTTTATAAAATAATGCTAGTTGTAAACTTAATAGGTATTTTTTTGCAAGTTGCTTCGAAATATTGTGCGTTTTATTATGATGTATTACCTCCAATATTTTGCCAATTTATGTTTAAATCATTCTTAGCTTACTTTAATGTATTTGCAATGCTTATTTTAAACTATGTTATTATTTTAGTAATTCCTAAAGAAAAAATCAAAAAGGTCAATACTATTAATTATGTCTTTTTTGGTATTTTGTCTTTAATCACTTATTTTTTACCGATATCTGTTCATTGTGATTTAGAATCACAAGTTGCCTATACTTATGGCTTTGCGGTTACTTATTCATTTATTGTGGCAGGATTAGCATCATTAATCCTTCTTATATTGCTACTACCAAATTTGCGTAAAACTTCAAAAAAGAAAGTGTTACCACTTTTCATTTTCTTATTATTTTGCATGGTAGCTATTGCTATTCAAAAAGTAATGCCAGATCTTATGATGATGTGTTTTGTCGAAAGTTTCCTATGTTTTATAATGTTTCATACCATAGAAAATCCAGATATCATGATGCTTAACGAATTATATGAAAATCGAAGAATTATTGAAAGTAGCAATCAAGACATGTCTAATTTCTTATTTAAAATTTCTCAAGAGATTAGAAAACCAGTTAAGGAATTAATAGAGATAAGCGATGGAAAAAATGATAATGAACTTAAGGAAATTA
Source organism: Bacilli bacterium (assembly GCA_017544165.1). Classification (GTDB taxonomy): domain Bacteria; phylum Bacillota_I; class Bacilli_A; order RF39; family UBA660; genus UBA6448. The sequence goes on from JAFYER010000001.1 coordinate 26,084, forward strand.
ATAATATTAGTAAACATCTCGACTATTTAATCGATGATGCTCTTGATTTATCAGGTCTTTCTACGAAAAAATTAAAACTATATAATAATAAATATAATATACGTAATTTATTTGACGAAATAAGAATTAAAGCTAAAAATAGTATAAATAAAGATACTAAACTAGATTATAAAGTAAGTAGTAGTATTCCCGAGTATGTCTATGGCGATGGTGTAAGATTAAAGCAAATCTTAGGGGCTGTTGTAAATAACGCAATTGCTCACACCGAAAAAGGGTATATTACCATTGAAATAAACACAATTATTAAATATGATATATGCCGTTTTATTATTGATGTTACCGATTCTGGAAAGGGCATGACATTAGATAAAATTAATGAAATACTAAACTTAAAAGAACTTGATTTTGAAGCTGATTTGGATGATAATACCGATAATCTCAAAGTAGTTAAGGTACTTACCAATAAAATTGGTGGAAGTTTCATGGTTCAAGCTGACGATAAGGGTACAACTGTAAGTATTACTATTGATCAAAAAATTGTGGAAAATACTGAAACTGAAATATCTAAAAAATTAGATTTATATGAAGAATCACTTCATTTAAATAAAAAGATAATGGTTGTCGATGAAAACATAAAAGAACTTACTCGGATAACCCATTTTCTCGAGGATAAAGGAAATATTGTATCTTCCTCATTATACGCAAATGATGTAATTGAAAAAATATACAAAAAATATAAATATGATTTAATTATTCTTGATGATGAAACAAGTACTTCTAGCGCTTACGATGTTTTAAAAGAACTTAAGAAAATAGAAAAGTTTAATACACCAGTAGTTATAATGATTGATGATAATAAAGAATTTATTAAGCTTCATTATTTAAAAGATGGATTTGCCGATGTCATAATGAAATCAAAACTCACAAGTGAACTTGAAAGAGTAATTAAAAAAGAATTATAAGCAAAATAAAACCCCAATAAATGGGGTTTATTTTTTTGATTAATTTTCTTTATTAAGAGTTCTTGCTTCTCTTGCTGAGATAATAACCTTTTGACCATTAATTGTCTTTTTAACAAGATTTGGTTTTTGAACTTTTTTAGTAGCATTTAATGCATGAGAACGATTATTGCCTGTTAAAGGTTTTTTACTTGTAACTTTTGTAGCCATAGTTTCCCTCCTAGTCGATAATAAGTTTATCAAAAAGAGGCTTAATTGTCAATTATCGATGGGTTCATATTGTCAAAAAAATATTGATGTTATATAATTACAATGAGGTAGCATATGAAAAAGAATAACATTGTATTATCTGTAATAGCCATTATAATGCTTTTAAGTATGTTTGCAATTGCATCATATGCTTTTTTTGATATAGGTAATTTAAATATAACCAATGTAACAAATTTTACTGCTACATCTGAACGAAATAACATGGTGTTTGATTCTCTTGGTGGAATAATGGAATTAAATGTTACGGCCATCAATATGTCAAATAGTTTAAGTGGCAGTGTAGCGGCAGAAAATACAGCAATATTAACAGTTAACTTTCAAGCAAATACTACAGAAAGTATGGTATGTTCCTACGATATCATGTATGAATGGACGTCGACTGATAAATATCAAGTTCATTCAAATGGTGTAACTGAAAATGAATATACTATTCAAGCAAGTTTAGCAGCTAATGAACATGTAAGTGAGGGAGTAAACCATATAGCAAACGATTTAGATTTATCAGTAGCAGTAGGAAGTAATAATAGTGCAATAGTTGTAAGTGGGGCGCAAATAGATAGTACGGGAACCTCGACGAGCACAGCAGTATGGACCATGACAAGTAAATTTTTTAATGTCGATGCTGATCAAGACAATTTAGCTGGTAAAAATTATGCTGGAAGATTTAAAGTAGCAAATGTTTCTTGCGTATCAGGAACAAGACAATTAACTTTGGTGGAGTATATCTCCAATGAAGCACCAAGAAGTGGGACAGATGCAGTATCAAATAGTCCATGGATATTAACGGAAGATCATACAGGTGAATGGCGTTATGCTGGTAAAAACCCCGATAATTATGTTCAGTTTAATGGAGAGCTTTGGCGAATAATTGGTGTCATGCCTAACATGACTTATTGTACCGGAACATATGGAACAGAAACCGAATGTAATACAACCAAAACTGGAAATTTAATAAAAATAATAAGAAACCAAACTATCAGCAGTAGCACCCTAAGTTGGGATTATAAACAAACTGGCGTAGGCTCGTCCATATCAGAATATGGTTCAAACGACTGGAGTGATAGCCAGTTAATGCTTATGTTAAATGGAACAAACTATTTAAAAACAGGATATGATGTAAATGGCAATAAATTACATCAAAGTTATACTATAACAAGTAATGTAGTAAAAGGAAATGGATATAACTATTATAATGCAACATATAGCTATCTAGATGGAAATGGAACAACCGTAAATATTCCAAGTCAGGCTTCAACAAGCGCATATACAGCAACAAGTGGAAGTGTTTATAAGAAAATAGAAAGCACAGCCCTTGCTCAAATAGCAACAGTAAAATGGGATTTATATGGAACGAATAGTTATAATAATACCTCTATACCAAGTCTTGGAAGTCCAATCGACTTTTATAATAAAGAAAGAAATATAAATGATCTTGGAGCAGTATATATAGGAACAACACCAGAAAATAGACCAGTGTATTGGTATGGAAAGATAGGCCTAATGTATCCAAGTGATTATGGTTACGCCACAAATGGTGGAAGTACATATAATAGAGATGCTTGTTTAGATTATAGAATGGTCGGCTGGCATAGTGGTGATTATAAAACGGATTGTGCAACAAATAGTTATCTCTGGTATAATAACATAACGTCTTCTGCTCCAAGGACAAGTGGAACAAATCAATGGACAATGTCTCCGTACTCTGGTCACGCGTACATTGTGTTCTATGTCAGTAGCAGCGGCGTCGTGCTCATCGTTAGCGCCTACACTACCTATGCGGTCCGCCCCGTCTTGTATCTGAAAGCTGAATTAGGGTTTGGCGGTGGAAATGGAACATACAATTCACCATATTTACTAAGTTAGAGGCAGTCCGAAGGACAACGTCCCTGCCGGCTCTTAATCCGGCAGGACATATATATGGAGTAATCTTTACAAAAAACGAAAGTTCAGGCAACGCCAACAATGTGTTCCGTGTGGTTGGAGATGGTTGTGTGAACAGCAACCCCGCTAACTACGCCAATGGGGCGCGCCCAACATTATATCTAAATGCTAATACATTATTTAATGGTGGGACGGGCAAGTGGAATGATTCATATACAATTAAATAAGTAATGTTTTTATACATTGCTTTTTATATGTGATATAATTAATTAAAGAGGTAGCTTATGACACCAATAAAGATAATTACAGAATATACATTATTAAAAAGCTTAATTAAAATACCTGAATTAATATCCTTTTTACGTGAAAAAAATATTTCTGTATGTGGAATATGTGATGAAGAACTTTTTGGTGTTATGGAGTTTTATGAAGCTTGTAAGAATAATAATATTAAACCCATTATTGGTTTATCTATAAATATTGAGGGTCATAATATCTATTTATATCCTAAAAATTATGATGGATATCAAAAATTACTTAAGATTAATACTAATAAGTTTAGTAATGAAAATACTTTTGAAAATATCGAAGATAATAATCTTTTTATTGTAATTGATTATAAATCAAAAGATATTTATGAAAAATTTTCTTTAAAGAAAAATGTTTATATTTCTTATCAAAATAAAGATGAAAAATTAAATGCTTTACTTATAACTAATAATGTTTTATATATAAAAGAAATTAGATGCTTTAATAAAGAAGATGTTAAGTATTTAGATTATTTAAAAATAATTGGTAGTGATTTTTCTTATTCAAAAGATTGTTATTTTTATAGTAATTGTGATGAAGATGATGAAAAAAGATTAAATGATTTTGTAAAACAAATAAATATTGAAATGCCTTTTGATCATAGGTATATTCCTGTATTTAAAAAAGGTATTAATTCTTTGGAATATTTAGAGAAATTAGCTACAGCGGGTTTAAATAAAAGGCTTGATGGAAAAGTTTTTAAAAAATATAGTGATCGTTTAAAAGAAGAACTTAATGTTATAAATGAAATGGGTTTTGTTGATTATTTCTTAATAGTATATGATTACGTTTTATATGCCAAGAAAAATCATGTTTTAATAGGCCCAGGAAGAGGTTCAGCGGCGGGAAGTTTAGTTAGTTTCGCAATTGGTATTACCGATATTGACCCAATTAAGTATGATTTGTTATTTGCTAGATTCCTAAATCCATATCGAAAGAAAATGCCTGATATTGATATCGATTTCGAGGATACTAAAAGAGATATGATAATAGATTATGTAAGAGAAAAATATGGAAGTGATAAAGTTGCTACGGGTCTTACCTTTAATACTTTAAAAGCAAAACTTGTCTTAAGAGATTTAGCGCGTGGCTTAAAAGTAGATAGTAATCTATTTGAAAAATTTATAAAGTTTATTGATCGAAATAAGTCTTTAGAGGAAAATAAAGAAGATAAACTTGTCTTAAAATATTTAGAAATGTATCCTGAACTTAACAAAACATATGATATAGCTATGCATTTAGAAAATCTTAAGAAAAATGTTTCTACCCATGCTGCTGGTATTGTTATTTCATCAGTTAATCTGGATGAAGTAATACCTGTTTATAAAAATGGTGATGCTATTCAAACAGGGATTGCCATGGATTATTTAGAAAAATTAGGCTTACTTAAGATGGATTTTCTAGCTCTTAGAAATTTGACAATTATTGATAGCATCCTTAAAAAAATAAAAGGATTTAATATAAATGAAATAGATTTAAATGATCCAAACGTATATGAAATATTTAAAAATGCTGATACTGATGATATTTTTCAATTCGAATCGAGATATGCTAAAAATAATTTATTAAAATTACAAGTTTCTAATTTCGAAGAATTATGTATTATGATGGCTTTTTTAAGACCTGGACCTAGTAATCAAATTGATGAATATGTCAAAAATAAAAATAGTAATGATTATTATATTCATCCTGATTTAAAGAAAACACTTCAAAGTACGTATGGAGTAATCATTTTTCAAGAACAAGTCATGAAAATACTTGAAATTGTTGGGGGATACTCTTTATATGAAGCGGATAATATTCGAACAGCGATGAGTAAGAAAAAAGAAGATATTATCGAAAAAGAAAGAGAAAAGTTTATTTCTAATGCTCTAGAAAAAGGATATGAAAAAGATTTTGTAATAGATATCTTTGAAAAAATCAAAAGATTTGCGGAGTATGGTTTTAATAAAGCTCACTCAGTATCTTATGCTTATATTTCTTATGAACTAGCATATTTTAAGACATACTATCCAAATGAGTTTTATATATCACTTTTAGATTTTGCTAAAGATAATAATGATCGAGTAAGACTATTTAATCTTTTGAAAAAAAATAAAGTAAAAATATTAAAACCTAATTTAAATGTATCTAGTTTTAATTATCAATTTAAGAATAATTATTTATTACTTCCAGTAAGTATGGTTAGAACTATTCAAGGAAATGTTTTAAAGGATATTCTTGATAAAAAAGATTCTAGTTTTAGTGATATTTATGATTTTATGTTAAAATGTCATAATATTTTAAATGATAAAATTTATAATGATTTAGTTAGAAGTGGCCTTTTAGACATCTTTGGTTTTAATCATCAAACATTAATTCAAAATAAAGATACATTATTTAATTATGCTATTTTAGAAGATCCTAATGCACAAAAACCACTTTTAAGGCAGTATCCTGAATATCCTTTAGAAGAAATTAGAAAAGATGAACTTGATTCTTTTGGCTTTTATATTGGCAATCATCCAACTTCAGTTTATAAAAACGTTATTAAAGTAAAAGATACGCAAAAATATTTATTTAAAAATATTGATATGGCACTACTTGTCAAAAAAGTAACATGTATCAAAACTAAAAATAATGAGGAAATGACCTTTATACAAGCTGAGGATGAAACAGGTAGTATTGAAATAACTTTATTTCCCGAAGTTTGGAAAAAATGCCCAAGTATCAAAAATAATGATATAATACTTATTAATGGAAAATCATCGAAAAGATATGATAAATATCAAATAATTGTTAATAAGGTAAAATTAGAAAGAAGTGAAGCATGATGTTAAATGACGAAGTAAAAAGATTTTTTGATAGTATTAATTTTACAACTGATTCTTTTTTAGATACTAAAGTAGAAAAAGTTATTTATTTTTCTTCATTAGATGAATATGAAGTTGTTTTAACATCTAATAAACTTATTTTAAAAGAAGATTTAGATAGTCTTTTTAAAGCTACCTTAAATAAGATAAAAGGTGAAAAGAATTGCCATGTCAAAATCAATTATGTTTTAGAGGATGATGAAGGTATTTTTGATTATGTCAAAAAAATATATACAGATTATTTTTCAAGGAAACCATCTTTAAAAAATTTACCTTTATCTATTGATAATAAAAATATCATTATTAGTATTACTTCCAAAATCGAGCAAAATCTTTTTGATGAAAAACTAAAAGAATTAAATAAATTATTAGAAAAATATGGTTTTGGTGATTACAGTTTTTGTTATGCCTTAAATGAAGATGCTGCCAAAACCGTTAAGGAAGAAATTGCTAAAGAAAAAACAGTAGAAATCAAAAAAGAAGATTCGCCAATTGTATTTGGCTCTCACAGGGATGGTGAAGTAACTAAGCTTTCTAATATCTATGGTGAAGTTGATAACATTATTATGGAATGTTATATTTTCGGTATAGATAGTTCTGAAAGAAAAGGTAAAAAAGGCCCTGTCTTTATTAATAATATTGAAGTAAGTGATAAAACTGATAGTTATTTAATGAAAATTGTAAAGTTTGATGCTGATGAAAATAAAACAATCATGAAAAGACTTAAAGAGGGCATGTGGATTAGAATATTCGGCAATATTGAAATGGATGATTTTTTACATTCATTTGTTATTAATCCAAAAAGTATTGAAATAATTAAGAGTAAAGAAGAAAAAATAGTTGATAATGCCGAAGTTAAAAGAGTAGAGCTTCATGCCCACACAATGATGAGTCAAATGGATGGTTTAACTAAAATTGATCTAGGGGCTCATACTTGTGAACTAGTTTCTAGGTGTATTGATATGGGATATAGGGGTGTAGCTATAACTGATCATAATGGGTGTCAAGCTTTCCCAATTGCATATCAAATAATTAAAGGTTATAACAGCAAAATCGAAGATCCTGCCAAACATTTTAAGGGTTTATATGGTACGGAACTTACTTTAGTTGATGATACAGTTGCTATATCCGTAAGAGGTGATGATACCCCTTTAGAGGGAACAACTTATGTTATATTTGATACTGAGACAACAGGGTTTAATGCTGCCGGTGGCGACCAAATGATTGAAATCGGAGCGGTCAAATTAAAAGATGGTGTAATCATTGATCGTTTTGATGAGTTTATTAATCCTGGGAGACATATTCCAGATAAAATTACAGCTTTAACGGAAATAACTGATGATATGGTTAAGGATGCTGGTGATGAAAAAGAAGTAACTGAAAGGTTTTTAAAATGGGCTGGGGATGGTCCAATGGTTGCTCATAATGCTAAGTTTGATATATCCTTTATTGAAAGTGCAATGCACAAATATGATTTAGGCCCATTTAAGAATACTGTCATCGATACACTTGAGTTTTCAAGAGCTTTAGAGCCAGGTTATTCAAGACACAGTCTGTCTGCTCTTGTCAAAAGATATAATGTCCCTTTTGATGAAGAAAGTCACCATAGAGCTGACTATGATGCCGAAGGAACAGGACTTGTATTTGCCAAAATGCTTAAAAACGTTATAGGTCAAAACTATAAAACAATCAAAGATTTAGATAAATTAGTTTCTAAAGATGAAATTCATAAATTTGGTCGTACATATCATTTTAATGCTATTGCCATAAATAGGGAAGGCCTAAAAAATCTATTTAAAATAATTTCCCTTGCAAATACAACTTATCTATATAAGACACCAAGAATTCTTCGCAGTAAATTAAATGAATTAAGGGAAGGTCTTTTGATTGGTAGTGGTTGTTATGAATCAGAAGTTTTTACCGAGGCTAAAAGTAAAGATGATGACGATGTATTAAATATCATTAGTTTTTATGATTATGTTGAAGTCCAACCTCCAGAAGTATATGATCATTTAATTCAAACAAGTGATTTTGCTAATGTCTATGATATTCAAAAACACATTGAAAGAATTGTTAATCTTACTAAATCTAAGGGTAAGATTATCGTAGCTACAGGTGATGTACATCACTTTACTAGAGAGGATAAAATTTATCGGGAAATAATTGTCAATCAAAAAGTTCCAGGTGGAGGCAGACATCCTCTTGCGAAAAACGAAATTAAAAATATTCCATCTCAGCATTTTCGAACGACGGAAGAGATGCTTAATGATTTTGCGTTTCTTGATAAAGATTTAGCGTACGAGATAGTTGTAACTAATACAAATAAAATCTTAGATATGGTCGAAGAAATCGAGGTTATTATCGATACGCATGGTGTACCATTTTCGCCAAGAGTTAGAAGCGATGATGGTAAAAGCTATCTAGATTGTCCCGCCGTTGTTACTGATTTAGTTTTTACAAAGGCTGAGCAGCTTTATGGAAATCCACTTCCTCATAATATCGAAGAAAGAATTTCTAAAGAGCTTTATGGAGATGCTGTCTATAATTATTGGTATGAAAAACTCAAAAAAGAAAACCCCGACTTTGATGAGGAAAAACTATTAAATGAAACATTTTTAAATTTACATGAAACACTTCGAAGTGGTTTTGATAAAGTAAAAGAACTTATAGCTATCTATGTCAAAGAACACTGGACTGAGGATGATGGAGAAATTACTGATGATGCCGTAACTAAAAAAGTCAAAAAGACTTTAGGTGGTATCATTGGTGGAGGCTTTGACCCAATTTATCTAATTGCCCAAAGGCTTGTTAAACATTCAAATGATGATGGTTATTTAGTAGGATCTCGTGGTTCAGTAGGCTCATCGTTTGTAGCAACCCTTATGGGTATAACCGAAGTAAATCCACTTCCAGCCCATTATCGCTGTCCAATATGTAAGCTAAGTTTATTTACGGATGATGATGGCAATGAATTTGGTGGAGACTATCCAAGTGGTTTTGATTTACCCGATAAAATGTGTCCAAATTGTAATAAAAAGCTATTAAAAGATGGTCAAGATATGCCATTTGCAACATTCTTAGGATTTAATGCTGACAAAGTTCCTGATATCGATCTAAATTTTTCCGATTTAAATCAAGCAGCTGCTCATGAATATACTAAAGTATTATTTGGGGTGGATAATGTATATCGAGCTGGAACTATTGGTACAGTGGCTGATAAGACTGCTTTTGGTTTTGTCAGGGGTTATTTCGAAGATAGAGGAATTTTAAATAAACAAAGTGCCGAAATAAAAAGACTAGCTATTGGTTGTACTGGCGTTAAAAGAACAACTGGGCAGCATCCAGGTGGAATTGTTGTTGTTCCTGATTATATGGATGTATCTGATGTTACACCATTTCAGTTTCCTGCCGAAGATCCAACATCTGCTTGGCGAACAACCCACTTTGATTATCACTCAATCGAGGAAAATTTACTTAAACTAGATATTTTAGGACACTCTGATCCAACGCAACTTCGTTTAATTCAAGATTTAAGTAAGACTAATGTCTTAGACGTCCCAATGGATGATAAAGAAACAATGAGTATTTTTACTTCGACTGATATTTTAGGCGTTACAACTGAGCAAATAATGTGTCCGACCGGAACTCTTGGTATTCCTGAATTTGGAACACCATTTACAATAGGAATGGTTAACGACACTAAACCGACAACCTTTGCGGAACTAGTTAAAATATCTGGTCTTTCACATGGAACAGATGTATGGCTAGGTAATGCGCAAGAACTAATTAAGAATAATATAGTTCCTTTTAAAGAGGTTATTGGTTGTCGTGATGATATTATGGTTTATCTAATTTATCATGGTGTAAAACCAATTAAAGCATTTAAAATAATGGAGTTTGTGCGTAAAGGAAAAGCATCAAAAGACCCAGAAGGTTGGAAAGAGCATCGCCAAACAATGGAAGATGCTGGCATTGAAAGTTGGTATATCGATTCTTGTGAAAAAATCAAATATATGTTCCCGAAAGCCCATGCAACAGCTTATGTTATGAGTGCTTTTAGAATAGCTTGGTATAAAGTTCATATGCCTGCCTATTTTTATGCATCATGGTTTTCTACTAAAGCGACCGCTTTTGATATTGAAGCCATGATTAAAGGCTATGATGCCATTAAAGAAAAACTAGTGGAAATTAAAAACAAAGGATATGATGCTTCGAATAAAGAGGAAGGTGTATCTGAATGCTTAAATGTAGCTTTAGAGATGGCTGCTCGAAATATTAAAGTTCAACCATTTGATCTTTATGAAAGTAAGGGTCTAACATTTGGGGTTAAAGATGATAATACAATTATTCCTGCTTTTATTACTATAGATGGTTTAGGCGAAACAGTAGCAAAGAATATTGAAACTGAGGCTCAAAAGCATCCATTTATTAGCATCGAAGATTTTCAAAATCGTTGCAAAGTTTCACAAACTCTTGTTGATAAAATGCGTGAGTTAGGTATTTTTAGGGGTATGCCGGAAACAAGTCAATTAAGTCTATTTTAGATAGACTTTTTTTAATTTGGTATTTGTATTATATAAAAATAATGATATAATGTTATTGTGTAATAAGATAGGGTGTATCAAATGAATAATAATAGGCCTAAAAAAGCTTACATAGTGATAATTGCTAGTATTATTCTTTTAGTATTAATAGGAATTGCGTCTTATTCTTTTTTTAATATTGGAAATTTAAGCGTTTCAAATGTTGTAAATCTTAATGCTGTTACAGAGGAAAATAATATGGTGTTTGATACATTGGGTGGGAATACTAGCCTTAATGTTACAATAGACAATATGCTTGAAAGTGCTGCAGGTACGATTGCTGCTGAAAACACTACGACACTTAATGTAACTTTTCAAGCAAATACAAGTTATAGTGTAGTTTGTTCTTATGATATTGTTTGGGAATGGACATCCACAGATAAATACCAAACACATACTTCTGGCGTAACTGAAAATGAAATAACTATCCATGCAGAGTTAGATGGAAATGGGGCTGAAGGTACAAATAATATTCAAAGCGAAACGGATTTAGCCGATTTTGTAGGAAGCCAAACTAGCAAAACTGTAGTAAGTAGAGCCGCAATTGCTTCAACTGGAAGCACTGCAAATACGGTAACATGGTATTTAACTACTAGGTTTTATAATGTCGATGCTGATCAAAGCACTTTAGCTGGAAAAAATTATACGGGCAGATTCAAAGTAACTAATGTTGATTGTCAAAAAGGTACAGTACAAGTATCATTAGCAAATCATATTAGACATAACTTGCCTAAAAGTGGAACCGATGTAGTATCAAATAGTCCATGGATATTAACATCTGATCATGCTGGTGAATGGCGATATGCAGGTAAAAATCCAGATAACTACATATCTTTTAATGGTGAATTATGGCGAATAATAGGGGTAATGCCTGGCATGACTTATTGTACTGGAGAATATGGAAACGCAAATGAATGTGATACCACCGCAATCGGTAGTTTAGTTAAAATAATTAGAAATGATGCTTTAGGTATTTTTTCCTGGGACTATAAGCAAATAGGCGTAGGATCATCGTTGTCTGATAATGGTTCTAGTGACTGGAGCGATAGTCAGTTAATGCTAATGTTAAACGGAATTAATTATTTAAAAACTGGATATGATGTTGATGGAAATAAATTACATGATGATTATTTCAATTTTCAAGGAATTATTAAGGATGCAAGTGGGAATGGATATTATAACGTATCGAAGCATTATTTAGATGAAAATGGAACAACAATTTATATGCCGGCCAGTGCAACAATTAATGATGGATATACTGGAACTAGTGGGACAATTTCAAAGAAGATAGAAAGTAGTGCGTTTTCTCAAATAGCAACAGTAAAATGGGATTTGTATGGAGCAAATAATTATTCAACAGCTGCTGAGGGAAACACTTCCGCATTATATAATAAAGAAAGGAATATTAATAATACAGGATCAGTATATATAGGAACAGCATCAGAAAAAAGAGCAGTATATTGGTATGGGAAAATAGGCTTAATGTATCCAAGCGATTTGGGATATGCAACTAACGGAGGAAGCACTTATGATAGAAACACATGTTTAGGATATCAAATAAAAGGATGGAATGTAAGTTCTTACAAAACGGATTGTATGAGAAATAGTTATTTATGGTTTTTAAATATAACTTCCTCTTCTCCAGGTAATTCAGGAAAAAACCAATGGACAATGATTCAAAATTCTAGTGTTTCTAGCAATATAATATCTATTATATCATTAGGATTGATAAGTGATTTAAACGCAAAAGGTTCAGCTAATGTTAGACCCGCTTTGTATTTAAAAGCTGATACGCAGTTTGTTGGTGGAACGGGTACTTATAACGATCCATATACAATAGAGTAAGTTTATAATATTTACGTCAACTAAATAAAAAAGTAAGTATTTAAATATTTACTTTTTTTTATGCTTGTAGTAATATAGTGGTAGACAGTGGTATACTGTGGAAGAAAGTGGGGGATGAAAATGTTGATGGGTGAATTTCATCATAATATTGATGATAAAGGCCGTCTTGTAATTCCTACTAAATTCCGTATGGAGCTTGGCGAATCGTTTGTCCTAGCTCGTGGTCTTGAAAAGTGTTTATATGCTTATTCAATGACTGAATGGAATAAATTAGTAGAGAAATTAAACGAACTACCTTTTAATAAAAAAGATGTTCGAACATTTAACAGAACCTTCTTTTCTGGTGCTACTGTTTGTGAATTCGACAAAAACGGTCGGATAAACATTACCTCCCCATTGGTTAGTTACGCCGGTTTGGCAAGTAAATGTGTTATAATCGGCGTAAATGACCGACTAGAAATATGGGATGAAAAAGCATTTGATAATTTCTTAACAGAATCTTCAGATAACATCGAATCTATCGCGGAGAATTTATTTGAAAACATATCATTATAGTGTTTTATTAAATGAAGTTATCGATGGCTTAAACATTAAGGAGGATGGCATATATATCGATGCCACAGTCGGATATGCTGGACATTCTAAGAAAATCTTAGAAAAGTGTAAAAAGGGTTTTTTGTTCGCCTTCGATGAAGATGCAACAGCGGTGGAGTATTCACAAAATTTGCTTCATAGCATAAGTGATAACTTTCAAATCTTTAGGGAAAATTTTGTAAACATGAAAGCGGTACTAAAAGATAAAAAAGTCGATGGTATCGTCTTTGACTTAGGATTTTCCTCACCACAAATTGATGATGAGACCCGGGGGTTCTCATTCATGGTGGATGGCCCACTTGATATGCGCATGGATCAAGCTAGCAATTTATCAGCTAGTGATATTGTAAACAATTATAGCGAAGAAGATTTAACTAATATTTTCTATAGTTATGGGGAAGAAAAGTTATCTGGAGTTATAAGTAAAAAAATAATCGAAGAAAGAGCAAAGAAAAAGATAAGTACTACAATGGAACTTGTCGAAATTATTAAAAAGGCAGTCGGAGCTAATTACTTTTTTAAAAATCATCCGGAAAGGAAAATATTTCAGGCTATTAGAATTGAAACTAATAAAGAGCTTGAGGTTTTAAAAAAAGTATTACCCGAAGCAATTGACATGCTTAATCCCAGAGGAAGGATATGTGTAATTACATTTCATTCACTCGAGGATAAGATCGTTAAAAATATTTTTAGAAAATATAGTGAAGTTGATGATATGGTCAAAGGCCTTCCTTTTGTACCCGATGAATATAAACCAATCATTAAACTTATTAATAATAAACCGATAACAGCTAGTAGTAAGGAGCTAGCAGAAAATTCGCGTAGTCATAGTGCGAAACTTAGAATTATAGAAAGGATATAAGATGGCAAAAAAGAAAGGTAAAAGATTAAAACTACTTAAGGGTGAAAAATTTATGGTAATTGTCGTAATACCTATGCTTTTTGCATTAATGCAAATTTTAAATGTTTATACATCCTCAGTTATAACTAAAACTAATATTGAGGTCGAAGAATTAAAAATGAGCATTCAAAAACAAAAAGAGGAAAACGAAAGCTTATCTATGCAAATTGATGAGCTTGCAAGTTTAGATAATATTCAAGAAGTAGCTAAAGAATATGGCCTTTCTTATAATAATTCCAACATCTTAAAAATCAAATAATATGAAAAAAAGAGTAACAGTTAAATCTAGTTTATTTGTACTATTAATTGTTGCTTTTTTATTATGCGCAGGCATAGTAAAACTTTTTTATGTGGCTGTATCAGATAACGTCGATGGCGTTAATCTTCGGAAGTTTGCTGCTTCTCGTAATACCAAGGTTAAAACTTTACATGCCTCACGAGGAACTATTTATGATTCAAGTGGTGATGCCCTTGCCATGTCTGTTAATTCATATAAAATAATAGCTTATTTAAGTAAATCAAGAACCACTAATCCTGAAGAACCAAAGCATGTTGTCGATAAAGAAATGACGGCAGAAAAATTATCACCAATTTTAGATATTCCTAAAGAACAAATCTTAGAATACTTAAATAAAGAAGCTTATCAAGTGGAATTTGGTAGTAAGGGTAAGAATTTAACCGAAATAACTAAAAAGCAAATCGAAGATTTAGAACTACCGGGTATAGATTTTATTGAAAGTACCCAAAGATATTATAAAATGAGTAATTTTGCTTCTTATATTATTGGCTATGCTAAAACAGATGATGATGGGCAAATAAAAGGTGAGCTTGGTATCGAAGGATATTATGATGATACCTTAAAGGGTAAAGATGGTTTTATTGAATATCAAAGTGATGCATATGGTTATCAACTTCCCAATGTCCCTGTTTACGAAGAAGAAGCTGAAAGTGGTAATGATATTTATTTGACAATTGATAGCAATATTCAACTTATATGTGAAAATGCTATTCATGACTTAAGTGAAAACTATGATATGGATTGGGCAATACTTGCTATTATGGATGCCAAAACTGGAGCAATTGTGGCATCAGCGACTAATCCTAGTTTTAATCCAAATAATTTAAATACTTTAGAAAGTTATCTAAACCCTTTAGTATCATATTCTTATGAACCAGGTTCAACAATGAAAATCTTTTCTTGGGCTGCTGCTATTGAAGAGGGCCTATATAAGGGCAGCGATACATTTAAATCAGGTTCAATTGATGTAGCAGATGTAACAATATCTGACTTTAACAAAGTGGGATGGGGTCAAATTACTTTTGATACAGGATTTGCTTATTCTTCGAATGTTGCTGCTACAATTTTATCTCAAAAACTTGGCAAACATAAGTTATATGATCATTTAGATAGTTTTGGTTTTGGTCAAAAAACAGGAATAGAATTATCCGGAGAACTTGCTGGTGATATTGATTTTGTCTATGAAAGTGAAGTTGCTACGGCATCATTTGGTCAAGGCATAAGTGTAACACCAATTCAGTTAATGAAGGCTTTAACAGCAATTTCTAATGATGGTATTTTGCTTGAACCATATATTGTAAGTAGAATTGTAAGTTCAAGTGGTAAGGTTGTCAGCGAAAATAATCGGACAACAATTGGTAGAGTCATGAAAAAAGAAACTGCTAAAAAGATGCAAGAATTAATGTATAATGTTAACTATAATGGCCTTTCAAAAATATGGCAACCTCAGAGTGTCGAGATGATTATTAAAACTGGTACTGCGCAAATAGCTTCGACTAGTGGTGGTTATTTAGATGGACAATATGATAATATTTCATCCTTAGCAGGTATTTTTCCAGCTGAAAAACCAAGATATATTCTTTATGCAGCTGTCAAAAAACTTGTTGGTAATCAAAGTGTGGTGGCTAATATGGTGACAAAAACCGTTGATGAAATAGCGTCATATGCTAACCTAACTGATGAAAAAGAAGTAAGTGTATATAAAGAAAACATCATTGAGATTCCTAATTATATGTCTAAAAAAACCGAAGATGTAGTAAATGATTTGAATTCAAAAGGAATAAATGCGGTTATATTAGGAAATGGTGATTATGTAATTAGTTATTATCCATATACGTCTTCATCAGTGGTAAAGGGCTCTAAAGTATTTGTTATAACTAACGATAGTCATTATATTATGAATGACTTAACTAGCTGGAGTTTATCAGAGATAAAAACATATGCTAAACTCACTGGTTTAGATCTTGATTATCATGGATATGGATATGCTATAAGTCAATCAATTCCTCCTGGTAGTGAACTTACCTATAATCAAAAATTAGAAATAGAATTAGAGAATTAAAAAAGTAGATAATTTGAAAATCTACTTTTTATTATTAGATTAAATAGTAAAAAAATAATATGTAAAAAAAGTGTAATATGCTTTACAAATATCTTTTTCAAAACTATAATAAATTTTAATATTTTTGGAGGAGATTGTATGACTAACTACATACCCGTTTTTATCCTAAGTGAATTAGTAATCCTTCCAAATCAAGAGATTAAAATTGATTTAAATAATGACCTTAGTAAAAAAGTCATTAAGGAAGCATGCAAATTAGATGACGCGAGTGTGCTTGTTATTGCCCCCAAAAATTCTTTAGAAACATCAGTATCAATCGAGGATTTTCCCAAAGTTGGCGTTATTGCCAAAATTAAAAATAAAATAGAACTATCGAATGGTAATTTGAGAATTACTTTGAAAGGTAAGAAAAGAGTACATATATCAAAGTATTTTCAAAATAAAACTACTAAAATTTTAAAATGTTCATATGAGGAAATAGAACTACCTAAGTTTGATAAAGCTCAAGAATCGGCTATCAAAAGAAAGCTAATATCTTTAACCGAAGAATATATATCACTTAACCCTAGTATTTCTAATAGCATTTTAAATACTCTAAAAGAGGATCATGATTTAAATCATATAACGGATGTTATCACTTCTTTTATGCCTTTTAAGTTTGCAAAAAAAACCGAATATATGGAGTGTATCAATGCTATTAAAAGAGCGGAAAAGTTAATCGATGATTTATCCGAAGAAATAAATATCAGTAATATCGATAAAAAAATCGAAGAAAAACTCCAAGAAAACTTAGAAAAAAGTCAAAGAGAGTATATTTTAAAAGAAAAGATTAAAGAAATTAATAGTGAACTTGGCAATGATCGGATTGATGAAATAGCTAGTCTTACTGAAATAGTTAATTCTTTAAAAGTCGATAATTCAATTAAAAACAAATTATTATTAGAAATAAAAAAGTATTCAATTTCCTCAGAGTATAGCCCTGAAAGCGCTCTTTTAAAAAACTATATTGACACAGTTATTAATCTTCCTTGGAATAAAAGAAGTGATGAAAATACAAATGTTAAAGAGATAAAAGATTATTTAAATGAAAGCCATTATGGACTTACGGAAATTAAAGATCGAATTACTGAGTATGTAACTATTAAGAAAAATAGTGAGCATATAAGCGCGCCAATTATTTGTTTGGTTGGTCCTCCGGGTGTAGGTAAAACCTCAATTGCCATGGCTATCGCGGGCAGTTTAAATCTTAAGTTTTATAAAATTAGTGTTGGTGGTCTTAATGACTCAACTGAGCTAATCGGTTCAAGAAAGACTTATCTTGGAGCTATGCCTGGTAAAATAATGCAAGCAATTATCAAGAGTGATGTTAAAAATCCGGTTATTTTAATTGACGAAGTAGATAAGTTAGTTAAAGATTATAAGGGAGATCCCGCGGCTACACTTCTTGAAATACTTGATGAAACCCAAAATAAATATTTTGTCGATAATTATATCGAAGAGCCTTTTGATTTATCTGAAGTTATTTTTATCTTGACCGCTAATGAAGCAGATAAGATACCTAATACTTTACTTGATAGGCTAGAAATAATACCTATCGATAGCTATTCAATTTATGAAAAAATTGGCATTGCTAAAAACTATTTATTAAAGGAAATATTCGAAGAATATAATGTGAATTATAAAGTTTCTAAAGAAGTTCTTGAATATATCGTAACAAAATATACTAAAGAACCTGGTGTAAGAGAATTAAAAAGAATTTTAGAAAAACTAGTTAGAAAAATATATGTCTATGAGGAAGGCATGAAAAGTATAACAATTAACCTAGCCAATAAATATCTTGGCAAAGAAATAGTTAATTATCTTCCTAAGATAAGAAATTATGGTATTGCTAATACTTTAGCATATACTACATTAGGCGGGCTTACATCTCATGTCGAAGTATCTAAAGTGGCAGGTACAGGTAAGCTTACCATTACTGGCAATACTGGTGACATCTTAAAAGAAAGCGTCGAAGTTGTAAAAGCCTTTTTAGCAAGTGAATATGAAATTGATACAAATAGTTTTGATATTCATGTTCATTTTCTATCTGCTTCTCAAAAGAAGGATGGACCATCAGCGGGTGTTTCCATTGCGGTTGCCATGATTTCTCTATTTGAAAAAAGACTTGTTGATGGTGATGTTGCTTTTACGGGTGAAATGACTTTAAAAGGGGAAATTTTACCAGTCGGAGGTTTAAAAGAAAAATTAATTGCCTGCGCTAACGAAGGCATTAAAACAGTGTTTATTCCAAGAGCTAATGAAATGGATTTAATTGATATTCCCGAAAATGTTTTTGATTTAGTATCAATTAAGCTTGTAAGTGACTTTACGGAAATATATGATGCTCTTTTTCGTTAATTATGATATAATCAGTATGAACTTTATAAAGGAATGAGAAGTAATGAATTTAAAAGATATCAATTACCTTGATTATGGTAAAGATGAAAAAGGTACTATTGTATTACTTCATGGATGGGGCCAAAATATCGAAATGATGGATATGCTTGGTAGACCATTTTCAGATAAGTTTCGCGTTATTGTTTTAGATTTGCCTGGTTTTGGGCAAACTCCTGAACCGAGTAAGCCTTGGTCAGTCGAAGATTATACGGAAATGTTATCTGATTTTTTAAGTTCCCTAAAAGTTAAAAATCCAATTCTTATAGGCCATTCATTCGGTGGAAGAATTGCTATTTGTTATGCGGCCAAATATGAGACAGAAAAGGTTGTTTTATTATCTAGTCCTTTTAGACCAAGCAAGAAAAAAAGTTCATTTAAAACAAAGATATATAAATTAGTTAAAAAGGTTAAATTTCTAAGACCCCTTACTGAGAAATTAAGAAAGAAATGGGGGTCAGCTGATTACTTAAATGCTAGTGAAATTAACAGGGGAACGCTTGTCAAAGTTGTCAATGAGGACTTAACTGAATATGCAAAAAACATCAAATGTCCAGTATTACTTATTTATGGCCAAAAAGATGTCGATGTGCCTATTACCGAAGGCCAAGCTTTAGAACAATTAATACCTGATGCTGGACTTGTTACCTACGAGGAAGCTCATCACTATGCTTATTTAGAAAAGTTAAGTCAAACGTTATCAATTTTAAATAATTTTTTTGAATAAAAAGGAGATCTATGAAAATATTATTGATTATTATCTTACTTGATACTTTGTTTATAATTTCATCACTTTTTGAACTTTTGATGCTTCAACAAAACAGCTATAACGAAAATAAGAGTTTTGCTAAATTTATGGCAAGTTTTGTAAAAAAAGAGTATCAAGTTTATTTTCTAAAATTTCTATTTGGTATATGTTTAATACTATTTACGGATTTTAGTAATATTTTAACAGTTTTTTATTTTGTAATTTGTTCTATATTGCTTTTAAAAGCTTATTTGGATTTTCGAAAATATAATGATAAATTACCTTTAAAATATACTAAAAGAATGATAAGAATTATGAGCTTTGATTATCTTTTATTTTTGGTTTTAGAATTATTATTAAAAAGATTAGCACTACCAGTAAGCGTTGGTATTTTAATGCTTTATATAACCTTTAATAGTTTGATATTAATTGTTATTGTTTATTTACTAAGGCCAGTTGAAAAAACGATATTTAATCACTATAAAAAAGAAGCTTTAGATAAACTTTCTAAAATGCAAGGAATTAATATTATTGGTATTACGGGATCTTTTGGTAAAACGAGCACTAAAATGATTTTAGAAAGTATTTTAAGTACGACTTATAAAGGCTTTTATACACCAAATTCATTTAACACCCCTAATGGCCTTTTGATGACGATTAATAAAGAGCAAACGATATTTAACGATTATTTTATTGCCGAAATGGGAGCTAAAAAAGTAGGAGAAATAAAAGAGCTTGCGGATTTGGTTCATCCAAAATATGGCATTTTAACTTCGATTGGAGCTGCTCATCTCGAAACTTTTAAATCAATCGATAATATTTGTAAAACCAAATTTGAATTAATTGAATCACTTCCAAGTGATGGAGTAGCAGTTTTAAATAAAGATGATGAATACATGGTTAATTATAACTTGAAAAATAATTGTGAAGTTATTTGGATAGGTATTGAAAATGATGCAGATGTCACGGCTAAAAATATCAAAGTATCAAATAAAGGAACTAGTTTTGATATCATCTTTAAAGATTCGAAAGAAAAGATTAAAGCAAATACAATATTGCTTGGCAATAAAAATGTCTATAATATTTTAGCTTCGGTAGCTTTAGCAAAAAAGTTAGGCGTAACAAATGCAAATATTGCTAGGGGAATTAGTAATATTGCTCCTATCAATCATCGCTTAGAAATAAAAGAGTATCAAAATATTACAATTATTGATGATGCATTTAATTCTAATCCAGTGGGAGCCAAAAATGCACTAGATGTTTTATCACTTATGGATAATCAAAAATTTATTATTACCCCAGGTATGATTGAAATGGGTGAGGAAGAAGAAACATTAAACTATGAGTTTGGAAAACAAATAGCAAGTGTATGTGATATGGTTTTTCTAGTAGGACCTAAACATACCAAACCAATTTATTTAGGTTTAAAAGATGAAAACTATGATGAAAATGATATCATTGTCGTATCCTCTTTCAAGGAAGGATACCAAAAAGCTATGGAATTAGCTGGTAACAAAAAGACAAACATTTTAATCGAAAATGATTTGCCAGATAGTTATACGGAGGGATAAAAATGAAAATTAATTTAGCTGTTTTATATGGTGGTAATTCAACTGAGCATGAAATAAGCATTATTAGTGCTGTTCAAGCAATTAATAATATTGATACAGAAAAATATGAGGTAATACCAATTTATCTTACAAAAGATAGTAAGATGTATACTTCATCTAGCTTAACAAAGATGGATGTTTATAAAGATTTGGATAAAATTAAGACGTTAGCTACAGAAGTTCTATTAACTAAAAAAGATAATGATTTTGTTTTAATTAAAAATCATTTTCCATATTCAGTAGTCAAAAAGATAGATATTGTTTTGCCAATTATGCATGGCTATAATACGGAAGATGGCTCAATTGCTGGCTTTTTAGAGGTATTAGGTATTCCATATTGTGAAAGTGATATTTATGCCTCAGTTATTGGTCAAGATAAGATTTTCCAAAAACAAATTTTAAAAGAAAATGGCATTCCGGTTGTTGATTATGAATACTTTTATGAAAGTGAATATACTCTTGATCAAAATAGTGTAATCAAAAAATTGGAAAAATTAGGATACCCATTGATTGTTAAACCTGCAAGACAAGGTAGTAGTGTAGGAATTACAATAGCTAAGGATAAAAAAACTTTAGAAAAAGCTATCGATGATGCCCTAATGTATGATGAAAAAATATTAGTTGAAAAAGTAGTCGAAAACTTGACTGAATTAAATTGCTCAGTTCTTGGTGATAATTCATCTTACGAAGCAAGTTTAATTGAACAAGTATTTGGCTCAGATGAAATTTTATCTTATCAAGATAAATATATGTCTAATAACTCTAAAACCGGAAGTAAAGGTATGGCCTCGACTGGTCGAAAAATTCCTGCGGATATTTCAGATGAAATGACTAAAAAGATCGAAGAAATATCAATTGCGGCTTGCCGAGCACTTAATACTAATGGGGTAGTTAGAATTGATTATTTGATGGATAAAAAGACTAATGAAGTATATCTAAATGAATTAAATATAGTTCCTGGTTCTTTATCATTTTATTTATGGGATCCAAAGGGCGTAAAATATAAGGAATTATTAAATAAAATCATTGATTGTGGTGTAAAAAGATATCAAAAGAAATCTAAAAAATTGTCGTCTTTTAAAACAAATGTTTTGGAAGGCTTCAGTGGAACTAAAGGTGTTAAAAAATAACTTGCTAAAACAGCAAGTTTTTTTGTTTTTTTAAGGTTATTTAATTGACTAGTAGTTGCATTATTTGATACAATAATAAATGATTAAGATAGGTGATAATAGTGAAGAATAAATCTTTAATTACTTTAGTAGCAATAAGCTTTTTAATCTTTTTTGGCTTAATTTTTTCTGTCTATAAAATTACTACTAAAAAGTCAGAAAGTTTTTATACTAAGGGTTATATTAGCATAAGTGATTTTTCATCTTCAAAAAAGATTTATTTTGATGAGGGCACGAGTTACAAAAGGGGATATAGTAAACAATTAATATTTAGGGATAGTGAAAATGTTAAAAGAGAAGTACCTAAAGATTCTTTTGTTTTTTATAGTAATAAGTCTATTAATTATTTGAGCGACGGAGTTCTTATGGATTTAAATGGCCTTAATGGAACATTTATTCCTTATTACAACATTAAAAGTAATTATTTAATCGAGTATAAAGATGGTAGATATGTTATTGATGCTAAAGAAAAGGATATTGTTTTAAATAATTTTATTGGTCGAATTAATGAACAAAAATATTTAGTAGCAGGTAATGATTTAAAATTAAAAGTAAGCAGTTCCGAAAAAATGATTTCTGGGTACTATTTCGAACTTAATTTTGGCGAGGGAAATTTAGTTAAAATTGATAATGATGAAATAAGTTTGGAAACTGTTAGTGATGAATGCTATATAATGGTTGGCGATGATATCAAAATTGATTTAAGTAAAAAGGTTATTTATTACAAAGATGAAGAAAAAGCTAATCTTTCGGAAATAATTATCGATAATGATGCCAATATTGATATTGAATATGACGAAAAACAGGGCGGCGGCGGTTCTGGCGAAGGCGGCGAAGGAAATGAAACAAATACTACACCTGGAGGCCAAACTATTATCGATGAACCTGAATATACGCCTGAAACAGTAATCGAATATAAAAATATTCCATACGTTGAAATAATTAATGCAAATTCAAGTGCTCATCAAATAGCACTCGATTTTAGAGTTATTGATACAAATAGATTAATTACGGGATCATTAAAGGTTAGATACACAAATCTTAAAACTGGTTATTCAGAAGTTAAAGAATACAATAGCTATGCCGGAACGATTAATTATATAATTGATAATTTAACAAGTAATAACGATTATTTAGTAACTATTTATGCTTCTTATATGCGTGGTGGAACGCTTTATACTGATTATAGAATGTTCCAACGAGTATTTACAACTAAAACTCTTGGGGTATTGCTAGCCAAAGATTATACAACTTCTTCAGAAATAGCTTATAATGTTAATTTTGATGCTGATGCTAATTATGAATCAATAACAATTAGTTTATATGATAAGACAGGCCACAAAATTGACTCAAAAACAATTAATCGAACTGCGGGTAATTCCACAATAATATTTGATGGTTTAAATAGTGATGAAAGATACAATATAGCTGTCGAAAGCTTTAATCATGGTAACATCACTTATACAGCTGATGATTTTATTGAAAGTGTAGCAACAACATTAAAGAAAAATCCTTTTAGATCATCAGGAACTATTGTAAGCAATCCAACTGCGATAATTAATAAAAAAGATTATAATGTCAAATTTAGTCTTGGTGAAATTAACGATTCTAATAATGCTGTGAAATCTGTGGTTTATAATGTATATAATGCCAAAGACAATAGTTTAGTTGACACAATTACGAAAGATAATATTGCAGATTTTGAAATCCCATTTGGTGATAAGGTTAAGGCTTATATCGATGGTGAAGCTCAAACATATTATTTTAATGCTATTGTAACAATGGACGATAATGAAAAATTAGTTGATTATAAAACTTCTAATAGCAATAATTTCAATATGGAAACTAAGATTTATCCTACACTTAGATATATTTCCGAGGTTCTAACTGCTAATACTGCAAGAGGTAAATTTATTATAACCGATACTGATAATGCGATTGATACAACAAAACAAGTATATGTTGAATATACTGATACTCTTGGAATTAAAGGTACAAAAGCTTTAGAATACACTACATGTCCAGAAGATGAAAGCGCTACTTCAAAATGTATAAATATGTATATTGATGGGTTAAATAGTAGTGAAAGTTATACATTAAGTTTAATGGCTTATGTAGATACTAAAGATAAAGACGTAACTCCTGGGGTTGTTCAAATTGGTGCTGTTAAAGTCGTTACTGAAAAAGCAGATATAATTTTGACAAATATATCATCTAGAGATCTTGAAATCGAGGAAGCTACATCAAAGATGTTTGAATTAAGTATTGGCTTTAGCATTGATGAAATAACTGATGAAGCTATTAAGAATAATATGTCTAGTTTCGATATCCTTTTATATGAAGGGTCTGATATTAATGGTATTTATTTAGCTACCCTTCATGTTGACCATGATATTGTAAATGATTATTTTGATAATACCAAAACACTTACTTTAGGTGATTTTAATTTAACACTCGATGCAATTAGAAACATGCATATTGCTGAAGGAACACAAATATCTAAACGATATACTATTCGCTTAACAAATGGTATAAGCGGAACTGATTATGTTGAATTTAAACCTTATACATTTACTTTTGAAATTAATTCCGCTTTGCTTGATATTTTAAATGGCAATTGTGAAATACAAGTAACACCTATTCTAAATGGTAGTTTAGCTACTAAAGTTAGTGGTCTTGAGGATAACACCATAGTAGGCTTAAAAGTTACACCAACATTTGCTAATAAATTCTATGCCAAAAAGATAAATATTACAATAATTGATGTCACAAGTAATTATAATAATTATGAATTAAATTCGACAAATAACATAAAAAAATCATTTAGTCTTAATCTTGAAAATAATAGTGTTATACCAGAGTATGAATTTTTAATGAGTGATGAAAGCTTATATTTAAATGATACTCAATTTTTGAAACGTGGTAGAGTATATAGAGTAATGTATACTGTTGAACTGGATTTAAACGGTGATGGTATTGCTGATATTGTATATCCATTTTCAAATAATGATGTTACAAAACCAGAGCCTGTTGTTTCAAATCCAATTGAAGTTCCAAAGCAATTGCCTTCGATGATGATATTCCCATGGGTAAGTGATAGCAATTCAGTTACTTATAAATATCATGCTGATGATATTGATGGAGCTTTACAAGAAAATTACAATGTATCGTATACTATTGGTGACAATAATCACACAGGTCAAAAGGTTACATGTGCAAATCCAAGTGGGGTATCAAATTATACTTCAAAATACGATTGTGTTAAGATAACAGACTTAAACAAAAATGATAATTATAATATTTATGTGGTTCCATCATTAATTGATGGAAAAACTTCTGATAAATTAATCATTAATAATTATACATTTGAATCCATTCACAATATTAGTAATTTAAGTTATGAAGTTTTAAAAGATGAATATAATAACCTTGCATTTAACAATCTTTTAGTCTTAAAAGTAAATGATGAAAATTTAGATAATAGTATTTTAAATACTGTTGCCTTTTATACACTTGAACTAAGCATTGATAATGGTAGCAAAAAATTCAAAATTGATAATATAACTGGTAGTAAGTCAAGTAATCCATTAAGTTCCAATTTAATTAATTATACATCTTCATCAGATAATATTTCATGGTCCTCAAGTGAAGGAACAGCATTATCTAAAGTTGCTTATGTTAATGATTGTGATGAAAATGGTGGTACTTGTATATACGTCGACTATTCAAAATTATATACATCTAGTAAATTTAAAAATGTATTTTCATCCTTCAAGGATAAAAATATTAATATTTCGCTAAGTGCATATTATGATTCGGGCGTTGTGGGCTATAGTTCTGGTCAAGGTCAAAAATATGCTTTTCAAGTAGTATCTAGTGATAATATAACTTTTAAAAGTCAAACAATAAATAATAAATATTTTATTTTAAACAAATCGAACGCTAATAATGATAGTAATATTGAGTTTAATACATCAGCACTTTCTGCAGTTTATCTTTATGATAGTGCAGAAGGGGGATTTGTTGATGATAAAGCTGCTGATAATGATTTTGGCAAAGGTAAGATGTATTTTATCAACTCAATATATACAAATCTTCGGAACGTGACGGGCTGGGCTAATGTCGATTATACTGTTAATACACAAGGTATTGTAGTTAATTTAGGAACTAGACCAGGTATAAGTGTTCCTGTTGTTGCAAAACTATTAAATAGTTCAATAGTTGGTGAAGACCAATCATTTAGATTTGACCGAGTTGTACCATCACTAAATATAAATTTATCGCTACCTACTTTAAATGGTGTTAAACTTGGAATGGATTTGAGTGGAGTAACCGAAGAGGAAATAACAGTTGAAAATGGTAAACGATATGTTTATTTAGAGGTTTATGATAATAATGAGACTCTTGTCAAAACTATCAAGATTAATAAAGATAATTTAACTAGTCAAAGTGGTAGCATTCAAAATAATAAGTTTAATATTGTAATTGATGATGATTATAAAGTCGAATTAGTTACAGTTAAGGTCAATAATGCTGATGTAAATACTAATGCCTATTCATACAATTATAAAACCGGAGAAATTGTTTTCAAAGATGAGACTAGTGGTAGCATTGATATTACTTATCGAGTTGTTATCGATAATTTGGTTCACGCAAGTGCTTATAAGATTAAAGCGTATACTAAAATGGATGGCCATGGAAACGTTTATTTAGCAGGCCATAATGGTACTTTCTACGAAAATAAATATCAAACTTTAGAGCATTCATTCACAACTAAAGATACAAACTCAGTAACAATCCAAAATGCTAGGTATGATGTTGAATCAGATCTTGATTATGCTACAAGAAGGCTTATAACCACTTATAATATTGATGATATTATTGGCATCGATAATTTGGCATATGAAATATGTAATAACAATAATGTTTGTGTTGATGCTACAAAATATATAAATTGTAGTAATGATTATAATCATTTTGATGGATCTTGTTTCAATAAGGACAATGGTTATGATGTGAAAATTAAGCATGATATCAGCATTGCTGAGAACTATGATTTTGAATTTAATACTAGTTATACTTTAAAAATTAATGCCAAAATATTAGAAAACGGTACGTTAAATTCATATGAAATATATAATAATAGTTTATCTTTAAGATCACTTGCTTTGCCGACAATTAACGTTGTCAAAAAGAGTCATTTCGATAGTAATCATAACCCTTACTTAGAGTTTGAAGTAACTTTTAAAGATGATGATCGAGTAGTAAGTATTCCAACTGGCGGTATCAATAATGGCACATATAACGTATATTTAGCAACTGGTTCAGAGAAGATTAAAGTTATAGGTACCGACGATGTATTAAATATCGTCCAAGATAATGCTATTCATACGGCCACTGTTAGATATAATAATTTAAATAAATTAACTGAGTATTATTTAATTGTTGAGTATAATACTCACGCTAATAACATTGGCAGTAGTGTAAATCAATCTTTTTCAGTACCATATTTGATTTATACACTTGATGATAATGGTGTAAGTATAGGTAAACTTGAATATCAAGCCCAAAAGACTGCTACAATATTAAAATTTGGTTATGCGACAAATATTCTTGAAGAAAAGATTCTTAATGAGAATAATGAATTAATTGATGATCCACTTCAAGAAGCGTATGTAGCGGGAATTAATTATACAATCACCAGAAAAAGTGGAGATAACTTATTTAAGATGGATGGAAGTATTATTTTCAATAATAGTCATATCACAATTAAAGAAGATGATTCATCTTTAGGGGACAAATATTATGAACTTGTTATTAACCATGGTGTTGATGATGAATATATTTCGGGTTATCCAGTAACAGCAGGTTATAATATTATCTTTAAATTTTATTTAGGCGGCAATATTGCTAAAGATTTAAATACTGAGAGTTTATGTCTAGATAATAATGTTTCAAACAGATGGGATAATGTAAAAAATAAATGTTATATCTTAGATACTGGTGAAGCTTATAAAGCTGATACAATTTATGGAGGATAGGGTAATATGCGTAAGTTAGATAAAAAAAATAAAACATTCATTGTTGCCCTATCGGCTCTTACAATAATAGTATTAGTAATTATGATAGGTTTTATCATAGTAAAAATTGGTAAAACAACGGTTAAATATGATATTTTATCAGGTAGTTTCGTTTATAATTCTTCGGAGGAACTTGTATCTATAAAAGACAAGACATATGCAAAAAGAAATGTTTTTGATAATTATTATGTAGTTTTAAATGACGAAAAAATAAATGTTGGTTCTAAACCGGTCTTTTACAACGAAAGAACAAGAAGTTTAAAATTATTAGGAACGTTTTATGAAATTGCCAAAAATGGTGAAGTAAAAAAATATAATGGTGAAACTACAATTGATAGTGTGAATACTCCAAGATTATTTAAAATTGCAGATCGTCGTTATTTAGTGGTTGCTTCCGTTATAAGAACGGATGATAATTCGCTTCATGCTAATGATTATTTATTAGTGGATATCGATAAAGCTGGTAATGCTTATCTTTATAACAATAGTGTTAATATTAAGACATTTAGTGATTTAGTAATAGTTACAGATGGCTTTCGTTTTGATGTAAGTAGGGAATACTTAATTATTGATAAAGAAACAATTGATTTAGCTAAAGTAAATGGTAGTACGAATGAACATGACCGAACCATTGTTGAAGATGGTGAAGGTGATGGCAATGGAGGAAACGGTAATGGTAATGGTACTGGTGAAGAACAAAATCCCGCTACTCCGACAAACGAAAAACTAGAACCAGAAATAATTGAAAAATATGTTTCACGAAAGACAACAATAACTGGTATTGAAACAACTGATAGTGAAATTAAAATTGATTATGTTGTATACGACCCATTTAATGAATACGAAGAAGTATATGTTAATGTTTATGCAAATGGTAATCTTGTTGGCAAATATAATTTGGGTTTAGCTCTAACTTCATTAACTATTTCTTCATTAAAGGCTTATACTTATTATGATTTAGATTTTTATTATTCATATCATGATGAAACTGGAACTCTTAAAACAATTAAGTTTGATACAGCTAGATCAATGACAAAAAAGATTAAAGCATCACTAAGTCTTGAAAAAGTTAGTGATTCTGTTGTAAGATATATATTGATAGTAGAGGGTGGCTATCGTTTAGATAGTGCTAGTGTTGAAATGTATATCGATGACAAATTAGTGGGCACAGACGAAGTAAATACTGCGCAAGCTGCCTCAAATAGTGGTTACAAAGGTTCAATTACATATGAAGGAACAGGAGATTTTGTAACACTGAAATTAACAAACTGCATTTATAATGGTGAAGCAATGGATATTGAGTCATCATATAAATATAAATTTTAAAAAGGAGTGATTTTTATATGGAAAGTGTCTTATCTGCTACGATGATTGCCGTAGGAATTATCCTTGGATTAACTTTTTTAGGTTTATCCATAGGGCTAGGAGTTTTAGGAGGAAAAGTTGCTGAGTCAATTGGTAGAAATCCTGAAACTAAAAATGATGTTCTTCATTCAATAATGACCATTTTGGTTGTCCTAGCAATATTCTTACTATTCTTATTTTCATTTATCTATATACTATTATATTTAAACCCATTTGCAAGTTAATATATGGAAGTAATTGTATTAATTGTAATTATTTCTTTACTAACTGTCGTTTTATTCTTTGCTTTAAAAAAGCTTATAGATAATATAACAAATGATAGTAAAGAGTATTATTTCAAAAAGGTTCAAGATTACGATCAAAAATTACTTGATAGAGAAAATGCTTTAAAAGATCTTGAACCTAATGAGATAAAAACTAATAATAATAGTAATAATGAGAATGAAAAGGGAAATAGAAATTATGAGATTGATAAAGGCTTTTTAGATGTCGTAAGTAACACTGATTATGAAACCGCTAATGCATTAAAAATAGCTAATCGCGTTGATGAAATTTTTCAAATAGATGAAGAAAAGATTATTAAAGATTTCATCACTAATTGTAAATATAATAAGAATTATAAAATATATGAAACATTACAAGCTCGTTTTAGTCCTAACTTAATATACAAGCTTAGAATGTTAAATCGAGATGGACAAATAACGGCTATTAGTAAAATAATCAGTGATGAAGAATACGAAGTTTTTAATGCTTATATCAAATCACATAAATTTAAACTTGATAAGTTTTTACTTGATTTAGATTCGGTTATTAAGAATAATAAACCGGAAATAGAAGTAATCGTAGGCAATCACTCAAAAAATTATGATTACTTATCTCCATATATTAAAACCACTTATAGTGAAGATGTATATAAGGGAATAATTATTAAATATCAAGATCGTATATACGATTATAGTATTAATGAAAGGGATGTGTAGTGTGAGCGTAATGTGGGATGAAATAGCTACAGATGTAATGAAGAACATTACTGATGAAGATAACATTTTTAGTGTTGGTAGAGTTGTTAGAGTATCTAATAACGTCGTCGAAGTAGCAGGCCTTAAAGATGTAGCATTTTTTGAAACAGTCAGTATAGTAAACAAAGCACGTGGATATGTATCAGCGATCTTTGATAATACAGTAAATATTTCGCTTGTTGAAAAAAAAGATGATATTATTGTCGGTGATAAAGTATATACTTTAAACAAAAGCTTTAAAGTATCTTTTTCAATGGATTGTCTTGGCAAAGTAATCGATGTCTTTGGAAATGATTTAATATCTGGCAAAAGATTCGAAAACCTCTTAGAATTTGATGTTGAAAATGAACCAATCGAAATTATAGACCGGACAGAAGTTAAAAGAGAATTTTTGACAGGTATTACAGGTATTGATTTATTCTATCCAATTGGTAAAGGTCAAAGGCAACTTGTTATTGGGGATAAAAAAACTGGTAAAACGCAAATTTGTCTTGATATGATTAATAATCAAAAAGACAAGAAAGTTGTTTGTATATATGTAGCAATTGGTAAAACTAAAAAAGAAGTTAAAGAGATTTATTATGATTTAATTAAGAATAATGCCAGTAGTTATTCAATTATTATTGCTTCTTTCGCAGATGATTTACCTGCGAAAACATATATTACACCATATGGTGCTACATCTTTAGCAAGATTTTTGATGCTTCAAGGGCTTGATGTTCTTGTTATATTTGATGATTTGAAAAAACATGCCGATATTTATCGGCAAATGAGTTTAGCTGCTAAGAAGATACCTGGACGTGATGCTTATCCATCAGATATTTTCTATACGCATGCTAAACTACTAGAAAATGGCTGTCAACATAAAGATGGTGGATCTATTACCATGATACCTGTTGTTGAAACCAAAAGTGGGGATATAACTGATTATATTTCGACAAATATTATTTCCATTTGCGATGGTCAGTTAGTATTATCACTTAAGAAATTCAATCGTGGTGAAAGACCCGCTATTGACTATGGACTTTCTGTATCAAGACTAGGTGGAGCAGTCCAAACAAGGGAAATGAAAAAAGTTGGTATCAAGATTCGTCAAGATTTACTTTCTTATTTGGAAATAAGAGAAATCTACGAACTTGTTAATCTAGATGATTTAGGTGAAAATATGAAAAATCGGATGATCGAAGGTCAAAAGATTCTTTCTAAATTAAATCAATATAAATATTGTCCTCTTACAAAAGAACAAATGGTTAATTTGTTTGATGACATTGAGGAGGCTAGATAATGATTATAGGTAAAATAATATCAATTTTTGATGTATCAATTAAAGTAATCTTATCAGAAAGCAATTTACATGTCGGTGATATTCTTGAAACAGAGGATGGTAAATACTCTTTCGAGGTAGTCAATATCGATTCTATTGAAGCGACATGTATAACTTTAAAAACTAATCATGGTCTTAAAAAAGGTGCTAAATTAATTAAGAAATCCGCTGGTATTGAAATGGAATACTCTAATAAGGTTATTGGTAGAGTATTTGATTCTTATGGCAAAATAATTGATGGTATGCCATTTGATAGTGCTAAGAAAAGAATTAATAAAAATGGTACTATATCACTTCAAAAGCTTGATACTGATACCGAGCCACTATGGACAGGTATTAAAATTATTGACTTTTTTGCGCCAATTCAAAAAGGGTTTAAGATTGGGTTAATTGGTGGAGCCGGTGTAGGTAAAACAGTTCTTATTCGGGAACTTATTCACAATATTTATAATGATACATCCGCTAACGCTATTTTTATTGGTGTAGGTGAACGTTCCAGAGAAGGTCAAGAATTAATCGAAGAAATGAAAAAATCTAAACTTATCGATAAGATTAGTTTAGTATTTGGACAAATGGGTTCTAACCCAGTTTCCCGTAGTAAAGCAGTAGATTCTGGTTTGACAATTGCTGAGTATTTACGGGATGAAGAACATAAAGATGCCTTAGTATTTATCGATAATATTTATCGTTATGTTCAAGCTCAAAGTGAAATATCAATGGAATTAAAAGAAATATTAGTTGAAAATGGTTACATGGCTAATATGGCAGAACTAGTTAGTAAAGTTGAGGAAAGAGCTAATTCAACCAAGGATGGAGCTATTACTTCTTTCCAAACAATTTATGTACCAGCTGATGATTTAAATGATGAAGCAGTTCAAACAATTTCAGCTTATATGGATGGTCAAATTACCCTTGATCGTAAAATGGCTGAAAAAGGTTTGCATCCAGCGATTAATGTATTCAAAAGTACTTCTAAATTAGTTGATGCAGATAAGATAGGTCAAAGACATTATGATTTAATTAAAAAAGCTTTAGCTTATTTTACAAGATATGAGGAACTTGAAGAAGTTATTGCTATTTTAGGTATAGATGAAGTAAGTGAAGAAGATAAGAATATTTTCTATCGTTCAAGAAAACTTCGTAATTATTTTTCCCAACCTTTATTTGCGGCAGAAAGCTTTACAAATATGCCGGGAGTAAAAGTTGATATAAATGATATCTTAAATGATGTAGAAAATATCTTAAATGGTACTTACGATTATATCGATGAACTTAGCTTCTTATTTATAGGTAAGTATAATGGAAAATAAGGGCTTTACAGTTAATGTTTTTGATTTAAAAAGCGGACTAACTACTTATGAAAATGCTAACTATGTTCGCATTGTTTCAAAAGATTATAATCTACTTATCATGCTTGATTATATGCCTATTATTGGAGAATTGCAGGGAAAAGTAGATATTAAAACAGATAAAGGAGAATTGCATTTTGAAAATATTGTTGCATCATACATGAATAGTAATAATGTTTTCAATTTAATGATTCAAGGTGAAATGAATGAATGAATTAAGAGAGGTTCTAAATAGTTATCTTTACTTTGGCGTTGTTTTTGCAGTTTTTCTAGTGTTTCTTGCTTATGTGCTTTTATTTGTAAGTGGCAAGAAAAAAAGAAAATCATATTATCTATTTGGACTTCTTTTAGATTTTAGTAACGGGCAAGTGTTGGCATTATCACTCATAATTATTAATTTTTTACTTCTTGTTTATACATTACTTTTCAAAATAAAATTATCAATTAGTTTTGCGCTTGTCAGTTTATTATTAATTTTAATTGCGTTTGCTGTTATAAAAAGTGCTAAGTATTTACTTATCAATGGAACAATTAATTTAGTTAATTTAGGATATATTTATTTAGCAAATTTAGTAAATACACTTAGATTGGAAAACACAGCAGGATCATACATTTTACAAATAATGATAAATGTATTAGGAGTATTATTTTATTTATTTACTTCCTTAAAGTTTTTTAGAAATATTCAGGGAAAGGAGTATCAAAATGAAAAAAATAGTTGATATGATTAAAAGAAATTATATTGCTTTTACTATTTTTATGGTAATTTTCTTAGTAATTATTGCTTCGATTATCACAATTAGTGTTATTAGTCATAATCGTCATAAAATAGTTACTGAAAATGAAACAATTAGTTTATATCAATATATTGGTAAAATGAAAAACTCCTTCGAAGCGGATATTACTTATGAAGATGGACAAATAACTAAGATATCATCCTCTAAATACAGTATTGTAGATAGTATAATATATTACAAAGATAAAGATAAAGCTATTATTCCATATGATAGTGAAATAGTATTTTATTATAGAGATAATTTAACATATCAGTTGCCTAAATATAGTACACTAGGTAGCAACAAATATTTAAAAACAATAAATGTCGAAGGCATAGATTATAGCGTGGATAACTTTATAATATATGATGGAAAAGATAATTATTTCTTACCTGATGCAAGTACTCTAACACTTGATGGCGAAAAAATAGAATTAAGTCCACTAAGTTATATTGAGGCAAATAGAGCTACCCTTATTTATTATGATTATGCTAAAAACAAAATAACAGTAAAGGAAAATGTTAAAGTTGCTAATTTAAAAATAAATGATGCCAACATTGATTTGTTTGGCGATGTAGTTGTTTATAATAATAAAAGTATGCTAATTGACAGCGATGTAAAAAAGTATTCTATATATAAGGTAGAAAAGGAGGATTAAAATGGAAGAAAACTATGTAGGTAAAACACTAAAAGATGACAAAGAAAATGAGTATATTATTCTTTCCCAAATTCGTTATAAGAGTTTACCATGTGTTTATGCAATGAAAAATGATTCTAATGAAAGTGGTGAAAAAACATTTTTCCAAGTTGTAGTTGGCAAAAATCCTCATTTAATGGAAATTAAAAGTGAAAAAATGAAAAAAACACTTTATGATTTAATGTTTAAAGAATCTATTAAAGAAGAAAAACCTCGTAAAATAAAAGATAATGAAAGTATTACCGATTATTTTGCTTATTTAGATGATTATTATAAAACAAAAGTGACAACCATTTTATAGGAGGCACTATGCGTAATATTAAACCAATTGTACAAGTTATGAATTTGTTCTCTCTTGTTCGAATTAATGCCGCGAAAACCCGGGTTGAAGAATTTGGTATGACAAGTTCCGTTTTGACGAGAATTATATCTTCGATTATGTATAATGATAATATTGTACTTGATAAGAATAATGTAGTGCCAGATCCCACTAAACCGGTATTAAATATATATATTGCTTCTGACTTTGGTTTTTGCTCGACATATAATCAAGTTGTTTCAAATAAAATTAAAGAGACAAAAGATGCTTATAAAATTATTATTGGCAAGAAAATAGTTTATAATGATGATAAAACGGTAATGAAACTTTCGAAAGAAAACTTTTATGAAGATTTACCGATGATTAAAGACTTTCTTGTAAAAGCTG
Source organism: Bacilli bacterium (assembly GCA_017544165.1). Taxonomy (GTDB): domain Bacteria; phylum Bacillota_I; class Bacilli_A; order RF39; family UBA660; genus UBA6448. Next base: position 61,914 of record JAFYER010000001.1, read on the forward strand.
TCAATAATCGTGATTATAGTCAAATAAATATTTTTTACAATCATTATTACAATTATTCACGTAGTGATTTTACATCACTTCAAGTATTTCCAGTTGAATATAACGAAGAAGCAAAAGAAGATGTTGATTTCCTAGTGGAGACTGATATTGTCAGTTTTATCAATAATTTAATTGCTTATTATGTATGTTATCAACTAGAAATCTGTGAAGTCTTTTCTTGGGCTTCTGAAAACGTTATTAGAAATACGATGACCGCCTCATCATTAAAAAAGATTGATGAACTTGAGTCAATTGAAAGGGTAAAAGCGATAAGAGAACAAAGGGAAAAAAGTTTGAAAAAGAACATAGAAAATTCTAAAAAAGTTATTTTTACAGATTATGAAGAGTTAGTTTGACAAAAAAGTTGATGTATTATAAAATTATTATGGAGATAGTGTTATGAATAAAAAAGGACAAGCATTAGTGGAGTATATTTTAATAATTGCCCTGATAAGTGTAGTAATAATTGCACTTGTAAATTATTTTGGTGGTTATTTAAAAGATGTCATTACTAAATCATCATGTTCGATGTTGGGTCAAACTTATGTCGCAGGGGAAAAACCTGGCGATGGTGTATGTTCAAATAGTGAATAGACTAAACAAGGGTTGCCTTGTTTTTTTATTGCTTTGCTAAAGTTGAATTATTTGTTCTAATTTGATAAAATATAGTTGTATTTCTAAAAAGAGGGATAATTATGATTGAAAATACAACTATTTTTAATGTAAATGTATTAAGACAAGAATTAATTATGATGACCATTAATGAAGTAGTTCTTTCACTTGAGAAAAATGGTTACAATCCAACTAATCAATTGATTGGTTATTTACTTACAAATGACTTAAGTTATATAACTAGTAAAGATAATGCTAGAGAAAAAATAAGCAAATATTCAAGAGAAGAGTTATTAATGGCAATTATAAATGGGTATATGGGAAGATGAAAAGATATTTAGGATTAGATTTAGGAACAAAAACACTTGGGGTGGCAATTACTGATAGATCAAATACAATTATTTTTCCTCATAGTACGATTCGTTTTGCAAAAGAAGAGTATGATGAAGCAATTGAAAAGCTTGCTCCCATTATTGAAAAAGAGGATATTACAGATATTGCTATAGGTCTTCCGATAAATATGGATGGTTCATTAGGATATGCCACTGATCGAACTAAAAACTTTATTCCTAAACTAGAAAAATTAGGTGTTAAAGTTTATACCGTCGATGAAAGACTTACTTCAGTGGAAGCAGAAAGATTATTACATGAGAATAATTTAAAATCAAAAGAGTTTAAAGATCGTGTCGATATGGAAGCCGCTGTCTTAATTCTTGAAAGTTATCTAAGGAGTATTTCGTAGATGGAAGAAGATAGCAAAATTTATTTAATAGATGAAAATGGTAAGTCAAAAGAGTATAAGGTGCTTTTGACTTTTACAGCTAAAGAAAACAATAATTTTTATGTTGTTTATACTGATGGCAGTCTTGATGAAGATGGTTATGTTATAACTTATGCTGGTATCTATGATAAGAAAAATGATAAAAAAGTTCTTTTGCCAGTGGAAACCGATGCCGAATGGGAACTTATTGATCATTTACTTACAAAATTGGATGAAGAGGGAAAAAATGAAAATTAAGAAGTTAATTATTTTAATAGTAATCGTTTTATTACTAATTGGTGGGGGAATTGCCTTTATGGTAGTATCACTTAAACCAGTTAGTAAAAATACTTCAGAAGTAACTTTTGAGGTTGCTCCAAATACCAGTAAAATAGATATTGTTAAAAATTTGAAATCAGCAGGTCTTATCAAAAATGAATTTGCTGCTCTTGTATATGTCTTTTTTAATTCCAATTTAAATTTGCAAGCGGGAAGTTATAAGATAAATAAGGCAAATTCAACCCAAGAGATTATAGGGCAAATAGCTGATGGTAGAATTATTGATATTATTCCGACGGTTGAAGTAACATTTGTCGAAGGAAAAAGACTTGTCGATTATGCCAATTTAATCAGTAATAATTTTGGTATTGAATATAATGAATTTATCGAAAAATGTGCTGATAAAGAGTTTTTACAGGAACTCATAAATAATTATTGGTTTATTGATGAATCGATTCTTAACGAAGATATTTATTATCCCCTTGAGGGATATCTTGCTCCGGATACTTATGAGTTTTATCAAAATTCATCGCCTGAGCAAATTATAGTAAAAATGCTTAATAATCTTGATAAAAAACTTGCTCCTTTAAAAAGTGATATTGAAAAAAGTGGCAAAAGTGCTCATGAAATACTAACAATTGCCTCAATCGCAGAAAAAGAAGCAATTAATGAACCAGATAGAAAAAAGGTAAGTCAAGTTATTTATAAAAGATTAGAACTAGGGATGGCTCTTGGGATGGATGTAACATCATATTATGGCGTTAATAAAGATATGAAAGAAGTTATTACGTATGCTGATTTAATCGCAGAAAACCCTTATAATACACGTAATTCGGATTTTAAGGGTTTACCAGTAGGAAGCATATGTAATCCATCACTTGAAAGCATTAAAGCGGCTATCTATCCAAGTGATACAGAATATGTTTATTTTATCGCGGATATTGATACAGGCAAAGTCTTCTTCTTTAATACATACGACGAATTTAAAAATAAAAAAACAGATTTAGGTTTATAGGTGAAACATGAAAGAAAAATTATTAGAAATGGAAAAGTATGCTGTTGAAAAAAATGTACCAATCATTGAAAAAGCCTCAATAGCATTCATAATGAATTATATCAAAGAACATAATGTTAAAAATATTTTGGAAATAGGTAGTGCTATTGGTTATTCAACTATTTTAATGGCTAGTGCTAAGAACGACGTTTATGTGACAACTATCGAAAGAGATGAAACTCGTTATATGGAATGTCTTAAAAATGTTAAGGCTTGTGATATGGATAAAAAGATAAATGTTGTCTATCAAGATGCTTTAGAGGTTAATTTATCAAATGACTTAAAATTTGATTTAATTTTTATTGATGCTGCGAAAGGACAATATACGAAATTTTTTGAAAAGTTTAAATACTTTTTAAAAGATGATGGAGCCATCATTACTGATAATATCAATTTCCATGGATATGTTGGTCATAGTGATGAACTAGAAAATGGTAATTTAAAAAGTTTAGTTACAAAAATCGAAGGTTACATTGACTTTTTAAAGAATAATGATGAATTTGTTACCGAATTTCTAAACATCGGTGATGGTTTATCAATAAGTGTGCGTAAAAATGAAAAATAATTGTTTATTTACCGTTACAAATTTGGAATTAATAGAAAAACTTAAAGGACTTAAAATTAATAATTTTGTTTATCCTTTATCTTTTTTTTGTGTAGGAATTCCAAATACTTTTACAATTGATCAAATAAAAGAGGAAAGTTCTTATCTTTTCATTAATCGGATACTTGATTCAAAGGATATTGATAAGTTAAATGAAGTTCTTCATAATTTACCAAGTAATATCAAAGGTATTATTTTTGATGATGTGGGAATTATTGAAATAACTAAAGATTTAAAACTAGAAAAAATATTATTTTTAAGTCATTTTAACACTAACTTTGAATCAATAAATTATTTTTTTGAATATGTCGATGATATCATTGTTTCTACTGATATTACTGAAGAAGAAATAGATGAAATAATCACAAAGACTAAGAAAAAGGTTAGTTTATTTGTTTTTGGTTTAATATCTTCATTATACTCAAGAAGAACGCTACTTACTTCTCATGCTAAACATTATAATATTAAAAAAGAAAATCAAAAAGATTTAAATATTCAAGATAAAAAATTTATCAGCATTGAAAATGAATTTGGAACAGTACTTTACCACTATCCATATTTTAATGGTAAAAGACTTCTTAATAAAGATGTAAACTATCTATTTTACTTTCCAATCCTACTTGAGGATGCTAAAGTTTTAGAAGTTGCTAAAAATAATTTTGATTGCATTCCAAATGATTTCGGCTTTTTAGATACTAAAACTATTTATAAGGTTAAAAATAATTAGAAAGGGTGAAATAGATGATAGAATTACTTGCTCCGGCAGGAGATAAAGAAAGATTAGAGTTTGCCCTTTTATATGGCGCAGATGCGGTCTATTTTGGGGGAAAAGATTTCTCTTTAAGAGCTAATGCAAAGAACTTTTCAAGGGAAGACATTCTAGAGGCAACAAAGTTTGCTCATGACTTAGATAAAAAAGTATATGTGACAGTCAATATTGTCTTTCATAATGAAGATTTAAACGGTCTTGAGGATTATCTTAAGTTTTTAGGAGAGGCTAAGGTTGATGGTATTATTGCAAGTGATATAGTGGTACTTAAAAAGATTCAAGAACTTGGTATTAAGGCAAAAGTTATTCTTTCAACGCAAGCAAGTACTTTAAATCATGAAGCTGCTAAGTTTTATAAAAGTCTTGGGGTAAAACAAATTGTTTTGGCAAGAGAGGCCATGAAAGAAGACATTCAAAGGATAAAAAAAGAAACAGGTCTTGAAATAGAATGTTTTATTCATGGGGCAATGTGTACCTCAATTTCGGGGAAGTGTATTATGTCTAATTACATGACAAATAGGGATTCTAACCGGGGAGGATGCGCACAAATATGTCGCTGGGTTTTCAATGAAGATGATGAATATCCTTTTACCATGACTCCGAAGGATTTAAATTTTATCGATTATATCAAAGATATGATTGAATCTGGGGTTAATACTTTCAAAGTCGAGGGTAGAATGCGATCAATTTATTATATTTCGACCGTTATTCTTTGCTATCGAAGAGTTATTGATAAACTATTAAATAATACACTTACAAAAGAAGATAAAGATTATTATTTAAAAATATTAAATCGCTGTGCAAATAGAGAAAGTAGTCCTCAGTTTTTTGCTAAAATGCCTTCCTTTAACGAACAATATTACAATTTAAAAGATGAAGAAAGTAATCAAGACTTTTTAGGTATAGTAAAAGATTTTGATAAAGACAAAATGATTGCCACCATTGAAGAAAGAAACTATTTTAAAGTAGGGGATGAGGTTGAATTTATCGGCCCTAATACAGAAACTTTTTCATGTATTATAACGGATATTTTTGATGAAAAGGGTCAAAAGATTGATACCGCTAATAAACCTAAAATGATTGTTAAAATAAGCGTTCCAAAAGTTGTAAATGTTAATGATTTAATGAGAGTAAAAATCTCATAATTTCATATACTAATATAGGTATATTATTTGACTTTTTCTAAGGTTTATAGTATACTTTACCTGTATTGAAGAAATTCAATAGCAAATGCAACCGCTCTTGGATGGTGCGGTATATAAATTATTCCAAATGCGAAATGTTAATCGCTCCCGGATGGTGCGATCAATAAAATATTCCGGAGGAAAATTTCAGAAAACTTTTATCTTTTGATAGAGTTTTCTTTTTCTTTGTGATAAAATTGCTTTACTAGGAGGTTTTGGATTATGGAAGTAAGAACAGGATACATTTATCATATAAAAGATGAGTTTTTTGATAAGATAAATGATAAAGGTTTAATGATTAACCATGAAAATGGCAAATCAAGGCCCACATATTTTACTATTAAAGATAAAGATATATTATGGTTTATTCCTTTAAGTAGTAAAGTTGAAAAATATGAAAAAATAATAGATTCAAAAATAAAAAAGTATGGTTCTTGTTAATCTATTATGATTAGCGAAATTGCTGGTAAAAAATCAGTTATCTTGATTCAAAATGCTTTTCCAACCTTAGAAAAATATATTGATCACCCCCATATGTTGGATGGAAAACCACTAAAAGTTATTAATACGCTCAAAAATGAAATATTAGATAATTTCAATTATTTAATGGAATTAAAAAAAGCTGGTAAAAACTTATTTTTTCCTGATGTTGACAAAATAAAACAAATTATGTTAGAGGAATTAGAATGATTTATTATTCAATTTCAAAGATTTATAGTATAATATAAAATGTATTAAAGGAATTGGGTAGCAAATGTTAGCCGCTTATGGATGGCGCGGGTTATAAATGATTCCAATCGCGAAATGTTAGTCGCTTACGGGTGGTGCGAGTTATAAATGATCCCGATAGAAAATGTTAGGAAACTTTTATCTTTTGATAGAGTTTTCTTTTTCTTTGCGATAAAATTGCTTTACAATAATATAATTAAAATTAGAATAATATTTTATTGACAAGAACATATAATTATTGTATACTTTCATAGTAAAAAAAGGGAGATGTTAAAAAACATGAAAAAAGAAAACACCTTAATCCTAACAGCTGAAGGATTTTTAAAATTAGAAGAAGAATTAAATGAATTAAAAACGGTAAGAAGACCGCAAATAATTCAAGCAATAAAAGACGCAAGAGCGCAAGGAGATTTATCAGAAAATGCTGATTATGATGCAGCTCGTAATGAACAAGCTCAAATTGAAGCAAAGATTAAAGAACTTGAATATCGTTTAGAGCACAGTGAAATAGCTACAAATGCTAAAAAAGGTGCTATTAATGTTGGTTCAACTGTTACCGTAGTTGATGAAGATGGCGATGAGGATACTTACACTTTAGTAGGTTCTATCGAGGCTGATTCATTTAATAATAAGATAAGTAATGAATCACCTCTAGGAATTGCTCTAATAGGTCATAAAGAAGGCGATGATGTCGCTGTCGAATCTCCGAATGGTACATATTCATTAAAAATTGTCAAAGTATGTTAAAAGCAACCATAATTGGTTGTTTTTTTTTGCGTTTTAGGTTATATTTATTATAGGTGTGAAAATGAAAAAAGTATCAATATATATAGTGATTATTATTGCAGTACTAGCAGTTATTATTGGCCTTGCGGCTTATGCAATGCGAGCTCCAATTGTTAATGTTGAAAACTTGAACACTAACACTTATTTGGGTGGACAAGTATCACTTACAACTTCTGGTGGTGGAGCAATGTCTAGCAGTATATCCACACTTTTAATGTCGGAAGCTAGTGCTAATAATAAAATAGAAGTTGCTAATAACATTTTAAATGTAACACTTACTACCTCTAATGATAAACAAATATGTTGCTCATACGATATTGTTTGGGAATGGGATCAAACAAACGTAACAGCAAATCAATATAGTTTAACATCGGGTGCTACAAAAGAATTTACCTTATCAGGCTCTTATAGTGATTATTATGGAAATTCTACAGCCAATACATTAGGTGGTTCAAATATTTCTTGGTTCGAAAGACAATTACAAAACTATAATGCATCAGCACGTTCTTCATCAATGACTAGAGCTACAATTTGCAATAATCCAACCCAATCCTCCAAAGTTAGAACACATTCATGGAATCTTGCGACAAATTTTTATAATCTTAATATAAATCAAGATGCTTTTAAACAATCAGCATTTTCTGGTAAAGCTAAAGTTGCTAATGTTTCATGTACAAATCAAAAAACATTTGCCGATTACTTAGCAAGTGGTGCTCCAAGAAGTGGAATCGATGCTGTATCAAGTAGTCCATGGATATTAACATCAGATCATCCAGGTGAATGGCGCTATGCCGGCAAAAACCCAGATAACTATATATCTTTTAATGGAGAACTATGGCGAATAATCGGCGTAATGCCAGATATGACATATTGTACAGGTGAATATGGTAATGCAAATGAGTGCAATACAACTGCAACAGGAAGTTTAGTTAAAATAATTAGAAACGATTCATTAGGATCATTTTTATTAGATTATAAACAAACAGGAGTAGGCTCATCCATAACAACTGCTGGGTCCAACGATTGGAGTGATAGTCAATTAATGTTAATGTTAAATGGAACAAATTATTTAAAAACAGGGTATGATGTAAATAATACTAAGTTGCATAATTCCTATACAATAACAAGTAATATAGTCGCAGGAAATGGATATAATTTTTACAATGCAACATATAGCTATTTAGATGGGAATGGAACAACAGTATATGTACCTAGTAGTGCAACAACAAGTAGCTATACCGCAACAAGTGGAACGGTCCCAAAGAAAATAGGAACAACAGCACTATCCCAAATAGCAACCGTAAAATGGGATTTATATGGAACAAGTAGTTTTACAACTGCAGCAGAAGGAAGTCCAGCAGCCTTTTATAATAAAGAAAGAAATATTGGTAACACAGGTGCTGTTTATAATGTAACTGCAACTGGACGTGAAAAAAGAGCAGTATATTGGTATGGAAAGATAGGACTAATGTATCCAAGTGATTATGGATATGCTAGTAATGGCGATGGAAGTACGTATAGTAGAAGTGATTGTATGGGAACAGAAATGTATAACTGGGATAGCGCAGAAGCATGTTATGAAAATGATTGGATGTATTACGTAAATGCAACAGCCTCATCAGTGGGAACAAGTAACACGTATCAATGGGCCTTAAGCCCGCATTCAGGTAATGCCGCCAATGCTTTCTGCGTGGATATTGATGGTTATGTGGCCAACTGCAGCGTCGTCGACGACTCCAATGGGGTCCGGACCGTCTTGTATCTTAAAGCTGATACAACATTTACTGGTGGATCAGGTACATATAATGATCCTTTTATAATAGATTCAAGATTGTATTGGCTTGCTTATGGTACTTATACATATCCAAATCATGGTGGTACTTTATATACTAGTGGCTCAGATACTGATTCTCTCGTATATATCGGTCAGGATACAAAACATTATGCTTGCGCAACTATTCAAAATCAAGAAATATGTTTATCTCAGCCATATGCACAATATGGTCTTAGGGGTCACACTGTAGGTACAAATTTTACTACTGAACAGCAAAATAGTATTGCTAATGCTTTGAAAAAAGTCTTTGCCGATGCGGGAGTTAGCGTTGATATTGAGAACGATTGTTATAAGAATTCTGGATATGTTAATTGCTACGATCCTAATGCTGAAATATATTGTGGGGTTAATAGTGATGGATCTATTGACTGTGGTGATGAAGAGGAAAATTACGAATATTGTTGGCTTAACCCTGATGGTACAGCTGAGTGTGGATAATATATTAAAGTTTTGATATTATGCTTATTTTTTAAGGAAGATAAACTTTATCTTTCTTTTTTTTGTTATTTATTTTATAATTAAAATAGGGTAGATGGTTATGAGTAAGAAGGGTCAAGCACTTGTTGAGTTTATAATTATATTACCAGTTTTTTTAATGCTGCTTCTTGCAGTTTTTGATTATGTCAAAATAATTCAGACAAAAATGGATTTAGAATCGGTTATTGAAGATTATTCGTTAAATGAAGAATATGAATTATCTAAAGATATTGTTTTGAAAGAAGAAACTTCTGGAGGAGTAAAAACTTATACTCTTTCTAAATCAGTGGAAATAACATCACCAGTTCTTATTCCTATTATATCCAAATCATATGATGTTAAAGTAACAAGGAGCATGTATGAATAAGCATGGTCAAGTACTAGTTACTTTTGTAATTATGGTACCTTTAATACTTCTATTAATATCGGTATTAATCGAGCTTAGCTTAATTAGTTATAATAAACATCATTTATATTCTTTAACTAAAACAATTATTGCATCTTGTATTGATAATCCTAATAAAAATGATATAATTAATTTATATAATAAAAATGGTGTAAATGATGAAATAAATGTTAATTTAGAAGAAGGCATAGAAATTTTTTTTAATCATAAAATAGAAGGTTTTTTTAAAAAAGAATATGATATTAAAATTGATATAGTAGGTAAAAAATCTGGTGACAAGATAATTTATACGAAGGGGTCAAGAAATGAATAGTGTAAAGGGAAAAAGCATTTGTATATTCTCTGCGAAAGGTGGAGTTGGTAAAACTGTTACAGCAGTTAACTTAGCTGGTGTTTTTTCGCGTTTACAAAAAAAGGTTGTTATTATCGATTTTGACCTTACAGGTGGTGGAGTAGCAGCTTATCTTAATAAACCGTTTGAAAAAAACTCTTATAATTTTGTCGAAGATTATGCTAATAACCATTATCAATCATTAAAAAATTATGTGACTAAATTTGATGATGACATTGACTTTTTGGCATCTCCGAAAGATCCTAGACAAGGAACGAGAATATCTGCTTCTTACATCGAAGTAATATTAGAAAAAGCTACTAATGAATACGATATTGTTATCGTGGATACTAATCATACATTAAGTGAGTTTAATGTAACGCTTTTAGATAAATGTGATGAAGTTTTACTTGTCGTATCAAATGATATGTTAGATTTAAAAAATACTCGTAATTTAATTCATATTTTTAAAGATGCCGAAAAGACAAATTATAAAGTTATGCTCAATAATTCTGTTCATCCTTCAAAAAAATATTATTCACTTTATGATGTTAAAAGTATGATTAAAGCTAATATTGATTATTTAATAGATTCATCATTTTTCTTAAAAACAATGGATCAATATATATCTGATGGAGTCATTTTAACAAAAGAAGCTAAAATGCCTAAAGTATATCCTAAAGTATATCGAGCATTTCTTACAATATGTAATGATTTAATGGAGTTGGAACATGAAAAATAATTTAAGAAATATGTTTGAGTATGCTGATAATGATGCTAAAGTTAATACGATAAATGATTATGATATTTTTAAAGATAAAGAGCTACTTGATAAACTGCGTACTAAAATCGTTGAAAATATAATTGATGCAAATATCTCAGATGAAGAAGATTTAAAAACATATATAGATGATGAAATTGAAAGAACCATTGCGGATTATGATTTATCTACATTAGAAAGGAACCATTTATTTACTTTGATTGATAATGAAATAAATGGATATGGGCCCTTAACTGAACTTTTAAAGGATAGTAATATTACGGAAATTATGGTTAATTCGCCGAAAGAAATATATATAGAAATTGATGGTAATTTAATAAAGGATGAAAGTATATCATTTATTAATAATGCTCATATCATAAGAACTATTCAAAGATTAATTGAACCAATGGGAAGAACGATTGACTCTAATAGTCCAATGGTTGACTCTAGACTTAAAGATGGTTCACGTATTAATGCGGTAATACCACCGCTTTCGACTAAAGGGCCAGTTATTACCATTCGTAAGTTTGCTCCTTCGATGAATCATATCGAAGAACTTATTAGAGTAGGAACAATGACTCCCGAAATGGCTGAGTTTTTGCAAGCTGCCGTCAAAGCTAAGCTAAACATAATAGTGTGCGGTGGTACTGGTTCTGGTAAAACAACACTTTTAAATGTATTAAGTAGCTTTATTGGTATAAGTGAAAGAATTGTAACTATCGAAGATGCAGCCGAACTTAGATTAAAACAACCGCATGTTATTGGTCTTGAAACAAGAACAACAAATTATGAAAAAAGTGGCGAAATAACAATAAGAGATTTGGTACGTAATTCCCTAAGAATGCGTCCTGATCGAATAATTGTCGGTGAGGTAAGAGGTAAGGAAGCATTTGATATGCTACAAGCAATGAATACAGGTCATGAAGGAAGTTTGACAACACTGCATGCTAATGGTCCGCTTGACGCATTACATCGCCTTGAAACGATGGTTTTAATGGCAAGTATAGATTTACCGGTTAAGGCTGTTCGTGAGTATATCGAAGCTGCTATAAACTTAGTAGTCAATATTGAAAGGTTATCTGATGGTAAAAGAAAAATAACTTCAATAAGTGAAATAATTGGTTTTACTGAAGATGAAATTAAACTACAAGATATCTTTAATTTTCAAAGACTTGGTCTTACACAAAATGGGGAAGTAAATGGTCAATTTGTCAAGATGCATGGCAAACCAAAATGTTTAAATCAAATTGTCGCATATGGTAATCCTCAGATAAAAAATATATTTAATTAGAAAGGTAAAAATGGATAAACTAGTAATAAGACTTTTAATTAAACAACTTACAATATGTAGTATTTTCTTAATACTAGTTTTTCTTTTTGTGAAAATTTATTATTCCGTATTAAGTGAAAAAAGAATATCAGCATTTGCCATGGACAATAAAACTAATGATGAAATATCAATCGTTGATATTATAATTCGGTTTATTAAGAAAATAATTGGTTTTTTTGCAAAAATATTAAAAAAATCATCATTATTAAAAAAGTACGGTGATTCTCTTTCTAAGTATTTAATATATATTAATACTAAAATCGAAGGAATGAGCTTAATTGCGATAAAGTTTATTATCATGATACTTATGCAAATAATTTATATTTTTACAGTACTTATTGATAGTAATAATTTTAATATTATGACATTTTTACTTATTTCGATAGTATCATTTTTATTTATAGATTTATTAATTTTAATTGTTTATCGTAATCAAAGAAAACTTATTGAAGAACAATTATTACAAGCAATTGTCATTATGAATAGTGCTTTTAAAAGTGGAAAGAATATTACGGAAGCAATTATGATTGTTAAAAAAGAATTACCAAGTCCCATCAAAGATGAATTTGATATTATTTACAAGGATATTAGTTATGGGCTTTCTTTAGAGGATTCTTTTTCAAGATTTTATAATCGGGTTAAACTTGAGGAAGCTAAATATATTATGGCATCTTTATCACTACTTTCCAAAACAGGCGGTAATATTGTAACTGTCTTTAATATGATAGAAAAAAATTTCTATAATCGTCTAAAGATCCGAAATGAACTAGGCTCACTTACATCCTCAAGTAAATTTTTATATAGGATGCTTATGGTTATGCCATTTATTTTTATTTTAGTAATTGTAGCGCTAAGTCCTGATTATTTTGCGCCTTTTTATAATAGTAAAATCGGTTTTGTTTTAATGATGATTATGTTATTTTTATACATTATATATTTACTTATCATCCGAAGAATAATGAGGGTGGATGAAGTATGAAAAACGATATATTTATTAAAAGGTTAATGTCTCGTAAAGAGATTAGTAGAGTTGAAAAGAAAATATTGATGCTTGGCCCAAATACGAAATTAGAAACTTACCATTATTTAAATCTCAAATTTATAACTTTATTTTTTACATTTATTCTATTATTATTTGGAAAGCTCGGTTTTTTTGTAGCACCAATTGTGGTATTTGCTTTGTATTTTTTATACGATTATATATTTTTAACAATTCCAATAAAAAAAAGAGCTAACACTTTAGAACATGATGCTATCTTCTTTTTTGAAGTTTTAGTTCTTACTTTACAAAGTGAAAATAATCTTAAATTATGTTTAGAAACTGCAAGTAATGCAATTGATAGTGAAATGTCTTCGGAAATAAAAGAGACTTTAAAAGAAATGCAACTTGGTAAATCTCTAACTGAGGCTCTTGAGGATCTTCGCTTAAGAATTCCTTCGAAAACGGTCAATAATGTAATACTAAACTTAATTGAGACAAGTGAATATGGTAATTCGATAATCGATGCTCTTAATAATCAAATAGAATATATTACTGATAAAAGAATCCTGGCAATAAAGGGTCAAATAAATAAAATGCCTACTAAGATTTCTGTTATCTCTGTACTTGTTTTTATTCCTTTAGTATTAATTTTGATACTAGGTCCAGTATTTATCAATTATTTATTTAAGTAAAGTGGCTTAACCACTTTTTTTCTTGTTTAAAAACAAATATTATGATATATTTTTTATGGAGTTGCTGATTTAGTTTAGTGGTAAAACGGAAGCATGGTAAGCTTCAGAGGACTGTTCAATTCAGTCATTCAGCACCATTAAAGAATCTGGTTGAACTTTGGTTCAATTTACTAATAAATATCAATTCTAGAAATGGAATTGATTTTTTGTTGTGTGAAAAGAAGGGGATGATTTAATGGTAAATATTATTAAAGAAGATTTAGATATTGAAGAAGCACTTAAAAAGAAATTAGAATTTATATGTAGTTTTTGTAATACTAGTTGTGAAATAAAGAAAGGTTCAATTAGAACAATTGAAAGAACAAATCTTTCTTATGTAGAGCCACATAGAATAATAATTAAAGGTATTACATTTCTAGCATTCAATTATGAAACAAGTATCTATATAGAAAACTTAAGTAAAAGCATTTTAATTAGAGATTTAGAAGAATATATAAAAAATATATAAAGACTTAGCAATTCCATTTTAAAGACTATTTTAAGCCAAAAATTTGACATTTTATTAAAAAGTGATAGAATATAAGCCAATCAAGGGAAACTATCTATTTAAGGGGGTTAAATAGATGAGATGGAAAGATAATTTAATTATATTTTATTATTTAGAATTAGTAAGGTGTCATTAGTATTATTATCCTTAATACTTTTGACACCTTTTTTGTTAGAAAGGATTTGATTTTATGAGTGAAGAAAAGAAAATTGCTGGACTATATATTCGTGTATCAACTGAAGATCAAGCTCGTGAGGGTTTTAGTTTACCAGAGCAAGAAAAAAGGCTTCGTGCTATGTGTGAGTATAAAGGTTATGAAATATATAAACTTTATAAAGACGCTGGTATAAGTGCTAAAACGGGTAATTATAGACCAGCATTTGAAGAACTATTACAAGATATTAAAGATAAGAAATGTAATACTATTGTTGTATTAAAACTAGATAGATTAACAAGAAGTGTTTATGATTGGGAAAATATATTAAAGTTTCTAGAAGAAAATGATGCTTACTTAGATTGTGCTAATGATGATATAAATACTACTAATGCTAATGGAAAAATGATTTCGAGAATACTTACATCAGTTTCACAACAAGAAATAGAAAGAACATCAGAAAGAACAAAAATTGGTCTTGCTGGTGCGATTAAATCAGGTCATATTCCAGGACATACTCCTTTTGGTTATAAACGAGAAGGAAAATTAATGGTTCCAGATATTACAACAAAACATATAGTTGAAAGAATGTATCAATTATATTTTGAAGGTAATTCTTATCAAACTATAGCTAATATATTTAATGCTGAAAATGTTGGTAATAAGAAATGGAGAGATAATACTATTCTTGAAATGATAGAAAATCCAATTTATAAAGGCGATTATTTACATGGTAAAAGAAATAAATACCCAGCTTATTATGAAGATGTAGTTGAACCAATAGTTAGTAAAGAAATGTGGGAAAATTGCCAAGTTCAACAACAAAAGAATTCTAGAAGTTATCAGAGATACCAAACTTATTTATTCTTACAAAAGCTAAAATGTCCAGTATGTGGAAGAATTATGGGTGGTAAAGCAACTTATAAAAAGAAATTTGATAGAACTTATTATTACTATGGTTGTAATGAATGTAAGAATAATATTAAAGAAGATTATATAGAAGAATCTATATTAGAACTACTTGGAGATATATTTGAATATGATTCAGTTGTTAATGAATTCTTTCTTCCAATGATTAAATCAAAACTATCTAACCCTAAAGAAGAAATTGAAAAAGAGATAAAGAATCAACAAGCAAAAAGAGAAAGAATTAAACAAGCATATATTAATGGTTCATTTACTTTAGAAGAACATGATAAAGAAATTAAATATGTTGATGATACTATTGCTGAACTTGAAAGACAAATACTGGAACAAGAACAAGTAAAAGAACTAAAATTTACACCAGAAGATATTTTAATTAAAAGAGATATGGATTTTATCAATAGAGTTAAATTACCAATGTTATATAAAGCAATTGTTGAATGTTGGGAAGATTTAGATCGTGAAGAAAAATCTAGAATTATAATGAACTATATTGATGATATTAAACTAACTAAAAATAGTTTAAATCAGTATGTAGTTGAAAGCGTTAATTTTAGAACTACATTTTATAAAGATTTTAAAAAGTTATATGATGATGGCTTTATAGATTGGAAAAGAAAATTCATATATGATTTTAATGGTATAAGAATAGATAGTAAAATTCGTTATAGTGAATATCTACCATTTATAAAAGTATATGAGCATTTAAAAAGATTAAGTGATTGCTATGATGTATCATTCTATAAGGGAACATATTATAAAGATACTGAAAAAGTAGATATGCTACCTTTAAAGAAAGGTGAAGTAATTGTAAGAATGTTTCCTACCGAAAAAGATGATTCAAATAAAGATAGAATCGGCATGGGTATGATTTGTGTTAGTGATAGTCCAAATGATATACATGTGGATTATCATGATTTATTTGAATCAATACCAGAATAAATACGAACACGTTTTGTTGAAACGAAGTTTCAATGAAAGTGGGAAAAGTATTTATTTTGGAACTTTATGTAGTTTTAACTATTTACGAAGTTTATAGTTATTACGGAATAAAGTAAACGGATTCTAAGGTGTTAAACCTTAGCCCACTGGATATTTTGTATGGAACGTACAAAATTCCTAGGGGGTTAGAAATTTTGGATGACCAAAATGGCCACTCAAGTGGTCACTTCTAGAAAGGAGGAAAGCTTGTGTCAGAACTTGCTTATTCATTACATTTAGGTAGTGATAAAAATAGAAAAAACATATCTAAACAAAATGGTAAAAATAATTTAAGTGGAACAACTTCTTTACCAAATAATGCTATTCAAAATGTAAGACAATTATCAAAGGTAGATAAACATAATTATAGAAAATATGATAATGACCAAGACTTAATAGAAATAGTAAGAGGTACTTCTTCTCCACTTGATGATGTAAAAGAATTATACTTAAGCGAATTTGAAGAAGCAAGATTAGAATATAATTCTAAACAATCAAGACCTAGTAGAATGATAGATAATTACTTTGATAATGTATCTAATAATGAAAAAAAGGATCTTGCTTGTGAAATAATTCTTGAACTTGGAGATAAAGAATATTGGGATACTAAAGATGAAAATTTTAAAAAGAAAATGTCAGAAGTTTATAAAAAACAAGTTGATGATTTAGAATTATTAGTTCCAAATTTTAAAGTAGCTAGTGCCATAATTCATTATGATGAAACAAGTCCACATTTACATATTGTTGGAGTTCCAATTAAATATAAAAATAAAAATGGAATGGAAAAACAAGTTGGTAAATCTGATGTATTTACAAAAGAATCTTTAATTAGATTACAAGATAAAATGAGAACCTTATGTATTGAGGAATTTAACCAAGTATATAGTTTAGATTCCACCTTAAAGCAAAAACAAAAAGGTAGAAATAGAGATATTCATGTATCTGATATGGATAACTATATTGAAATGAAAAAACAAATTGAAAAGAATACTGAAAACTTAAAACAAGCCAACATAAAATCTTCAGAGTTAAAACAAAACTCTAAAGATATAAAAGATAAAATTGATAAATTAAAAATATCTAAATTAAATAAAGATAATTATATTTTATCAAAAGAGGATAAAGACTCTTTTATCAACTTTATCGAACAAGCAAATAATACTAGTAAAGAATATGATAAAATACAAACTCTATCTAATACATTAATAAATGCACATGAGCAATTAAAAGATAAGAATAATAAGATTAAAACTCTTACTGAAAATAATGAAGCACTTAATTTAAGAGTAAAGACTTTAAATGATACGATTAAAGAAAAAGATAATGAAATATCATTTTTAAAATCTAAAATAAATGATTTAAAAAACACACTAGATTATTGGAAAGATAAGTTTGAAAAACTAATATCTTTCCTACATGATAAATTACACAGTTGGTATGATAAAGACGATAAATATTTTGATGTCATTAATGATATGTATGAAGATAACGTATTAGATGATGATGACATTGAAGAATTAGATTTAAGTAAAGAAAAAGATGACTTTGAGAGATAAAACTCAATTTCATCTTTATTTTTTTATTAATTTTTTAGCCGCTCCTTCTTGTAGTGCGTTTTCAATACCAAATAATGTTAGAATGTCTTTAACACTAGTCGTTCCTAAGTTATCAGTTACATTAATCATTTTTTCAATTATTGTATTATCATTATTTCTTCTATTTAATACTTGCTCAACTAAATAAGAATCCAGTAAATATTGGTATCCATTTATTACAAGTAATCCTTCTTTTATAAATGAGTCTATCATTAAATCACATTCATCATCAACATCTTTTTCTATATCTACCTTTATTTCCTCAAAAGCACTTAGGTCTTCTACTTGCTCTCCAGCATCTGTTATGATTTTTAACAATTTTTTTCTCGTGCGATTTATTGATTCAATTAGATTTTTATAAAAAGACATTTTATCACTTTTATTTATTTCACCATAATTAATGTATCTAATTAAATCACTAAACAACGGCTGCATAGATGTGATTAATGAATAATTATTACTTTCTCTATCGTTAATTATTTGATTTACTATTTGATTTGAATAACCTTTTTCTTCTAAAAATTCAGCAGATATTTTTTCAAAAAATATACTTGGAAATTCCGAAACTGCCATTTTTTCTATTGATAAACCTTTTTGCCTTGAAACATAATGAATAAATTCATGAACAAAATTACAAAATCCTCTCAAATTGTCCCCATTGCCTATTAAAATTTTAAAAATTCCATCATTATCTAAGAAACACATAGAATTATCATATTCTTTTTCTTTTTCAATTATAATTAATCCTTTCACTTTAAGTTCGTTGTAAATTTTTATCCATTCAACTGGTGCATTAATATAATTTAAAAATTCATAGAATAGAGTGTCAAATTCTTTTTCAGATATTTTTTGATATTCTTTATTTGAATCATCTTTATACTGAATGTTATCAATGACACGGCCAAACCAAATACTTGTTATATAATTCATTTGCTTAAAGAACTCATTATCATCTGTTTTTAAAAAGTTAGATGTAATATTTAATAAATAATTATATGTATCCCATCTAGAAACATCTTGCAACCATTGAAATATCTTTTCTTCATTATTTCTATCTTTTAAATATTCCACAAAATCATCAAAAGTTCCATTTGATTCAAAGTATTTATATGCTATCAATGAAGATAACAATTCATCACTCATATTTGGATTTTGTTCCACAATAGTAGTATTAAAAAATTTCTTTCTTCTAATCAATGCTTCAACATGTAGTGCTGATAAGAAATCTTTATCACTAAATGCTTGTTTATTGTTATCATTATTAAATACTTCTTTAACTATATAATAAAATGTATCATTAAAATTTGATTCATCTTTTGAAATATCAATTGTCTTATTTTCACCTAGACAGCTAAGTATTAATTCATAATTGTTTTGAATTGTCATTTTAATTTTATCTAAAAATTGTTGTTGATTTTCAGAAAAAACAAGTTCTATATCTTTTATTTGTATTTTCATAAAATTTTCCCCCTTTGAAACGGTTAATACTATACCACATTTTTTCTAAAAAAGCAAAAAAGTGCCATAAAAATTGTTGATATTACTAAAAAATATGGTATATTATATATAGAACTGATATTTATTAGTTGTTCTTTTAGATATAAGTGTTCAAAATAGACTCTTGTATCGCACCATTAGTATATTTAGTTGAACTTTTTAGTTAAAGTTCAATTTTTAACATATAATAGTTTAAAATAGAAATATTTAACTCTTTACAATGAATAACACTTATTTTATAATTATAACTAAGAAAGGGAGTATTATTATGATATATATTAATGTTTTTAAACATCATCATAGTAATATGCGCTTGTTATTGCAATTTTAATTTTGCATGTACAAGTGCTGTTTTGTGTGCTTGTACATAGTTATATAAAAAATGCTATTACAAGTATATGTAATAGCATTTTTCTTTTAGAAAGGGATGAATAATTATGAAAATTCAAAATGTTAAAGGAGGTTATGATTTTTTACCAAAAGAACAAAGGGTAAGAAATTATATTGTCGATACACTTCGAAAAGTATTCGAAGAATACGGATACAACTCAATTGAAACGCCAATATTATGTTATTATGATATTTTAAGTGATAAATATGATGAAAAAAGTGATATTTTAAAAGAGATATATCAATTATCTGACCAAGGAGAAAGAAAACTTGGACTTAGATATGATTTAACTGTACCATTTGCTAAATTTATAGCTCTTAATAAAAATGTATTAAATATGCCTTTTAAAAGATATGAGATAAATAAAGTGTTTAGAGATGGCCCTGTAAAATTAGGCAGAGATCGTGAGTTTACCCAATGTGATGTCGATGTTGTCGGTTTAGAGGGGCAATTTATTGAAGCAGAACTTATGACTTTATATATTGAAGGCTTTAAAAGACTAGGTATAGATGTTTTCATTAAATATAACAGTCGTAAATTTATGAATGGCATCTTAATTGAAAGCGGCTTAGATGAAAGTAAGATTTCTTTAGCTACTACTATAATTGACAAAATGAATAAAATGTCTAAAGAGGAATTTAAGAAAGAATTATTAGATATTGGTATTAAAGAAAATGAATATAATTTTATAATTGATAATTTTTCTTTATCACTTGCCGATCTTACTAAAAAATATAGTAATAGTAATAATGAATCACTTGTAAATGGTTTAAATGAACTTAATAGTTTAAATGATTATTTTAAAAAGTTAAATATTACTGAAGATTGTCTATTTGATCCTACTCTTGCTAGAGGTCAAAACTATTATACGGGAAATGTTTTTGAGGTATATGATAAACAAAAACGTCTTACTTGTAGCTTAGGTGGTGGAGGAAGGTATGATAATATCATTACTAATTTTATTAATGATGGTAATTTATATCCCACTGTTGGAATCAGCTTTGGTTTATCGCCAATATATGAAATATTAAAAAATGAACCAATGTTTAATGATAAGAGTAATATAACAATTTATATTATCCCAATGAATACTGAAGTAGAGTGTTTATCACTTGCAAATATGTTAAGAAATTTAGGTATAAATGTTGAAATAGAGATGAAAAGAAAAAAGGTTGGTAAAGCCCTTGACTATGCTAACCGTGAAAAAATTCCTTATGTCATTGTCCTTGGCGAAGATGAAATCAAAAATAATCGATTCGTTTTAAAAGATATGTTAAATGGCAATGATACAGAAATAAAAATAGGGGATATTTCAAAAGTAAGTGAAGTGATTAATAATGACTAAAAAGAAACTCACAACTATCTTTTTAATATTTGTCTTATGTGGGATATTTGGTTTTATTTATGAAATGCTATTTTATCGAATTGATTTAGGATATTTTGTTAAAAGAGGCTCCACATTTGGGCCTTGGATTCCTATCTATGGATTTGGTGCGTTACTTATTTATTTTATAGCAGGTAAATTTAAGAATAAACCTATTTTAGTATTTTTAGTTAGCTTGGTTGTAAGTGGTTTATTAGAACTAATATCTGGTTTTATTTTACTAAAAGCATTTCATTTAAGACTTTGGAATTATTATGAAGAAATTCTTAATTTTGGTAATATTGGAGGGTTTGTTTGTTTAAGATCAATTTTAACTTTTGGCTTATTTGGTCTATTACTAATTTATTTAATTACTCCATTAATTGAAAAAATAATTTTGAAAGATAAAAAGAATATTTTATTTATTATATCTTTGTTATTAACTATCATTTTTATACTCGATAATATAATATTTTGGATTATTATTAAGGCATAACAAATAAAGTTATGTCTTTTTTGTTTATTAATTATATGATATACTTGGAAAGTAGGAAGGTAGTATAATGAAAGTATTTAAGAAAATAATATTACTAATTATGATTTTTATATTATTAATTTTCATTACTAGTTTATTTGTTAAAATTAAAACTACTAAATATATTAGTGATAATCTTCCTAGCAGTAAAAAATATGATTATATTATTGTGCTGGGGTCTGCAGTTTATAATGGTAAACCACGAGCAATTTTAGAAGCTAGACTCAAAAAAGCTATTGATTTATATCAAAAAGGAGTAGCTTCGAAAATTCTTATGACCGGTGATCACAAAGATGATGGTTATAATGAAGTTGATGTTATGAAAAATTATGCGATTGAAAATGGCGTAGCAGAAGATGATATTATTTTAGATCATTTAGGATTATCGACATATGATAGTATTTATCGAGCTATTAATATTTTTCAAATTAAAAAAGCAGTTATTGTTAGTCAAAAATATCATTTATATCGAGCTATATATATTGCAAAAGCTTATGGAATAGATGCATACGGCGTATGGTCTGAAACAACAAATGATAGACTTCAGATAATAAGAGAAATACGTGAGATATTAGCTCGTGATAAAGACTATATTAAAACGTTATTTAAAGTTCGTTCGAGCATTTAATTAGTAGTGGATTTTTCTAAGTAATATTGATATAATTATTTTATAATAGGAAGGGTAATAGAATGGATTTAGGTGAAAAAATAAGAATGTACCGGATGAATGCCGGACTTACACAAACAAAACTTGGGGAAATGATTGACATAAACCCCAGAACAATTTCTAAATGGGAAAGCGGGGCAATGGTTCCTAATCTTACTGAAATTAGAAAAATTTGTAAGGCTTTAAATATTAAAAAAAGTGATTTAATCGAAGAGGGAAAGCCAAAAGAAACAAGTAAACTAAAAGGAGGCCTTGCAAAGAAAAAACAAGCATATTTAAAAGGCCTTGCTGAAGCTGCTTCAATTGTATCAAGGGTACTTAGAATATGTTTGTATATTGGTATAGTATGTTTAGTGATATGTGTTTTAGCTGTACCATTTTTATTCAATTCTTTTGATATTAATGGACATATTATTACGATTAGAAGTACTGGTGAAAAATATGAATTAATTAACGATGGAACTGATGAATATAAGATTAAAGTAAACGGCCAACTTAAAAGTTTAGACTTAGAAATCAGCCCTAAAGAAATTGATAATGTTCTTGATAATTATTCAAAGGTGCAAATGGTCTGCTTTTTAGAAGTAACATTTATCATTGCCATATCTTCGATGATTTTATTGATGATTTTATTAAGATATGTTGAAAGGTTAGCTATTAATATTGGCGATGGCGAGGTATTTGCTGAAGAAAACCCATTGCTTCTTAAAAATATTGGCTATGTAATGATTGCAATAATTGTTATTCCTTTCTTAGCAGGTATTGTTCCTAATGCTGTTATGGGTACTAATTTTGGTGAAGACTTTACTTTTGTAAATGTTGTAGAAATATTAGTTGTCTTTGCCCTATCTTACATTTTTGAATATGGTTATAAATTATCACAAAAATGTAGTTTACCAATATATGATGAAAAATAATTACTAAAAGCTTAGTTGTAAAACTAAGTTTTTTTGTGCTATAATCAAAAAAGAAAGGAAATGTTAAGGTGGAAGAAAAAAAGGAAAATTTAAAAAACAAAGGAAAGGGTTTCATATCTGAATTTAAAGCATTTATTTTAAGAGGAAATGTCATGGACATGGCAATTGGTGTTATCATTGGTAGTGCTTTTGCTAGTATTGTAAATGCTTTAACTGAAGATTTTATTAATCCTCTTATTAATGGCCTTGGAGGTGCAGAAGTTGGTGGCGAGCTAAAGATATATGGTGGTCAAGTTATCAAATATGGTGATTTTATTACCTCTGTAATCAATTTCCTAATCATGGCGTTCGTTTTATTTATAATGCTTAAAGCTGTTAATAAATTAATGGACATTGGTAAGAAAAAAGAAGAGGAAAAACCTGCTGTGGCTATTGAGTCTGAGGAAGTAAAACTTTTAAGAGAAATTAGTGAAACTTTAAAAAAGAGAAATAAATAAGTCAATCTTTCATGATTGATTTTTTTATGAAAAATGGAATAACTAGATGTTATTCCATATTACTTATAATCCTGTTATATTCAGCTTCATCAATATCAAGATAATTTAAAATTTGTTCTTTACTAAGACCTGATTTTTGCATGTTTTTGATTACTTGTCTTTTTTCACGTTCAATACCTTGCTCGATGCCTTCTTTGATGCCTTCTTTGATACCTTCTTTGATACCTTCTTTGATACCTTCTTTGACACCGCTGTTATATCCTTCAGCATGGCCTTCTTCAACTGCCATTTGCTTTTCAGTATTCATTAACATGATATAATCTTGCTCAGCAGATATCGGAGCTAAAAAGTCATAATCTTCATTCAATTTACACACCTTCTTCGTGTATTCATTTATGATAACCTTATTGGAACTTATTTTTCTAAGAGAAGACAGTTCCTCTTTATTTAAATCAAGCATCATAAATAAATCATATTTCTTAATCATTTTTTCATTATTATCATACCAAAACTTCATAATTTTGTCC
>JAFYER010000002.1 GCA_017544165.1 Bacilli bacterium
CATTTAACATTATCATTAAAGCTGATACTGCTGTATTATATTTTTGCACTAAAATATCATTTGTTACTTTTTTAATTGTTTGATTTGCTAATATTTCATTAGTATATCCTTCTTTATTATTTAACTTAGAACCTATTCTTTCTACTCTATCTAGGAATCTTTTACATCCAGCTAAAGAATCAGTACTCCAAGCAGCATCTTCTTTATAGTCTCCTATAAACATTTCATATAAACGAAGAGTGTCTGCTCCATATTCGTTAACAATATCGTCTGGATTAATTACATTACCCTTACTTTTACTCATTTTTTCGTTGTTAGTTCCCAAAACCATACCGTGACTAACTCTCGTCCAAATCATTTCCTTATTAGGAACAAGCCCTATATTGTATAGAAATTGTACCCAAAACCTTGCATATAGTAAATGCCTTGCTGTATGTTCCATACCACCATTATACCAATCAACATGATTCCAGTATTTCATGGCATCCATTGAGGCAAATTCATGATTATTATGAGCATCCATAAATCTTAAGAAATACCAACTAGATCCTGCCCAGTTTGGCATTGTATCAGTTTCTCTTTTAGCATCCGCACCACATTTTGGACATTTGCAATTGACAAATGATTCAATTTTTGCAAGAGGGCTTTCACCATTTTCAGTAGGTTCATATTCTGCAACATCAGGAAGAAGTAATGGTAAATCTTTTTCATCCATCGGAACCCATCCACACTTTGGACAATTTATCATTGGAATTGGTTCACCCCAGAAACGCTGTCTGGAGAAAATCCAATCGCGCATTTTATAATTGTTTACCCGACGAGCAATACCCATTTTTTCAAGTTTTTCAGTAATTTTTTCTTTAGCCTCTTCGACAGTAAGCCCCGTGAATTCTTCTGAATTCATAAGTTTAATACCCTTACCAAGATAATCATGCTTTTCAAGGGCCCCATTAGAAATATCACCTTCGATAACTTGAATAATTTTTAAATTATGTTCTTTGGCATATTCATAATCCCTTTGATCATGAGCTGGAACAGCCATAACAGCACCGGTTCCATAATCACCAAGTACGAAGTCTCCTAAAAAGATAGGAACTTCTTCACCATTGATTGGGTTAATTGCCTTAATACCTTTAACTTCAACACCACTTTTACCCTTGTTAAGTTCGGTACGATCCATGGCGCTTTTTTTCGAAGATTCTAAAATATATTTTTCTACCTCTTCTTTGTTTTCTACTCGTGGCATTAATTCTTTGATAAGCTTACCATCCGGAGCAATAACAAAGAAAGTAATTCCATACACTGTTTCAATGCAAGTAGTAAAAATTGAAAACTTACCACCGCCGACAATTTCAACGTCCATTTCAACACCGGAAGATTTACCTATCCAATTAATTTGGCCAAGTTTGACTTTTTCAGCAAAGTTTGTATCATCTAAACCTTTTAATAAATCTTCTGAATATGATGCCATTTTAAGCATCCATTGTGATTTTTCCTTTTGAACAACAGTGTTTCCACATCTTTCACAGACACCACCGGCAGCATCTTCATTAGATAATACCGTTTTACAAGTTTCACACCAATTGACAGGAACAGTTGCTTTATAAGCCATACCATGTTCATAAAACTTTAAAAATTGCCATTGAGTCCATTTATAATAATCTGGATCAGTCGTAGAAAATTCTCTATCCCAATCAAATGAAAATCCTAATGATTCCATTTGGCCTTTAAATGTTTTAATATTAGCTTTAACAGCTTCCTTCGGATGAATATGATTTTTTATAGCATATTGTTCCGCCGGTGCACCAAAGGCGTCCCAACCCATAGGAAACAAAACGTTATATCCTTGTAAACGTTTCATTCTAGCTTTAGCATCTTGAGCTGTATAGCTTCGAACATGGCCAACATGAAGACCTGCACCAGATGGATATGGAAACTCAACCAATATATAATATGGCTTTTTATCGCCACCATTTTCTGCTGCAAAGCACTTATGTTCTTGCCAATAACTTTGCCATTTTCTTTCAATTTCTTTTGTATTCATTTTTACCATAACCTCTTTTCAACAAATATTTTCCTAGAATACCATATACACTATAAATTAATCCTAAAAATAATAGCAATCCAACAATAAATTTAATAAAAATCGAAATCTTTAATTGAATAACTACTATAAACACAAAATCAACAATCAGAGAATTGATTATACTAAAAAGAAACATAATTTTATTGTTAAGCAATTTATCTTTATCTAAATTATTTGTTATACATAAATATTTTACTTCGATTATTTCACTGTCTTTTTTTCTTTTTTTATTTTGATTTGCAAGTTTTAATATATTTCTAAAATAAAAGAATATAACCATTATAAAATAAAAAATAATAGCGAGAATAATATTTTCTTTACTCATAAATCCTCCATAAAAAAAGATGTTACCTAAGGGCGAAAACCGCGGTACCACCTTAATTTGTTCTTTCTAATCGATAAGGAGATTATCCCAACACATCCAAAAGCAAGTTCAAAAACACTATTTATTAATTTTCACCAACCATTAACTCTCTTTAAAAATAAGTGTTTTCTAATACTCTTTCTTCATCTGCTTACCAAGGATTATAATATAGTTCACTTATAAAATCAATATGTGTTAGCTTTTTTAGGACAAGTAATTGTTTTTTGATCTGATAAGCCCTGATTATAGACACATTCACAAGAATTACCAGTACATTTGGAACATATAGTATCTATATCATCACACATTTCTGTTAAACTCTTATTTGAACTACTAGAATCCTCAAATAAATCATCAATTCCAAAAGCAGCAAATAGAGAACTTAAAGCTTTTGAATTTTTAACTACTTTCTTAATATTCTTTTCGATTTTCTTTATATCTGTAGAACTAAGATTATTAATGTCAACAGCCCCAGATACATTTACATCCCCAAGCTCCATATTATATTGAGTTTTACTATCAATTGATATTTTTAGATATTCAGATCCCTCGCTTATTTCTATATTAGATTTGATTATTCGATCAGAATTCTCTTCTTTATACTCAAATGTCGCCTTGATGGTATAATCGTCAACCTTTGTTTCTAGGCTATAATTATTTTCACTATTTTTAGTTATTTTACCATTAAACACTTCTTCTTCATAAGAATAGAAAATAATATCAAAGTTTTTACCATCTGTGCTTTTAGCGGTTATTTTATTATCACTATCAAATATTACATTAATAGTAATGTTCTTTTTATCAAAAGTAATATCTAAAATATCTTGACTCTCACCATTACTATTTACTGAAGCTTTGATGCTGACTACCTTACTAGTGAATAATTTGGTGTAAGTATGAACTCTTATTTCACCCTTGCTAAAATCATGACTTTCATTTAAGTAACTATCAATATAGGAATTTATTTGATCAACATCGACTTTGCTAGCGGTTGAAATAATATCAACTAGCTTATGATCATTTTTAATTTCCTTATAAAAACTCTTTAATATTTTATCAAGATTCTTTTCATTAATAACCATTATATTGTCAGTTACTAAAGTGCTTTTATCCCCAATTTTTATCTTAGTATCTTGTGAAGTGTAATCTGCATTTGCTAAAGCATTCACAAAACAATTTCCAACACTTTTAATTGCATATGATAAATCAGATGGTTTAATATTTTCAAATATTTCATCCATATTGAATGAATTACCAATCAGTAAAGGTTTGCTATAAATTTGTTCAGACAACAAATATATTTTATTGTTTACTAAATACATAGTTGCTTTTAATACATCTTTACTACTTTCTTTAAGACCGGTTGTTAGTTCAATTTTTTTATTTGGATAATCAAGTCCAAATCTATAATCTACGGCTAAATTGTTAAAATCTTTTAATTCTGTAACATTTGTTTCAATTGTTATATTACCGGTTTCTAAAATACTACTTTCTATTGGTTCTATAGTAGTCTTTAATGCTTTACTTACTTTTTCTTTATAAACGTTGAATATTTGATCATAAGCTTTATTTGGCTTTAATAATACAAACTTATAAATAACTACGCCCGCAATAATTGCGACAATCAACAATAAAATAAAGATTAATCCTTTTTTGCTTTTCTTCTTAGGAGCATTTTCTGCGGCAATCTCATCTAAAGCCGGAGCAATTTGTTGAACGTTCAATGAAGGGTCTAAAGCAGGTGCTGGTGTAGGTTCAGGTTGATTTGGGACACTTTGAGCTTGAAAAGCATCTGTAGAATCTACAGTTGGAGGTGCTAATGTTTCCAATTGTTCAACATTACTAGCAGCCGGTTCTTCCATCACTGCAGGTGCCTCTGGGGCAACTACTGCTGCCTCTACAGCAGGAGTCTCTATTGTAGGCGTTGACTCTACGACAGGCGTTTCAATAGCAGGTTGTACTTCCTCAACTGATGTTGGAATAGTCGCTTCAACTACTTCAGGGGTAGGTTCGACAGCAGGAGTTTCAACAGGTTGCACTTCAACCATTGGCGTTGGATCAACACTTGGAGAGTCAATTTCAATAACCGGACCGCTTCCAGCACTATCGGTCTCAGGCAACGATATCGGACCTTGAAGTGCAGAATTTTCCGTTTGCACTTGATCCATATTTTCTAATTTGTTTTCATTTTCCATAAACTTCACCTCTTATTATATGTCTGCTAAATAATCATATAGTTTCATAAACATTTTAACAAATTTTTGATCTAAACCTTTAAAGCCTAATTTTTTTATTGCTATACGTTTTTGCTTTATATCTTTATCGCTAAAAGCTATTTTTGCAATTTCTTCTTTTAGCCTTGTTGGTATCTTTAAATCATTAATAATTGAATTTATATCTTCGTTAATAATTCTTCCAGCATCGATTTCAATATTTTTACCACTACAATTGATTGTCAATTGTTTAGTTGTATCCACATTTGGCACTGTAACTACGAAATCATTACCAACAATTTCACTTGTAATAGTTTCTGTTATATCAGAACCATTTATAAATACTTCAACTTTATCAGCCATTTTCGTATTTCTAAAGAAAACGCGATAATCTCTTGAGCTAGGAATTATTGCTGTTTTTCCTTCAACAGGATGGATAATGACAGTATAATTATTCTGCATATAATTATAATCAATAGATGTCAAAATATAATATCCTTGTTCATATAATCTTGTTACACCATCATCTTCATACAAACTATATTTATTGCTTTTACCCGGAAATATATGAACATCTAACTTTTCAGGGTTATCACAAAAATTATAATTTGTAGAAATATTCGCCATTGGAACAATTCCTCCAGCTCTTACAAATACCGGATAATCTTCATCTTTAAAGAATGTTACATATCGTTTTCCACCAAGGAATTTTTTTCCTGTTTTAAAATCGTACCATACGCCATCTGGCAAGAATATTCGCTTTACACAACGATTCATTATGAGATCTTTCGAAGAAGTAATCGGACAAACAAATAATTCGCTACCAAAGTAATATTCATTTCGAATATTTGGTTCATCATAAGTTTCAGGATAACTATAATAAAGTGGTTGAACTATTGGTATGCCATTATGTGCATATTTATAAGCCTCAGTATACAAGTATGGGATGAATTTCATTCTAAGTTGACAATAATATTTAACAATATTGTATGTTTTATAATCCCATCGCCAAGGTTCTCTTTTATAATATATTCCTCTTTTGGCGCTAAATCTAAAGATAGGATTAAATGTTGAAAACTGAACATACCGCATATATAACTCAGCATCTTCAATGCCATCCTTAAATCCACCAACATCATGGCTCCACCACGATAGTCCCATATTACTTGCATTAGCATTATAAAAAGGTAAATATTTAAGGGTTTCCCAGCCTACTTTTGTCTCACCGGAGTATAGTACGCCGTTTCGATGAGCCGCTATTAAAGAATTACGGGATAATAATAATGGTCTTTTATATTCATTTTGATTAAAATCACGTATATGATAATAATTAAGTGCTCTTAATGAATTTAAGTCTTTATAGTAATCAATCCAAAAGAAATCAACATCTAAACCTGTTAGTTTATTAATTATTTGCTCGAAATAATTAATAATAAACATTTTATCGAAAGCATTAAATGGTATCGTTTCTTTACCGGGTAAATCCATTTCTTCGGTAAAAGTTTTATAGCATTCTTCCTCTTTGCGGATACCTTCAGTGGGATCAATTTGAATACCTACTCTAATATTTCTATCGTGCATATAGCTTATAAATTCTTTAGGATCTGGGAATAAATTCGGATTGAATGTAAAACCAGTTTTATATAGATTGTAGTTATGCTTATCTTTTATATGCCAAAATTCTCCAAGTAGAAGGACTGATAATGGTATTTCGTTACTATTAAAAGCATGAGCAAGTAATTTTGTGTCATCAAATGAATAAATCTTATCACGATACCACCATATACCTAAAGCATATCTTGGAATCAAAAGTGGAAATCCGGTAAGTGTAAAATAATCTTTTAAACACAAACCAAAATCTCTTTTATACATGAATACATATATATCAACATAATCTTCCGTTGGCTTAGTAAGTAAACCAAGGTCATTGATAATCAAAGGTGAATTATCTTCAATAGATACAAAACCATCAGTTGAATATAAACCTTTTTCAAGTTTTTTATTTAACCCTTTGAAATTATCTAAACTAACAGCACTACCTAAAAAGTTTCTAGCTTCAGGGTGGCCATAATACCACATTTTATCAGTATTTAATAATTTGATTTTTAAATTAGTATCTGGTGCAAATGAAGGGCCTTTAAAAGGGAAATCTTTCATATATTGTAATGAAAAGTAAGAAGTTGTAATAACTAGATATTTTTCATCTTCTTCGACAGTAAATCTAGGTACATCAAAATTACGATTAGCTACTAAATCAGTCAAACTATCATTGAATTTTCCCTCTTTAGAATATTCAAGGCGTACTAGCCTTTCAGTCAAAACTGTTATACGATAAAAATTACCAGCTTTAATAGCTCTCGACTTGCTTTTTCCAAGATTTTGATCGACCATAAAATGTTTTCCAAAACTAGCCATGTGCACCCTTCCCTATTATTTATAATAATATCATATTTTTCAATTAAAAAGCAAGGTTTTATCCTTGCATATATTTACTTCTTATCTCTTTACAAAAGTTGTCATCAGCAAAATAATTAATACCAATAGCATTTTTTACTTCTCTTAAAGTTGCATTGGCATCTTCGATAGCTTTTTTAGTACCCTCTTCAATTATTTTGTAAACTTCATCTATATGTGTTTCATAATATTTTCTTTTCTCTCTTATCGGGGCAAATTCTTCTTCTAAAATGCTAATAAGAAACTTTTTAATTGTAACATCACCAAGACCACCTTCACGATATTTATTCTTTAGCTCATCGATATTTTTGTAATCTGGTAAATATTTTTCGAAATGTTCATCCTTAGCAAATATGTCTAAGTATAAAAAGACAATATTTCCTTCAACTTTGCCTGGATCACTAACCTTAATGTGATTTGGATCAGTATACATATTCATTACTTTACGAGCAACTTCTTCTTTTGTGTCTGCTAAAAAAATAGCGTTATTTAAAGATTTACTCATTTTAGCCTTACCATCAATTCCTGGTACCCTTCTTTCAAATTCATTTTCAGGAAGTAAGGCTTCTGATTCGACAAGAACATCTCCATAAATTGAATTAAATTTGCGAACAATCTCATTTGCTTGTTCAATCATCGGAAGTTGATCATCGCCAACAGGTATGCAGTTTGCTTTAAAAGCAGTAATATCCGCTGTTTGAGAAACTGGATAATTCAAAAATCCGCTTGGTACTGTATTATCAAATCCTCGCATAGCTATTTCACTTTTTACCGTGGGATTGCGAAGAAGTCTTGATAAAGTAACTAAATTCAAATAATAACAAGTAAGTTCGCTAAGCGCTGAAACTTCACTTTGAATAAATATGATTACTTTTTTTGGATCTATTCCCACACTTAAATAATCCAAAACAACTTCGATGACATTGTCCCGAATCTTTTTGGGATTATCAAAATTATCAGTTAAAGCTTGAGCATCAGCAACCATAATATAATATTTATCGTAATCACCAGCATTTTGTAATTTAATGCGATTACGAAGTGATCCGACATAATGGCCGATATGTAGTTTACCTGTTGGTCTATCACCCGTTAAAATAATTTTGCCCATAATAACCTCCTTTAAAATATTAAGTATTATATACTATTTTATAACCAAACGCCATAGGTAATTGCTATCATTGCAAGGAATAATCCGGCAGTATAAAACAATTTAACAATATCAGTTTCTTCCCATTTTAATTCCTCAAAATGGTGATGAAGTGGTGCCTTTAAGAATACTTTCTTTTTAAAACGGCGAATAGCCACGATTTGAATTAAGCTAGAAATGACTTCGATTAAAAAGACTCCCCCAATAAGAGCTAGCGAAAATTCGTGTCTTGTTAAAATTGCGATGGTAGCAAGAGCTCCTCCCAAAGAAAGAGAACCTAAGTCTCCCATAAATACTTTTGCAGGATGAGAATTAAACATTAAAAATCCAATTAATGCTCCCACTAAAATGAATGAAAAGATAGCTATTTCTTGATATCCAGGAAGCCAGCTACAATTCCATGCAATTATTCCATAAGCAAGAAATGATATCATGGAAAGTCCACCGCATAATCCATCAAGTCCATCTGAAATATTAACTGCATTTGTTGTGCCTACAAGCAAAAGAAAAATAAAAATTCCAAAGCCCCATCCAAGATTTAACTCAAGATGTAAAAAGCTTAGTCTTAATACTGAAGATCCTCCGCCTTTCATAAATAGGTAGAAAAACACTAGAGCAATTGCCATTTGACACATAAATTTAGTCACAACTGAAAGCCCATCATTATTCTTATACTTTACTTTTAAAAAATCATCAATAAATCCTAAAAATCCATATGCTAAAAAAACAAAGATTAAAACAGTTAAATTATAACTAAAACTAATACTTCCAGAAATATATAAATAAGCCAGTGAGGCTAAAACAGGAATGATAAAAATGATTCCACCCATTGTTGGAGTTCCTTGTTTTTTTAAATGTCTTTTATTTAATTCTTCATATACTTGTTGACCTATACCCATTTTTTTAAGCAAGGGAATAAAAATAAGTCCACATATTATTGCACAAATAAATCCTAGCATAATAGCCATCATGGCTTTTGCTAATATTAACATAAAATCACCACTTACCTATTTATTATACCTTATTTATCTACTTTTTTAGCTATTTTTATAGTATTTTACATATTATTACCAGTTTAAAACATTGAAATTTACCAATACTTACTATATAATCAGTTTAGAAAGGGAATTATTATGATTAATATAAAAACCGATTCAAAAAAGGTAGTTCCTGGTGATACTTTTGTTGCTCTAAAAGGAACAATAGTCGATGGCCATAAGTATGTCGAAGAAGCTATTAAAAATGGAGCTACTAAAGTAATAGTTTCTAATAACAAAAAATACTCTGTTGAAACAATTAATGTTGAAAATACCACTAAGTATTTAAATGAGTATTTAGTTAATAAATATTCAAAAGAATTTAAAAATATTAAGTTTATTGGTATTACAGGTACAAATGGTAAAACTACAACTGGTTTTATGACCTATCAATTACTTAGAAAAGTTAAAATAAAAGTTGCCTATATTGGAACCATTGGTTTTTTTTGTAACGACAATTTTGAAAAAACATTGAATACAACTCCTGATATTTTAGCTACTTATAATTTTATTTTAAAAGCTAAAGATGCCGGATGTAAAATAGTAATATTCGAAGCAAGTAGTATTGGTCTTGTCGAAGGAAGACTAAATGGTATTAAATTTGATGCAACTGTTTTTACAAATTTAACTCACGATCATCTTGATTACCATAAAAATATGAAAGATTACTTACAAGCTAAATTGATTTTATTTAACAATTTAAAAGCTGATGGAATAGCTATTACTAATATAGATGATAAATATGGTCATTTCTTTACAGGCCCTACAACCCTTACTTATGGATTTGGCAATGCTGATATAAAATGTATTAAACATGATGAAGTTTTTTCTAATTTTGTCATTAAATATGATAATGAGGAATACAATATTTCATCTCCTCTTTTT
Organism: Bacilli bacterium; assembly: GCA_017544165.1. Classification (GTDB taxonomy): domain Bacteria; phylum Bacillota_I; class Bacilli_A; order RF39; family UBA660; genus UBA6448. The sequence goes on from JAFYER010000002.1 coordinate 10,187, forward strand.
GGCAAATATAATGTTTCAAATGTTTTAGCCTCAATTGGAATTTTAATTAAATTAGGTGTTGATTTAAAAACAATATGTAAGTATTATCCATCGCTTTCAATACCTACCGGGAGAATTAACACAATTAATTATAAAACTAACAAAATTATTATTGATTACGCTCATACTCCTGATGGCGTTAAACAAGTATTATCTGCCGCTATCCACCTGTCTCAAGGAAAAACATATGTAGTATTTGGATGCCCAGGCAATCGAGATCGTGCTAAAAGACCGATGATGGGCAAAATAGTAAATAAATATGCTGATTATTTTATAATAACTGATGATGATCCTCATTATGAAGATGAACAAAGAATCGTAGATGATATTACTAAAAATCTAGTATCTGATAAATACGAAGTTATTATCGATCGTAAAAAAGCAATATCAAAAGCATTTTCTCTTTTAAAGGAAAATGATATTCTTTTAATACTTGGCAAAGGTCATGAAGATGCAATTATTGTTAAAGACCAAAGAATACCTCATAATGATTTAGAATATGTTAGTGAATTAATTGAAAAAGAAAAGATTAGCATAAAATAACTTAAAAGAAATACCTTTTATTAAGAGGTGTTTTTTTATGTCTTATGAAACTAATTCAAAACTTGTAAAAAATGGTGATGTTTTTGTAGCTTTAAAAGGCAATTATCATGATGGCCATGATTATATAAATGAAGCAATAAAAAATGGTGCTAGTTTAGTTATTTGTGAAAAGAAACTAGATTTAATTGTAAAATATAAAAAAGTTAAATCAACCCATAAATATTTAACTAAAGTCCTATCAAAAGAAAATAACAAATTAACTAGAAATATGAAAATAATTGGAATTACCGGAACAAAAGGCAAAACAACTACAGCGATGATTGTCTATGATTTTTTAAAAAAGTTAAAAATAAATGCTGCTTATATCGGAACTCTAGGCGTTTTTTATAAAGACGAGCATTTTGATCTAGATAATACTACTCCTGATATTATGACACTCAATAAAATTCTTAAAATTTTAAAAGAAAATGAAGTAACCCATATTGTAATGGAAGTATCCTCGCATGCACTTAATGAAGAAAGAATTAAAGGGCTTTATTTTGAAAGTGCTGTATTTACAAATATTAGTCAAGATCATTTAGATTATCATAAAACGATGAAAGAATATTTTAAAGCTAAACTAAAAATATTAAAACATCTTGATGGTAATATTATTATAAATATTGATGATATATCTGGTAAAAAAATATCAAAAAAAACCAAGAGGTATATTTCTGTCGGTAAAAATGGTAGTTTTAATATTACAGATTATAAACTCTTTCCAACAAATTCAATAGTTACTTTTGAATATCATTATAACTATTACACCCTATCTATTCCTTTCGTAGGAAAACATAATATATATAATTATACTGAAGCTATTGCCTTATTAACCGATTTAGGATTTGAATTAAATGATTTAATAAATCTAACCAATAGTTTAAAACCTATAAGAGGTAGAAACGAACTTATTAAAGCAAATAATGGTTATATTGTAATTGATTATGCACATAGTCCTGCCTCAGTCGAAGAAACTTTAAAAACTTATAATGAACTAAAAAAAGGAAAAATAATAACGATTATTGGCTGTGGTGGTAATCGTGATAAATCCAAAAGACCTATAATGGGAAAAATAGCTTTAGAAAAATCTGATTATGTTATTTTTACAAGCGATAATCCAAGAGATGAAGATCCCAAAGAAATAATTAAGGAAATGACTAATAATTTAAGTAGCAATAATTATGAAGTGATTATTGATAGAAAAAAGGCCATAAAAAAAGGAGTTAAACTCCTTAAAAAAGACGATTATTTGTTAATACTTGGTAAAGGCCATGAAACCTACCAAATAATTAAAAATCAAAAATATCATTTTGATGATAAAGAAGAAGTATTAAGAATCATTTCTTGATTTTTCTACGACTTCATAAATCATATTTCTAAGTTTTTCGTTTACCTTTTCTAAATCATCATCAGGTCCAACTTTAAATGGCTCAAGAAATGTACAAGTTAACTTATTATTCCAAAATTTATATTTACCCGTTATGGCATAAGGAACAATTGTTGCACCTGTTTTTTGAGCCATTGAGACAGCTCCCATTTTAAATGGCAATAAAACAGCATCAGTTTTATTACGAGTTCCTTCAGGAAAAATACCTAAAGCATAGCCATTTTTTAAAACCTCTAAAGCCTTTTCTTTAGCATCACTATCATGTATAGAACGATTGACACTTATACAGCCGCTTGCCTTAAAAAACCAAGCTTTTTTGCCATCAAAATATTCTTTTTTTGCCATGTAATGAAGCATTCTTCTAGTTGAAAGAATTGGCATACATTGATCATATAAATGAATGTGATTACCGCATACAATTATTGGTCCTTTTTTGGGTATTACTTTTTTATTAATTATCTTAGGACGATAATAAGCCATAAAAAGGATTCCAAGTATTCCCCTAAAAAAAGTATAACCTAATTTATGATCTTCCTTATTTTTTGGCATCTTTCTTTTCCGTCTTTCTTTTTTCTTTTTCTTCCTTTTCAAGTTCTCTAAAAGCAACTTTACCCACTAGTGTTTGAGGCAATTTATCTCTAAATTCATATTCTGCAGGTAAAGAATAAATAGCAACATTTTTAGAAAGAAGTTCTTTTATTTCTTTTTCAATTGATTTACTTGCTTTATAACCACTTTTTAAAACTATAAATGCTTTAGCAACTTGGCCCTTATATGGATGAGGTACACCAATAACAGTCGAAGTTAATACAGCATAATGGGAATTAATAATTGACTCAAGATATGTTGGATAAATGTTATATCCACTGGAAATAATAATTCTTTTAATTCTTTGTGAGAAATAAAACATTCCATCGTCAGTCATGTAACCCATATCACCGGTATGAAGCCATAATTTACCATCATCATGATAACGAAGTGTATGAATTGTTTCAACATCATCATTTAAATAACCCATCATAACAAGAGGACCAGAAATACATATTTCTCCATCAACACCATTTGGTGATTGTTCATAAGTTCCTGGTACAACTATTTTTAAAAACGTATCTGGAAATGGAATACCAATAATATTATCATCAAAGGCATTTTCTAATGACAAACAGTTGGCTGCCGTACCTTCGGTTAATCCATAACCAACCCTTATTTTAGCAGTTGAGCCATGCTCCTTTAAAAACTCATTTACTCTATCTCTTAGTGATGTTGTAAGCGCATCTCCCCCACATATTGCTGCTTTAACTGAGGAAAGCTCATTAGCTCCAACATTGCTTTGTAAAAGTGCCTCATATAAAGTAGGAACACCCGCGATGAAATTAGGTTGATTTTTACGAATTATATCACCAAATTTTTTATAACTAAATGATGGTATTAAAATACAACACATTCCTTTGCAAAATGGTGTATGAACGCAAACACCAAGTCCGAAACCATGAAAAAGAGGTAGTATGGAAAGCACTTTAGCTCCCGGTTCTGCTTGAGCGATAACTGTGGTTGCCATAATACCTAAAGCATTAAAGTTTAAATTTGATAAAAGAATTCCCTTAGGATTTCCAGTTGTACCCCCACTATATAAGATAATCGCCGGATCATAAGCACGACGATGTTCATGATATTCACCATGATATCCCTTAGCACTTTTAACAAATTCTTCCCACATTACAACGCTATCATCATTTTTAGGTATTTTGATATGACGGCCATTCATAAGCCAATATATTCCAGCAAGTGCTATACCCATCTCTTCAGAGGCACGAGCCACAATAATCTTCTTAAGGTTTGTGCTATCTTTTATCCGATAAATTTTTTCAAAAACTTGATCGATAACCAATATATATTTACTATCACAAGCATTAATAAAATATTCTAGTTCTTTTTCACCAGAAAGTGGATGAACCATGTTGCATATTGCTCCAACCATATTTACAGCATATACCATAATTATTCCTTCAGGTGTATTTGGCATACATATTGTTACTTTATCATTTTCTTTGACCCCATAACTTTTTAAGGCTCTTGCAACAGTATTAATCTTTTCAACAAATTCTGCATAAGTAACTTTACTACCATAATAAACATAGGCAATGTTATTTGGCCATTTACCTGCAGATTCTATTATCATATCAACCATTGAATAATCAGGATATTTTAAGTTAGCATCATATCCATCATAATATTTTAACCAAGGTCTTAGTTTTTTATCTAATTTCGCTTGTTTCGATTTTCTCATCTGCTCTTCTCTCCATTAGTTCAGGATTATCAAAAATATCTTGAATAACCTTAACAGATTTAGCAAAATAATAACCATCCGCTATTCTCTCATCAAGATTAATTCCAAATTCGCATATTTTTCTTATTTCTTTTTTACCATTTGGCATTAGAACTTCTTCATCTTTTATTTCACCCATTGTTGCAAGAGTTGAACATGCCCCAAAGTCAGTTATATTATGATGAATGGCTCCACATTTAATTGTTCCTAAATTAGAGACAATCATACTACTATAATATAAATTATCATCAACAAGTGAAGATGGTAAAATGCCTACTCGATCAGTCCACTTTAATATTCCAATAAGAGGTACTCTAATAATATTTGGAAGTTTAGCTAAAAAATCTATAGCACTATTAGCACCTTTTTTATTGACATCTTTATTTTCCCGAATTTCCGCTACTTTATCTTTAATTTTTTTACTAACTGTTTCTAATGTATCTTCTGGGTCAATTTTAATTAAAATCATCATTTCTTCAGCTTTATCTTCAAAAGAAACTTTTGCTACAAAAGAAATGACAACATCATTATGTTCATACATATGACGATTGGCCACAAAATAGTTTAATTTTGGACGATTATATATTGTTTTACCAATTGCGGTTACAAAAGCATGGAATATAGTAATCTCTTTTCCTTCTTTTTTCTTTTGTTCAACATATTTACATAGATTAGTTAAATCCATTTTTTGATTTATATATACATCGCTAACACTTCTATTTGGTTTTAAATCGATAGCAATTTGATTCATCCCCGGCATTTTTACTCTTCTGGCATCTTTACGATCACCAAATTTTCTTTTTCCCATATTTATACCTCACTTATATATAAAAATATTACCATATTTTAAGTATTTTAACAATAATATTGAATTTTAACAATTTTATGATATACTATTTATATCTTGCAGGTGTAGTTTAATGGTAGAACCCTAGCCTTCCAAGCTAATGACGGGAGTTCGATTCTCCTCACCTGCTCCATTTGAAATAAACGTCGAACTAATCGACGTTTTTTTATTAAAAAGTGCATTATTATAAATTAATCCATATTTAATACCTTAGAATTAACAAAAATCACTAATCTTCGACACAAAATGCAGTAAATTTATAAAAAACAGTGCATTTTAAGATGACGCAAATAATTAAACCTAATACAAATAAATATTGGTCTATCTTTTACTCTTTTTTTCTGGAACAACTTCTGGAATTTTAACATATTTTGTTACAGCAAAAAGATTTTTAGTTTCCTCCACAATTTGTTCATAACTTAAACCAAAGCTTGCAATTAACTCAGGATTACTAAGAAGGAGCAAATTTGTATTTAGTCTAGTTTGCATAAACGTCATATAATCAGTATCAGAATTTTCTGGTCGTCTTCCATAAAACGAATCACAATTCTCTTCAATAAACCGGTCAATATTTTTTCCTGGATACATAAAATCAACCTCCCTTAAATTTGTATTATAACATATTAAATAACTATTTTGTTATATATACATTCTTTTTGCAAAAAAGAATATGAAATGCATAAATTTATTTGAAATCATTAACTTTATATGAATAATCTTTATCCATTTTTAAAATTCGAATATTTTCCTTTTTTAGGTCTTCACTATTTAGAGATTCTAAAGGCGGATATTTATATTCTATTTGGTCATAATGCTTAGCAATTTCTAAACCCAATATTCTATCTACAAAAAAGCCATTTTCGGTTACAAAACCCTGTTTGGCATTTCTAAGTACCCCAATTGGTTCCATTGGAAAAATAGCATAATGTCCAAGATATGATGTATATATACAATTATTATGTAGTAAAGCTGCACAAACAACTTTGCCATATTTTTCAAAATCTATATCAATTTCACTCATTTTTTATGCCCAGTTTATAGATAATTATCTATATTTTTTACAATATCTTCGAAGGTTTGTAAAAATTCTTTTAAATGAAATCCATCTACAAAGCCATGATGAACCATAATCATTAAATTCACATATACTTTATCATTTTCAAACATAAACTTATCCCATATTAACTGAGGGATAGTTACGCTTTTATTAAATGGCGTTAATACTTGACTAAAATTAAACCAAGGGACGCAGGAATACCATATTTCTCCATGATCATTATTTACATCCAAGTCTTTACTGTTTAAAAAATGCTCTTTTGCTTTGAAATAATTATCCATAAACTCTTTATAATTATTTGTATAATCCACGTTAAAGAATGCAATATTGTCATCTTCCCTTTTTTCGGTAAAGTTTAATTTTAAATGATCATAATGATAAATACTTCCGTTTTCATATCTAAGTTTAAAATTATCTATTTTCTCGATGGCTTGATGAAGAAAAAATGCAATCGAAGGATAATAATGTTTACACTTATTATATATGCTTGTTATATCTATTTTTATAGTGATATATAAAAAAGGATTTGTTTCTTCATTATAATGATTAAATAATTCAATTCTATCAAGTTTATCTATTTTAGTTCTCATAGTTTCCTCCTAGCATAAAGTACTTATATATTTCACCCCAGTTATGAACATTTTTTAAATATTCATTTTCTTCTAAACATTCTGATGCATTATTTTTAAAATATAAGGCTTTAATATTATTTTGGCTAGCTTCTAAACATGTTATAGGATCATCATCGATTATAAAATCAATGCCTAGTTCTAAACACTTTTCTATTTTTAGACAATTATTATATATATCAAGATTAATATTTAGAGATTGAAAAAACTCTTTGGCATAATCAAGTTCATTATCTCTTCGAGACGTTATAACTACAATTTCAAAATATTTTATTAATTTTTCTAATACCCCTTTACAACCGGTCATAACTGGTCCATTTTCTAAAACGTACGGAGAATAATTATCATAAAAAGATGTAAAATCATTTTCATTCCAAGAGTACCTATGAGTAAACAACCTTTGCGTATTATCTATCACATTATCACCATGAAAATGATCAACATCATACATTTCTGTAAATACTCTATATAAATTCTCAGTATCAAATACAACGCCATCTAAATCTAATGCTATTTTTTTCATTTGAGTCTCCTTATTATTAATTTAAAAACAACACCAATATTTAATTGGCGTTGCTAATTAAGTTACATTGTAAGATTTGCTTTTTGACTTTTAATTTGTGCAACTCTATCTTTTACTTCATTCCAATAATTTGGATGTTCTTCAAAAACATGTGGATGTGCATTTAGATAGTCATTTAATGGAACAGGTCCCCATTCATTAGCTATTGCATCAGCTAGTAATTCGACAAATTCCTCATATGATAATTCAGATAAATTCTTACCATTATATTGATATTCAGGCATAATAATTATCTCCTGTCTAAAAAAAATGTATCATTGGAAATTAAAAAAGTAAACAATCTGTATATAAACTTTACACCATTAAAAAATTATAATTAAGTTAATATATCTACTATTTCATCGATATCTTTTTCTAAAATGTTACTAGCCGCGGCAAAATCATGGCCTTTACCACCATAGAGTTCCGCAATTAACCGAACATTAACATCCGGTTTAATATTTCGATAAGATATTCTTTTATTCTCTAAACAAACCAACATTACAAAATCCAACGGACTATTATTATCACGCAAATATTGAGTTATATCATTTCGATATTCACTTGGAACAAAAATTATACCGGCATTATAATTATTAATTTTTCTCTCATATATATTTTTGGCATATGCCACAACCTGTTCATTTATTTGTTTTTCCTTATATTTTATAGCAAATTCTTCGTTTTCATCAAAATTAAAATTATTTGGATTATCTTTTAATTTTTTAAATAGTCTTGCTATATAATCCTCTGTTCCTAAAATGTTAAATAAAATATTTAATTCGTTAGCTTCCTTATCGTTATACCTTGTTTTCCATTCCCAAGTATCATATTTTCTAGTTAATTCAACAAATTGATATATCCCTTTACTTTTTTCTAAATAATTATTACTTTGTAAATACTCATAAAAAATACTTGTTCCACAGCATTTGCCTAATTCATCAGCTATTTTTATTTTAGTAAATGGATAGCGGTCAAACGATTCCTCAATCGCGGATTTATGATGGTCAAAAACATAAAATTTGCCATTTAATTCCCTATCATTTGCTATTTTAGTAAGCCAAGGATCACTCAACCACATATCAGTTACATATATCATATCGTATTCATGAATACGATTATTATTATATAGTTCTTGAATTAAATCAGGAAGTTTCGGAGTTTCACTTAAAATATAATCAACTTCCTCAAAAGCGAGTTTTCCTAAAATAACACTTCCCATTCCGTCAATATCTGATTCATGAGATATTATTAGTACTTTCATTTTTTTATCACCTATATATATTCTAACAAATAAAAATAAAAAATCATAATGATTAAACAATTGTTTACATGTTATAATAATAATATTAGGAGTATTTATGAAAAAATTCTTTTTATTACTATTCATATTGTTTTTTGTTACAGGATGTGTAAGAACTAAGTATTCAAATATAAATATTATAGATAGTGATGGTAAAATATTTTTACCTATTCTAAAATTTAAAGAAAAAAACTTTGAATTTGGTATGAATTATAAACTATCTGAAATTTTTAAAAATAACAAAATTGTCTTTAAAGACGAATATCTTGATGTTTCAAAACTTGGTGAGAATACAATGAATGTTGAATATATATTAAATGGAAATACTCATAATGAACAAATTACATATAATGTTGTCGATACAACAAAACCTTTAATCTATAACAGCGGTGTATATACGATGTATTTAAATGATGAAGATGATTTAGTAAACAGGATTATTTGCGCTGATAATCAAGATGCAAATCCTAATTGTTTTATCGAAGGTGAATATGATTTAACGACTATTGGTTCATATCCGTTAAAATATGTTGCAATAGATAATCAAGGCAATAAAAATGAAGCTGAATTTACTTTAGTAGTAAAAAAAGAAAGACCTATAACAAACGGAAATATCAGTAATGGTACTACCTATTTAGAGAATATTATAGAAAAATACAAAACTAATAAAACTAGAATTGGTATAGACGTATCGAAATATCAAGGAGATATAAACTGGCAAGATGTAAAAAATGCCGGAATTGAATTTGCAATGATCAGACTTGGATTTGGATATGGTGAAGTTCTTAAAATGGACGATAAATATCTGCAAAATATTAAAGGCGCGTTAGAAAATAACATCGATGTTGGCATTTATTTTTATTCGTATGCCACTACAATGGAAGAAATTGAATTACAATCAAACTACGTATTAGAAAATATTAAAGATTATAATATAACTTTCCCTATTGTATATGACTGGGAAAACTTTAAAGATTGGAACGAATATGGCATAAGTTTATATGATTTACGCCATCAACAAGAAATGTTTTTAAAACCATTCAAAGAAAAAGGCTATCAAGTATTACAATATGGTAGCAAAAATTATTTAAGAAACTTTTGGGAGCCAATTAAAGAAGATATTTGGCTTGCCTTCTATATTCGGGAAGGACAAACTCTAGATTTTGAAAAGCCTATAAAAATGTGGCAAATATGTAACAATGGTAAAGTTCCTGGAATAGACTATGATGTTGACATAGATATTTACTATAAATAATTATTTATTATGAATATCAATTTGCGTGTATGGAATAGAAATGCCGGCTTCATCTAACATTGATTTAACTATGCAATTAGCTTTCCTTTTCGAAGATAATTTGGCGTCTTTTTCAACACGCAATACAATCTTATAGATGATGGCTGAATCGGCAAACTCATCAATTCCTAAATAATCGACTTTAGCAATATTGTCGATTTTTTCTATTTCTTTAATTATCTCATTAATCTTCTTTTCGGCATCTTTTAAAGACAGTTCATAAGGAAGTGGAATATTAATGGGAACTGCATTAGTCATTATTAATGCAGAACTAATGTTACGATTAGCTATTACTAAAACTCTTCCATCATTGATATCTTTAATCTTGGTAGCTTTTAAACCTAATGAAACAACTTTTCCTTCGACGTCATTTACCTTTATGACATCACCGACTGAAAAATAATCGTCGATGATAATATTAATACCCATAATTATATCTTTTAAGGCATCTTGTAAAGCAAGTCCTGCAATAACCGAGGCAATTCCAAGTCCTGCGATAACTGAAGTAATATTAATACCATTTGTCTCTAATATAAAGGCACCGATTACAATGATGATTAAATACTTTATAAATCCTTTTAAAAGATTTAAATAGGTTACTTTTTTATTATTTAAACTACTTCTATGATTTTCGACATATCTATTTATAAGCTTTTTTAAAATATAATAGAGTACTATTCCTACTATGACTAAAATAATTGTCATATAAACATTTTTTTTCATAAAAAATTTTAATATCTTTTCCATTTTATCACCTAACTATATTTTAACATTATAATAATCAATTTTTAATATTTTTTGCAAATAAAAAACTAATCATCAGACTAGTTAATTATTTTTCTAAAAGTTTTCTTACTATTTCACGTAATTCCTCAGCGGATTTTTTTAAATCTTCTTTTGCTTTATATGGTTTGCCAAACCTAACTATTACCCCTTTTCTAAAAGGGCGATATTTGCCTATTGTTGCAAAAGGAATAATAACAGCACCCGAATCGACGGACATTTTGACAACACCTTTTTTAAAAGGAAGCAATCCCCTGCCTCTTTCTCTAGTTCCTTCGGGATATATTCCGATTATATTGCCCGCTTTTAAATGTTTAACCGCATTAGTATAGGCTGAGACATCTTTTCCGTCTCTTTCCACTTTAATAAGCCCCATGTTATTAAAAATAAGCGATTGGGGAAATTTAAATAATGATGCTTTGCCAAGAAAATGCACCGGTCTTTTAGTAACACTCATTATTGTTGCTGGATCTACTAGATGAATATGATTGCCTGCAAAAATAAAGGGGCCAGACTTAGGTATATTTTCAAGCCCTTCATATGTAGGTCTTATATAAATTTTTGTTAAAAATCTTACCACATGTTGTAAAATTTTGTATTTTATCATGTCATCCTCTTAATTCTTGATTTATTTGCTGCAATAATTTTTTGTTATGGTAAAAGGTAAGAGCATGACGAATAACACGCATCTCAAACTTTTTAGATTTTAATGCTTCTCCATCTAAATTACCATCAATTTCATTATCAGTAATAATTGTAAAGTTATCAGCTCTGACATGCTCAACATATTTAGATTCTTTATGTTTACCTTTTAAAAGCTTTACTAAGTAGCTAATGAGTTGCCTACGGTTTGTAGCAGTAATAATATAAGCATCTAATAATCCGTCATTATATATTCCATCTCTATTTACGTGGAAACCTCCACCATAATATCCACCATTACAAACAGTTACTAGTGAAAGCTTACTAGTCTTAGACTTTTTATCCCACTTCATTGTAAATGTATATGGTTTAAATAAAATAATGTGCTTAGCAACACCAACCTTATATTGTAAAGGTCTTGGAATATATTTATTGTGAACAACTTTTTCATCATTAGCAATATCGGCATCAATACCAAAACATCCAACATTGACAAAATATTTATCGTTGCACTTTATTAAATCAACTTGGTTATCACCTTCATCAAAAAATTCGTTAATTGAACGATTAAAATCATTACCTGTGCCTGCTGGAATACATGCAATTTTATTCTTGGTTCCATAAATTGCATTTACTACTCTATTTAAGATACCATCGCCACCGACAGCATAAATTACATAATCTTTTTTCTTGTAATTATTTAAAATATCCTCCGTTGAATTTTTTTCGTCATTAATTTCAATTTTAAAATCTAATTTTAATTTTTTAGCGGCTCTTTTAATTGCCTCAACATAGTTATTTAGTCTTTTTTTTAAACTAAACCTATTAATCATAAAAATATACTTCATATAAGCTCCTCAACTAATCATAACATAATAATTATTAACATAAAACAAAAAAAGATGCTAAGCACCTTTTTATAACACAATGGGGCGAAATAAGGGAGTCGAACCCTTGCATAACAGAGCCACAATCTGCCGTGTTAACCACTTCACCAATTCCGCCATGACACATACTAGAATACCAAATATTCTAGTATTTTGCAAGTATTCTAGTCTATTTTAAGTTCCTCTCTCATCTTAGTTTTTATTCTTTGAATAGTATTATCGATTTGTTTTGGACTTTTATTAAGCTTTTTAGCAATATCTTGATAACTTATTTCATTTACTAAATATGTAAAAACAAGATACTCTGTTTCAGATAAAGCTTCTTTGGCTATATCAATTACCTCCGCATATGTTTCCATCGAAGTTAAATTATTAAGGGGATCATTTTTGGCATCATCACTAATAGCCTCGATAAGTGGTGTTTTATCATTTAATATCTCATAATCAAGTGATAGAGTTTCATTAATAAAATGAAATTTTTTAGTCGTGTGCTTCGAAAGCATATTAGTTATTCTTCTTTCAACACATAAAGATAAAAATGTTTTTAAAGAAGTATTTTTATTTTCTTTATACGAATTTATCCCATCGCTAAAACCATATGAAGCCTCACAATAAATTTCTTGTTCATCAACTTGAAATATTTTAATGACATTACGATATTTCTTGACCATTAGGCCAATAATATAGCCGTATTTTTCATAAATAATATTTTTAATATTTTCTTCATCCTCAGGGAGCAAACTAATAAGCTCACTATCAGATACATCCGCATACTTATTTTTCATATGTACCCATTTCATATAATAATATTCCTGCACTAACGGAGGCATTTAAACTATTAATCTTACCTTTCATCGGAAGTGATACAATAACATCACTATTATCTCTAACAATTCTTGACACGCCATCACCTTCGCTGCCAATTACTAATACCTTTTTCGGAGCGTAATTTATATGTTTATAATCTTCTCCATCCATATCAGCACAATAAATAAAATATCCTAAATCTTTTAGTTTATCAATAGCATTTTTTAAATTGTTAACCATAATTATCTTGACATTATTAATAGCTCCAACGCTTGTTTTATAAACAGTATCATTAACTAAAACACTACGATCTTTAGGAATAATGATGCTACTTACCCCGATGCACTCACATGTTCGAATAATTGCTCCAAAGTTATGGGGATCTGCCAAATGATCTAACATCACAACCAAATTGCCAGAAACCTCCTCTAATTTATAATATTCATAATCAAAAACATCTAAAATAATTCCCTGATGATTTCCTTTAACTTTACTGTTCAAAACATTATTATCGACAAAATCATATTTTATTTTATTAGATTCCAAATAATCAATATATTCTCTTCGGGAAATATATGCTTTTTTAATTGTTTTTTTATCAGTTTCATATAAGACGTTTTTTCCAAAGATTAACATATATACACCGCCTTTTTAATTAATATCATTATAACAACTTTTTTTAAATAAAAAAAGCTTATTAACTAAGCCTTTAAACAAAACATGGTGCTGGAGATAAGACTTGAACTTATGACCTATGCTTTACGAGAGCATTGCTCTACCTGCTGAGCTACTCCAGCACTAATTTTAGTATACACTAATTATTCTTATTTGACAACTTTTATGTTAATATATCAATGAAAGGAATCATCATGTTTAAATATACACTAGATAATAAGAGATATCATACTTTTAACTATTTTTTAAAAAATAAATTTGGATCTAAAGTTTTTAAAATACCCCTTGATGCTAAAACTACTTGCCCAAATAAAAAAAATGGTGGTTGTATCTATTGCAAAGATGGAAGTAAAGCAAATATTACTAATAATAATTTGTCTCTATTTGAACAATATCAAAATGAAGTAAAGATACTTAACAAAAAATGGCCTAATGCTAAGCATATAGTTTATTTTCAAACAGGAACTAATACCAATATTCCAATTGAGGAATTTAAAAAAAATATTGAGCAGTTTTTAAATATTCCAAACATTGTAGGCATTTCTATTGCTACTAGACCAGACTGTTTAAATGATGATTACTATAATTATTTAGAAAAGTTAAATAAAAAAACTTTTCTAACAATTGAACTTGGACTTCAAAGTGCTAAAGATGAAACATTAAAATTAATCAATCGTGGACATAACGTCAAATGTTTTGAAGACTCTTTAAAAAGATTTAAAAAACTAAATATATTTACTGTTGCCCATATTATAAATGGACTTCCATATGAATCTAAAGAGGATATGTTAAACACAATTAGATATTTGAATAAATTAGGAATCGATGGAATAAAAATTCATATGCTTCATATTTTAAAGGATACCCCTTTAGAAGAGTTATATAAAAAAGAACACTTTCATATTCTTACTAAAGATGAATATATCGATATAGTTATCAGTCAGCTTGAACTTTTAAATGAAAAAATCGTTATTGAAAGAATAACTGGTGATCCCATCATCGAAGATTTAATTACACCAACATGGCTTACTAAAAAATTTGTTTTATTAAATGATATTGATAAACAAATGGTTAAGAAAAATACTTATCAAGGCATAAAAAAAGATGCATTATAGCATCTATTTTTTATCTTTTTTTAAACTGTCGCTAAATCCACGAATAGCATCTAAAACTTCCATTGGAATTGCAAAGAAAATTGTATTTGATTGGTCTGATGAAACATCATTAATTGTTTCAAGAGTTCTCAAGTGAAGTGCTCCAGGATTTTCAGCAAGTTTTTGTGCAGCAATTGCTAAGTTTTCAGCAGCCTCAGCTTCTCCTTGAGATTTTGTGATAACAGCTTGTTTTTCTCTTTCAGCTTCAGCAGCACGAGCAATAACTCTTTTCATTTCATTTGTTAGGGAAATATCTTTTAATTCAACGTTTTCAACTTTAATTCCCCATGGATCCGTTTCAGCATCAATAATATCTTTGATAGCGCCAGATACTTTTTCTCTTTCACTTAATAATTCATCAAGTGTTACACTACCAACGATATTACGCATAGTTGTTTGAGCTAGTTGAGCTGTAGCATAGTAAAAATCTTCGACAGCAAGTACAGCAAGTGATGCATCAAATACTTTATAATAGATAACTGCATTAATCTTTACAGAAACGTTATCCTTTGTAATAGCTTCTTGTTCAGGAACGTCATCTACTTTTGTACGAACATCTACTTTCTTGTAGCTTTGGAAGATTGGGAAAACCAAACGCCATCCTGGTTCCATCATTTTTGAGTATTTACCTAAAGTAAATTTTACTCCTCTTTCATATTCATTGATTTGTTTCAATGATGGTAAGATAATAAAAACAACGATGAATACTATAAGTCCTAAAATAAATTCCATAATATCATCCTCCTTCTTTTTTTAGAATTTATCTAATATAATTATATAACTTTTTAATGTTTTTTTATAGTATTTTATTTTATTTTTTGCTGTTTCAACCACAGACTCATAATCAATCTATGTGGTAGTAATTTACCTATTACTCTTTGCAAGTTAGCATTAAAACCATAAATACTAATATCTTTTCCTTTTTTATAATCTTTCCATGCTTTTTTAACAACATCTTTGCTGTTATACATCGCAACATATTTTTTAATTACCTTATTTTCAGTTACAGCTCGATCAAAAAATTCTGTTTTAGTCCAAAATGGACATACTGCAAGAACTTTTATACCTTCATTTTTTAATTCAACATTTAATGACCTTGAAAAACTAAGTACATATGCTTTTGTAGCGGCATAAACATTTATGTAAGGAACTGGTTGAAAAGCTGCTACTGAGGCAAAATTAATAATTTGAGAACCTCTTTGCATATAAGGAATACATGTTAAACACATATTAGTAAGGGCTTTTACATTCAAATCTATCATTCCCATATTATCCTCGTTAGATATACTTGTTATTTTCTCAAACTTGCCATAACCACTTGCGTTGATTAAAAGTTTAATACTTGGTTTTTCTTTTTTTAATAAATCTCCTATTTTTTTAAAGCTTTCGTCAATACTAAGATCTAACGCAATAACTTTTAAAGGAATGTTAACCTCTTTTTGAAGTTCCTCGAGTCTTTCTTTGCGGCGAGCAATTACCCACATTTCATCAACACTAATATTATCTTGAACTGTTGTAGCGAATTCTTTACCCATTCCAGATGATGCTCCTGTTACTATTGCAATATTTTTCATTTCTATCACCTATTTAATTATAACAAAAAAAGCTAGTTATTTTCTAGCTTTTATGTCATCAATAATTTTTTGAGCAAACTCATCAAGACCCATTTGATGGGTATCTTCCTCTGAATACATACGATAACTAACGTTTTTACTTTCAACCTCTTTTTGACCTAAAATTAGCGTATAAGGATTTTTATTAACAATACTTTCTCTTACTTTATAGCCAAGTTTTTCGTTTCGATCATCAAGTTTAACTCTAATGCCAACACTTTCCAATTTATTAAATACCTCTTTAGAATAATCTAAATGATATTCATTATTGACAGGAATAATATCGACTTGAGTTGGTGAAAGCCATAAAGGTAATGCTCCTTTAGTCTCCTCAAGTAAAAAGGCAGTAAATCTATCAAATGTTCCAAAAATTGCTCTATGAATAACAACAGGTATTTGTTTTTCACCATTTTGATCAATATAGAATAATTCAAATCTTCTTGGAAGAAGGAAATCTAATTGACATGTTGATAGTGTTACTTCTGGACCAACAGCCGGTTTAACTTCTACATCAAGCTTAGGGCCATAAAATGCTGCTTCCCCTACTGCTTCATAATATGGAACACCAAAATCATCAAGTACTTCACGAAGTTTATTTTCAGCCATATTCCACATTTCATCATCGTCAAAATATTTTTCTTTATCTTCTTTATCTCTTAAAGATAATCTAAAGCTATAATCCTTTAAACCGAAGTCTTTATAAACATCAAGGATTAATCTAACAACTTTTTTAAATTCTTCGCCAATTTGTTCTGGGGTTACAAATAAATGGGCATCATTTTGGCACATACAACGTACACGTTCTAGACCTTTGACAGCACCACTTGCTTCATAACGAAAGTCAGTTGCAAATTCTCCAATTCTTATAGGTAAATCGCGATATGAATGAAGCTCGTTTGCATAAACAAGCATATGATGAGGACAATTCATTGGTCTTAAAACAAATTCTTCTTCATCAACTTTCATCATTGGAAACATATTTTCCTTATAATGATCCCAGTGACCTGATGTTTTATATAAATCAACAGTTCCAACACAAGGTGTATAAACATGTTGATAACCTAAAGCATGCTCTTTTTCATAAATATAATTTTCCAATTGTTTACGAATTAAAGCTCCATTAGGAAGCCAAAGTGGCATACCTTTTCCGACAAGATCATGTTGCATAAATATGCTTAAATCCTTGCCTATTTTACGATGATCTCTTTCTTTTGCTTCTTCGAGTTCCTTTAAATACTCATTTAAATCCTCTTCATTTTCATAACATACGCCGTATATTCTTTGAAGCATTTTATTTTTGGAATCACCCTTCCAATATGCTCCACTAAATTTAATAAGTTTAAAATATTTTAGTTCCTTTACTGACTCAACATGTGGGCCACGGCAAAGATCAGTAAAATCACCTTGTGTATAACAACTAATAATTGTTCCTTCCTCAAAATTATTGATTAAATCAATTTTATATGGATCGTTTTTAAAACGCTCTAAGGCTTCTTCTTTAGATATTTCCTCACGATAAATACGTTTACCGTCCTTAGAAATCTTCTTCATTTCTTTTTCGATTTTTTCTAAGTCTTCATCGGTAATTGTAATATCACCAAGGTCAATATCATAGTAAAAGCCTTCCTCGATAACTGGGCCTACCCAAAAAAGAGCATTTGGATATAAATGCTTAACTGCTTGAGCAAGCAAATGCGCGCAGCTATGATTCAATTTTGATAATCTTTCATCTTCTTTAATATTTTTCATTCTATCTTCCCCTCTTTGCAATTCTTTCCGATACTTTCTCAGACCTATATGATTCAATTCTAAGTCTTATTGCTGTTGCCATTTCTCTTAAATTAGCAATCTCATTAGCATATTTTTCAGGGTCAGTTTGAAGTAAACGTTGTAAATCAACACAAACAGTCTTCAATTGACCCTTTAATTTCAAAATAGCCAGATAATTATCTATCATTTTTATCTTCCTTTCTTCGTGAATTCTTCTGCTTTTTCTGTCTTATATAAAGCTATTTTATGCTTTATTTGTTTAGCTATATCATTTAAATAATCAATTTCCTCTATTTTTTCAGGATGATCACGTTTTAATCGGTATAACCTAATATATACATCCTTTAATTTTTCCCTTAATTCTAGAATAACTGGATCTTTTTCTTTCATTTTTCCTCCTATAAAAAAAGATGATACCAAAGGAGTCAATTAATGACGGTACCATCCTATTTTAACTTAATTATAATAACGGTTTTTAACCGGAACTTATTAGTCCTCTCAAAAAGTAGTAATTATTAATTATTTTATTAGCTCACACCATCCGCTAACTCTCTTTTTAAAAAATATATTAATAATCATGTCTTTTCTCATTGATTTACAAACATATTATAACACTAATTTAAAATAATACAATCTTTTTAGCTTACAGTTCCACAATCAACTTGTGAACTTGGAAAAATATATTTATATTCAATATTCTTATTCTCTTCAACCAAATCAATCTTCAAGATATATAAAACCATATGTTTTTGACACCATCCACACATACTATGAACTTTATATGTTATGGTAATATTATCTTCAATACTAACATCCTCAATAGTTTTAGGTTTTGATTCACTACAAGGATTATAATCTTGAAACAAGAACAAAAAACTATTTGTTTTAAAATCTTCTTCACTTGCTTGGAATGTTACATTATACATTGAGATTAACTCTTTAAAATCATCATAAGAATTAACAATTTTGTCAGTGTAAGCAACATTACTATCAACAACACCCAAATCAAATATGTTATTATTCTTTTCTTTTGTTAAAACAACAAAACATAAATAAATTATTCCAGCAACAAAAGCAATAATAAATATTATTGTAAATATTTTTGTAGCAAATGAATTATGGGCTCTTACTCTACTCATATTCACATTTTATCATTTATTAAAAAAATATTAAAGAATAATTATAATATTTACATTATTTAAACATAAAAAAACCTAGTAAAGCCTAGGTATAAATCATTTTGGTGGAGAATAAGGGATTCGAACCCTTGACCCCCTGCGTGCAGGGCAGGTGCTCTAGCCAGCTGAGCTAATTCCCCAATTGACTTAATTATCTTACCATATAATATCTAGATAATCAAGCAAAAATCTATTTTTTTACGACAGTAACTAGGCCCCGATCAACTTCTTCAAGAGCACGACCTAATTCTTTTTTGTTATGATACTCCTCCTCTTTCATTTGAAAGTGGTTATGTTCTAGCATTTGCTTGCTGCGCTTAGAAATTACATGAACAAGCATATATTTAGAATCAACTTTGGTAAGTATCTTGTCGATTGATGGGTATAACATTATTCATCCGCTCCTTACAATAATATAATACCCAATTATTTAAATAGTGTACATAGTTTGTTAATTGATTTTACATTATTTTACATTATTATTTGTTATTTGTTAACACCTTAGAGGATATCTTCCCATCCTTGTTTGTAAGTCTAATTTTCAAATCATTTAAGGTTTTTACTTCGCTAGTAGGATCTTTTACATCGCCATTAGTATTATCAGCATCAATTAAATCATTATCTACTAAATCTTGGACAGTTATGTATATAACGCTTTTTTCATCAAATAATTCCATATTTTTTTTGGCATATATATCTGACATTGATTTTATTAAATTAATTTTCATTTCATACTTTTCTTGAGAATCATCATATTCAAAAGCATGGCTAATATTATTCGCAGTTACAAAATAAATGATTGTAAAAACAAATAATACGCCAAATAATGTATATAACATCGTATTCTTAGAATTCAACACAATATCACATCCTCTTTATTATTATATCATATTTTTAAAAATATAAATGAAAAAAAGCCTCATTTATGAGACTTTTAACAGCATTTACGGTCAAATACATTTTCTACAACATTTTCCTCACAACAAGAATAAGTTGGAACAAAAGTATGACGATAAACATGATGGTTAATTATTCTTGTATTGCATGGTTTAATATGAGGAACATCGTAGCAAATATAACGGTGACATACTCTTTCCTCTGGGCATTCATAAACTGGGGTTGTACAACAATTATCTTGTTTAACGCATGTAGTGTTCATCCCATCAAAAAATTGGTTTTGACCATCGGATTCAAAATTCATTAATAATCCTCCTTTTGTTATATCCTATTCAAGGAACAAAAAAAATGATAGGCACATCGCATAAAAAAAGTAAACTTATTGGTCTACTTTATTTTTTATCTAATAACTTCCTAGTATTAAAGTAATATTGGCAACCACTTACTACACTCAAAACTGTGGCGATTATAATACAAAATACAGAAAAATTGAAATGTATTAATTCAAAAGGCAAATTACCAAATAATAAGAATGTAACACCTGTCATCATAAACACAGTTTTAATTTTACCAGTCCAAGATGCTGCAACAACTTTGCCTTTATTACCTGAAACCATTTTGCAAGTATCTGTAATTATGTCTCTAGTAATAATAATTACAGGGATAACAACAGGTATTAAACGATCGTATGCAAGAATAATTAAGACACCATTTACAAGAATTTTGTCAGCAATTGCATCAAGCATTTTTCCTAAATCAGTAACCATATTTAATTTTCTAGCTAAATGCCCATCTAAACGATCTGTTAAACTTGCAACTAAGAATAAAACGCCAGCTATAATATATTTTAAACTGATTGGCGTATCAAGTGTTTTGCCAAAAAATGATGTAAATTCAGGAAACACAATATTTAAAGCATGCCATGGTATGCATAGCATAATAAGAATAATAAACGATAAAACTATTCTTGAAACGGTAATTTTATTTGGTAAATTCATACTAACCTACTTTCCATAACTAATAACTGTGGCATTTTTAGTATTAATTGTTATCTGTTTAACACTCCATATAACAGTAAGTATCAATAACATTACTAAAACGCAATATATTAAAACGTAAATTCCATTTTTTACTTTTTTTTCTTTTTTGGTGTATGGTGAAACAATTCTGTTTTCTTCACTATCACTTTTCATATTTGTTTCAATTTGTTTTTCAATATCCTTAACAGGTATCTTTGAAGTGGCCTCAAAAACATATTCGTTAAATTCATCAATAATCTTTTCAGCATCCAAACCTAAATATTTTGCATAGTTTGCAACATATTCTTTTAAGGTAAATACATCAGAAAATGCTCCAGATTTACCATCTTCAATGTTTTCCAGTATTGCTTCATCAATATCAAGATCTTCACTAACCTCTTTTAACGAGACTCCAGCACTTTCTCTTGTACTTAAAAGCAAATTTCCAATCTCTTTCAAGAAAATACACATCCTTAATAATAAATAATATCTTATAAGCCATGTTCTGTACTTAATAAATAAGTGACAAACATTTATCTATACTATCGTATCCATCTGCAGGTTCATTTTCCCTTAGATAGTTCCCCTACCAAAATTTGGGTTTCTCACTCGCGGGGTTTACCACGTTCCACCCCTTTTATTACTAAAAGGCTCGTCTCTTTGGCACTTTTATACCTACTTTATTCTCAAAAAGAATATTTCGGAGCCGTTAGCAAAAACTACCCTGAGTTATTTTTTTCTCAGGCGCGAACACTACACTCATCGCAGAGCGTGTGAGCATGGACTTTCCTCTACAACTAAAGAGTTGCAGCGTTTGTCTAGATATTATTCATTTTTACCATAAACTACTTTTTCTAATTGACTAATTCTTCTTAGAAGGTCAATATTAGTAACCGAACGTTGATTAACACTTTCACTTTCAGCGCTATCAAGCTCCGCCTTTAAACGGCGAATTTCGCCCTTAAGTGCAAGATTATCATCAGTTAGATTTTTAATTTGGTTCTCTAAATCTTTAATGATATTATTGTACTCAGTATAGTCTCTAATAACCATATCTAAATATTTATCCACCTCTTGGGGACGATATCCCCTTGCATCAATTTTAAAGTCATGTTCCAAAATCTCTTGAGGTGTTAAATAAATCTTATCATTATACATTTTATGCACCTTCTAACAAAGAGATTATAACAAAAAACGTCATTCTTTGTCAATACTCGGGGCCTCCCCCGCATATAGATTTAAAATACTAAAATCAACGTCCAATAACATCTTATTAAGAATAAAATCGATATCCATTTGATCACCGACTTTAATGATAATTAGGAAAAAGTAATTTTTCAAGCATTTCGACAAACATAGTCAAAACCTTTAATTCTTTATTATATTTATTATTAACAAAAAGTATATTTTTTGGTATAATTTATAAAGGTGGTTTGGATGAATTATCCTGGCAATATAAAAAAAAATTACACCAAAAATACTAATTATGGCAATCGTGGAATGTTTTTAGAAGGTTTAATTAACCAAGCTAATGAACAATACTTAGAAAAAGATATTGCCATAATCTATAAAAAGCCAACACCTATTCAAGTAGTTAAATATGATTATGATTCTAAACGGATTAAAGATGCATATTATATGTCAGAATCAACGTTAGATTACAATGGTATTTATAATGGTTATTATATTGAATTTGATGCCAAAAGTACTAATACAAATAATTTACCAATTGCAAATATAGCTAATCATCAATTAAATCACCTAGAAAAGATAATGAATCATAAGGGAATAGCCTTTTTAATTATTATGATTAATGAAGAAGCTTATTTGCTGCCAGGAAAAGAAGTACTTAGTTTTATAAATAGTAATCAAAGAAAAAGCATTCCATACAGCTATATAAAAGAAAATGGTTATAAATTAAAAATAGACTATTTAAAAGGGATTGATTACATACCAGCAGTAGATTTATTAATAAAGGAGATGTGTGATGAAAAAAATTAAAATAAAAAAGAAAAAAGTAGGTAATTCTTTAGATAATTTTAAAAGAAGAATCAAATATCAAATAGATAAAAAAGGAATTGGAAAATTTATTTTTTCAGTTATTATGATTGGATTAATCGTAGTTTCCAGTCTGCTTTTAGTATTTGCATTATATATTATTATTAGTGCGCCAGATTTTGATAAAGATTTATTATATTCAAAGGAAGCCACTATTATTTATGATTTAAATGGTAACGAACTTGCAAGAATCGGACGGGAAAATCGTGATTTAATAACTTATAATGATTTGCCCCAAGTTTTTGTTGATGCTTTAGTTGCTACCGAAGATTCAAGATTTTTTCAGCATAACGGTCTTGATATAGCAAGATTTTTAAAAGCAAGTTTTAAGCAACTTATTGGTAGTGATGAAGGTGGAGCTTCGACCTTATCAATGCAACTTGTAAAGAAAACTTTTACGCAAAAGAATAATGATCGAGAAACGCGTATTCAAAGTTTTATAAGAAAATTTCGCGATATATATATTTCTGTCTTTAAATTAGAAAATAGTTATACAAAAGAAGAGATTATTGAATTTTATGCTAACTCACTATGGTTTGGAAATGATGGAAACTTAAACTACTTGGGAATTTATGGTGTAGAGCAAGCTAGCCAACACTTCTTTGGCAAATCCATATCAGAACTAACACTTGCCGAAACATCATTATTAGTTGGTATGTATCAAAACCCAGCTTTTTACAATCCATACCGCAATCCAGAAGGTTGTAAAAATAGACAAAAGACCGTTCTCAAATTAATGGTCTTACATGGATATATAACAGAAGATGAAAAAGATGAAATAATGGCTATTCCTATCGAAAGTCTATTAATAGAAAAAGAAATTGGGGCTAAGAACGAAAATCAAGCAATTATTGATTTAGTTATTGATGAAGTAGAAGAAAAAACTGGTAATGACCCTAAAAATGTTCCAATGCGAATTTATACTACTATTGACCCAGATGTTCAAAAAATTGTTAATAATACAGCTGACGGACAATATTTTACCTTTTATAATGATTTAGATGAGGTTGGTATTGCGATAACTGATGTTGAAACAGGTGCAATTGTTGCGCTATCCGGTGGAAGAAATTACGTTGCCTTAGGTTTAAATCGGGCAACAAACCGACGTCAACCAGGTTCAACAGCTAAACCATTTTTTGATTATGGTCCTTATATAGAATATTTTAATGGTTCTTCTGGCGATTACTTTTTCGATGATCCTTATACATATTCAAATGGCACACCAATTTCTGATGCCGATCACGCTTATCAAGGAATGATTACAATCAGAGAAGCGTTAGTTGGATCAAGAAACATTACCGCACTTCAAGCATTCCAAAAAGTAATGGCTGAAGATACTTCATATATAGCAGATTATGCTCATTCGTTTGGTATAGATTTTGGTGGAAGCTTATATGAATCCGCATCAATAGGTGGATTTGATGGTGTTTCGCCAATTGAAATGAGTGCTGCATATGGCGCTTATGCTAGAGGTGGGTATTATATTGCACCATATATATTTAGCAAAATAATATATGACGATGGAACTATTTATGAATATAAGCCTACCAAAGAAAAAGTTGTCAGTGAAGAAACCGCTTATATGATCACTAGCTCACTAATATCCGCTGTCCAAAACGGATGGAGTGGAACAATAAATGTAACAGGAACAGAAGTTGCTGGAAAAACAGGAACAACAAATCTTGATTATGAGACAATCTTAAAATTAGGTGTTCCAGATGGTACTATTCCAGATTCTTGGTCAGCTTCCTATTCACCAGAATATAGCATTGCTCTGTGGTATGGTTATGACAAACTTCATCCAGAAGATCCTGCATTAAATATGAACACTACAACCGGTTGGCGTGCCCGTTCAGAACTAATGGCCGCTCTTGCTAACCGAATTTATAGTACAAATCGCAGATTTAAAGTTCCAAGTGGAATTGTTAGAATAGAGGTTGAAAAATACACTGTTCCTCTACAACTACCTTCTGAATATACCCCTGATGATATGCGTATGGTTGAATTATTTAAAGAAGGAATGGAACCTACTGAAGTTTCAGTAAGGTATCAAAAGCTAGATACACCAACAAATGGTAAAGCAAATATAAATAAAAGTAATGTTGAATTATCGTGGAATGAAATAAAGACACCTCTTGCAATTGATAATAATTATTTACAACAGTATTTCAATGACAATTATGGTGTATTTGCATCAAAGTATTATGAAAAAAGAATATCTGATAATGCTACATCATTTGGTCAACTTGGTTATACTATATATCAAAAAAATAATGATGGGACTTTAAAAAGTCTTGGTTGGACTTCAAATAGTCATTTCATTCAAGCTGTTGAACCAAATAAAGATTATACTTTTGTTATCAAAGCATCGTATGAACTATTTAAAGCAAACGAATCAGGTGGTTTAGAAATAAAAATTAAAACAGAAAAGGTTGAAACAGACAAAGACCAACCGAAACCAACTGAGGAAGGTAAAGACAAGGAAAAAGATAAAAACAAAGATACTGGTTTAGATTAAAAAAACGTCTTATTAAAAGACGTTTTTTTATCTACTATGAATTGCTACTTCATTTTCATTAGTAAACTCAATATTTATTACTTCACCAGTCTTAACATTTACAACAGTGTAATTATTATCGTAAATCCATTTATTTATAGCTTCGAGATAACGACTAATTCGATAATCTAACCAGCCAATATCTTCCGGGTTATCCAGAATATCACTCCTTGAGCATCCCTTTGTTGCCCTATAATTATCAAGCATATTATAGATTTCACCTAATCCCATATTGTACATTTGAACAGCAATAGGAATATTATAATGGGAATTAATTAAACAATCTTGTAAAATTAAGCATCCTATTTGAATATTAGTTTCTACATCGCGAAGCTTTTCATCAGTGATCGTCATTGTCTTTTTTTCATACTTGCCTGTTTCTTCATTTAATTCATAAAAAGATATTTGTTGATTAACCCAAACACTATATTGAACTTGCATTAAACCAATTCCACCACCGGAATCAATCTCGCTGGAATGAATTCCCCTTTCTTGTGTGGCCATTCCCAAAACTAAATTAGGATCTAATCCATATTTATGAGAATACTTCATTATTATGTCATAATAAAGTTCTTTACATTTAATAGCTTTATTTGTATCTGATTCATCAGGAAATTCTAGATACATACTTGTACTTTTGGAAATAGGTTGTGGTTCCTCCTGTGTTTCAACTTGGTCTTCACCATAATTTATAATAGACTCAATTGGTTCATCCTTATGGTGAACTTCTTCCATAACACTTTCTTCATTACTATTAGTTTCTGTTTCCTCAATGGTAGATACTTCAGCCGCTTTTTCAAGACGTTTACCCTCATCAGGATTTTTATAAGCGGCACTTAAACTAACCTGTATCGGAGCTACACTTTCGCTTCCTAGTTCCCTCATTGCCAATTCTTTTTTGATTAAATCATCAACATCTATAGGTTTGTTTGTTGGAAGAAGGGTTTCAACATATACCGAAGAAGGCTCTTGGCCTTTTTCTGCTTCGTCAGTTGTTCGATCTGTCAACTTAATTAATTTAAATCCTGTAAGCAATACTGCAGGGACCAATAAAAATGCTAAAGCGCTTTTTACACTTAAACCATTTCTATTTGCACTTCGAGTAGGGGTTTGACTAATAATCTCTCTTTCAGTAATATCAATTGCTCCATTTTTTTCACAATTTTGAACAATTGCTTCTTTAATATCTGCCAATTCAGGCAGTTCCAATATTTCCTCACAAAATCTAAATACAATTTTAATATCTGCTTGAGAGTTTTCTAAAATAACTAATTTTTTATTTTCATCAAACTTAACGACGCAATCATCTAGAGAAATAAGTGACTTTATTTTTGCCGAAATTTCTTGATCAAATGCTAATACATTATTAATGACATCCGAACTTTTTTCTGTAAGAGATATACGTCCATCAGTATCATAATAGGAAACAACATATTTACTCATAATCTTCAACCTCATTATAAAAATGATTTTCTAGATAATCATTTACATATTTCCATTCATTATCATCTTGAATATCATAAATCTTCATTTTTTCATTTTCCGAAATCACTTTACTAACGAATAACTGCTTTTTGCCATTTGAAAAACTTCCATCTGTATAAGCAACATATTTGACATCATTATTTTTCCATGTTGCCACAATATTACACTTAACTTCATTATTATTCTCATCGAATAAAATCATTTCTTGTCCCATATTACTCCTACTCCATTCTAACTTTATTTTAACATTAAACTAAAAAAATAACTAATATGTTTAATAAAAAAAACGTCAACAATATGAAAATAGAACTAGTATCTAATCATAGTTCTATATTCTTACATTTAATCAAGCAATCTTTGCACCTAGGTTTTTTAGCAGTACATATATATCTACCAAATAAAACTAATTGATGATGAAGCCTATGGTAATCACAACCTTTAAAAAACAATTCCAACTTTTTTTCTATTTCCAAAACATTATCATTTTCATTTGATATTCCAAGTCTTTTTGCTACTCTAGACACATGAGTATCTACTGCCAATGTATTTTCATTGAAAAGTTCCGCTAAAACTACGTTACATGTTTTATGTCCGACACCAGGAAGGCTTTCTAAATATTGGCGATTATTAGGAACTATTCCATCATAATCATTTAATAATCTACTAGCTATTTCTTTTAAATAGTATGACTTTTTCGAAGCTGCACCCAACGAAAATAATTCTTTTTCCAATTCTTTCAATTTCATTGTAGCCAATTGTTTTAAGTTATATTTAGAAAATAAAATCTTTGTAACACTATTAACTCGTTTATCCGTACATTGTGCTGATAACATAACTGCTATTAATAATTCATAATCTTTGTTATATATTAATTCACAATGAGGATTTGGAATCATAATATCCAACTTTTGACATATTTCTTTACTCTTCATCAAGCCAATTATACTCCAAAACAGTTGTTTCAAATAATTTGTCATCGCTTAAAGACTCACTTTTCTTTTTAAGTCCATTTGTGACATCTTGCATTGTTTTGAATCCTTTTTTTTGCCATTCATAAAGAATTCTTTCAATATATCTAAGAGTTAAAACCCCATTATATTTTGCTTCCTCAAGAGCACCTAACACCATTTCCTCACTAAATTCATGTTCCAACCAAGCATTTATTAATTCAAAATCCATTCCTGACAAACTATGACCATATATTTCTTGAAACTTGGAAAAAAAGTCTTGTTTTTTATTATCTTTTTCCTTTGATTTAGTATCGTTAGAAATATCTTCGTATAAACTTTCCATAGAAACTTTATCAATTAATTGGCCATTATCATTTTTAACAGAATTTAATGTAATAAGTTTTTTGTCAAGTAAACTTCCAAAAGCACTTAATACATCCTTTTCATTAAGGCAAAGTGCTTTAGCAACTTTTTTAACATCAAAAATCATTTCATCCTCATTATCAAAATACATCAATAACAGAAATTCATTTAAATTAATATTGTGTTTTAAAGATTCCTTTAATAACAATGTTTCTACAATATATTTTCTATTTTCTTTAGCCATTTTGCCACTTCTCCAATATGTATTTTTTTATTTCAGTTTTATTATTCTTAAGTTCCTTAGCCAAAATACGATTTTTAACGTCGTTTATTATCTCTGAAATTCTTTTACAAGGTTTTATTTTCAATAACTTTATAATTTCTTCACCATTTATTTCAATTGATTTCATACTTTTAATTGGCATCTTATTAAATATCTTCGTAATATCTTGCCTTGGTATTTCTAAAATTTGTCCTGCTACTAAGCAAAGATATAAACCATTATTAAATAAATCAAATTCATCAATACTTCCTTTTTTGATTATTTGGGAAATGCGACTAATATTATCAAGTTCTGTTTTGGAAAAAGGTAACTTATCACATATAATTTGTGCCCACATTCCCATTAGATCATCCGTATATTTGACTTTATCAAATTTAAGATTAATATTATTAGAAACATTTGTTTCCTTAAGTAAATCTAATCCAACTTGATAATTCTTACTACTTAAAATTTTAGATAATTCTTCCTTAATTCTCGCCCCGCTTAATGAAGATGTTAATTTTGAATTTAAGCATAGTGATTTGTAAGTATTTTGTTCAATATTAAAGTTTAAGATGGTTGCAAAGCGAATTGCTCTAAGCATTCTAAGTGGATCTTGAGAAAATTTTTCATTTGCATCCCCAATAACACGAACAATTCTTTTATTAATATCTTCAGTAGCTCCGATTAAGTCTATAATATTATCATTTTTATCCATGCATAAAGAATTAATTGTAAAATCACGCCTTTTTATATCTTCAAACAAACTACTAATATATTCAACTTCTACAGGTTTACGATTATCGTATCTAATTTCCTTACGATATGTAGTAATATCAATATTATATTTTTTTATTTTGATATTAAAACCACCATAGCCATTATTTTTTTGAGTAATTTTAAAAATATTTCTTAAATTAACTGGTAGCGCATTAGTGCAGATATCGACATCATATGTATTTATTTTTAATAATTTGTCACGAACAAAACCGCCTACTATATAGGCTTCATATCCCTCATTTTCAATTTGCTTTAAGATGTTTTTAATAATTTTATCCATAACTCTCCACGCATATTTTAACATAGATTATATTAAAACCCTAGTTATTTATAAAAAAAGTCACAAAAAAATAGCATGTGCTATTTAAAATGGTGCCCCCATCCGGACTTGAACCGGAACTCTATTCCTAGAAATAGATTTTGAGTCTATCGCGTCTACCAATTCCGCCATGGAGGCAATACTTATTAATTATAACACAAACAGATAAATATGTATAATTATTCAGTATATTTACTTTTATATAAATCGACTTCTGCATCATCTGAAGTTGCATTTTCAACACTAATATTAGGTAATTCAGATATAGATGCTAATCCAAAATAATCTAAAAAAGCATCAGTTGTTTTATATAAATTTGGTTTTCCAGGTAAATTACTTTTACCGCATACCTTAATTAAATCTTTTGCCATTAACTTCTTTACTAAAAAAGCTGACGATATTCCCCTCATTTCATCAATTTGAACTCTAGTTATGGGTTGATTATAAGCAATTATAGCAAGCGTTTCTAAAGCGGCTTGACTTAGTGTCGAAGAAACATTTGGTAACGTAAAAAGTTTTTTATAATACTCAATATGTTCTTTTTTAGTAGTCAATTTAAATGAATCCGCTAAAAAGCTTATTCGAAGTCCACGATTTTCACTATCATATTCTTTTTGAAGGTCCTTCAATAATTTTCTAGCTTTTGCTTCATCAATCTCTAAAATATCCATGATGTCATTTATTTTAAGGCCTTCGTCACCGACAATAAATAATAGTCCTTCCAAAATTGCTAATTCTTTCATTTCTTTACCTCGATAAATATTTTACTAAAATTCCTAGATTGTGACAAGGAAACCTCATTATTTTTACTCATTTCTAATAATGACAATAATGTGACAACTAATTCTTCTTTATTAAACTCATTAAATAAGTCAGTAAATTCAACCTTGGATTTATTACTAAGTATATTTCTAATATAATCAGTTTTATCTTTTATGCTTAATTCTTTTTTGGCTATTTTAGTATTTAATGGTTTCTTATAATCAGCTCTTTTTTGCATTTCTAAAAATGCTTTTATTAAATCTTTTAAATCCACATCCAAACGGCTTGTTGTATCTTCTGAAATATATTCACGGATATTTTCAGGTATTTTTGTAAAATAGCCATGTCTATTGGTTTCCAAGTCTCTTAATTCACTACTAACCATTTGATATTTTTCAAATTCAATTAATCTTTTTCTTAAATCATCCTCAGAATTGATTTCATAATTATTGTCATCTTCTTCATCATCAAAACCTAGTAATATTTTACTTTTTAAATGGATTAGTTCAGATGCCATAATTAAATACTCGCTCATCTTATCGAGATCGTTTTTATCAGTATTATTTATAAAATCAATATATTCATCAATGATGATTTTTAGGTCAACCTCATAAATATCAAATTCATGTTTTTTTATCATATGTAAGAGTAAATCTAAAGGTCCTGAAAAATCATTAATATTAAAATTCATTTTTTATCCTAACTACATTCATATTCCCAAGACTCAACTCTAAAGTTTACAATTCTTGGTGAAGTATCTTTGGCAAAATATAGTCTATCCTCAATCGCTGAAGCATTCTTAGTATAATCAATAGTTAGTTTGAAACTTAAAACATCATCATCGGTAGATAAACTTGAAGTAATTCCGGTCTTAGTATTATTTTTATTATATAATTCTTTATAATAATTATATTTTGTTTCGTAATCATCATTAGTCTTTTCCAAACTATCTGTATGTCTTATTTTAGTTAACTTTTCGTTCGTAAATGTATAAACAATTTTCTCGTTTTCTTTTGTACAAGTTAATGTTGATATATTGTTATCATCTATACTTAAATCTATATATGTATAATCTTCCTCTAAAATTTCTAAAATATCGAAGTAATATGCTTCACCCTCAAAAGAAAAATTATATGTTTTAGTTTCATTTTCTTTGATAGTTCCAAGCACAGCAATTCTCTTAAGTAAATTATCAGTTTTATTATATACTTCAAAGTATATATTTTGTTGCTCTAAATCAACAGTTTTTGTAAGTTTATTGGTAGCACTAAAACTAATTGAATTATTATTAAGTTCTATAGCACTAAAAACAATATTATTAACCGTTATATTTTTATCCTCATTAAAATAATTTTTAGATTCATCAATTTCCGTATTTTCCTCGACTGTTGTATTATTATTAACAACAGCATTATTACTAGAAGCTGTATTTCCGCTCGGAACAGGAGCTGTACCCCTTATGAACTTATCATATAATCCATTAATTTGTGGTAAAAAGAAAATAATAGCACAAAAAAAGCCAAAGAATAAAAGCAGTTTTATATACCAAAACTTATTATCCTTAATTTGTCCAACTTGATAACTTTTAAGCGGAGATATCTCCACCGGTTGACGTTTTTTCTTAAACATATTATCACCCTTATTATTATAATTATTATACTATACCAGATACCTTAAAACAATAAAACTATTGCTATTTAAATAATATTTTGCTATAATCTAACTTGTATCGGCGATGTAGCTCAGCTGGCTAGAGCATCCGGTTCATACCCGGCAGGTCGTGTGTTCGAATCACACCGTCGCTACCATTGAAATTAACTAGGTTTAACCTAGTTTTTTTAATTTATATCATCAAGATTTACATTTTCTACACGAAGCATATCAGCAAACACTGTTTTAAATCTTTCCTTCTCTTTAACCAGCGCATCTTCATAAATGCTTTTTGTATTACATATTGCTTTATAAAAATGTTTAATAGTAACCATATTGGTATTATCATAAAGAGCATAAGTAAAAGCGTTAGATATAATAGTTAAACATATATCAGGATATCTACTTGATATTTCATATACTCTTTTATATTCATCAGTCATTTCAACTATAAAGGTCATTATTTTTTGAATGACAAAAGGTTGATACGCAATTTTTAAACCCAATTGTTTTTCAAGTTTTGGATAAGTTCCCATCAGTATTTTAACACATGTATCAGCATCAGCTTCTGCGACATCAACTTTTTGAAAACGACGCAAAAAAGCACGATCTCGCAAGATATATGTTTCATATTCCTCAGTTGTTGTAGCGCCTATCATTTTAATTGTGCCGCGGTCAAGTCCAGCTTTCAACATATTGGCAAAGTCTAAACCGCCTTCCCTATTAACAAGCAAATGAGTTTCATCAATAAATAAAATAGTTTTTTCCTTCGTAGCTAATTCTTTAACAAGTAAATCTATACGATTCTCAATTTGACCGGCACTTTGAGTAGATCCAATCAAACTTGTAATGTTTATTTTAATAATAGACCAGCCCTTTAATGCATCTGGTACTAGATTATTCTTAATTCTATATGAAAGGCCTTCAACGATTGCTGTTTTACCTATTCCGGGTTTTCCCACTAATAAAGCACTTTTTTCAGGCGTAAGTAAAATTAATATACATTGTTTTATTTCGTTATCACGGGCAATCGCAGGATCAGTAATATATTCTTTTTCCGTTAAATTTTCCCCATATCGTTCTAACATACTAATTTGCTCATTCATTCTATCACCCACTTTAAATTATACCAAATATTTATTTTATTTAAAATAAAAAAACCCTTACGGGTAATTTTTTTATGGCGCCCGATGTAGGACTCGGACCTACGACCTAACGGTTAACAGCGGTGCGCTGTACCAACTGAGCTAATCGGGCAACAATTACTAATACATGCATTATTATAATAAATTAATTAAAATGTGTCAATAAATTTGATTGTTTTATATAAAAAACTTGGAAATTAATCCAAGTTACTTTTTATATATTTAATAATCTGCTTCGTGATAAATAATTAACTTCCAATCCATTTTCTTTGCAATATGCTTGCATCCATCTAACACATCTTTCATGATTGTTAAGACAACTGCCCTCAAAAGAAATAAGATATGATTTATTAAATACACTCTTTAATGCATTAGAAATTGAATTCCTTCTTCTTGTATATTCAATAAAACTAACAAAATCACTTCCACCATAAAATATAGAACTATCATATTCCATTTCTCTAACTGCTTGTTTATTATAAAAATAAGTAGGTAGATTACCAATAAAATTTAGAACATTATTACCCTTTGATTGGCCATATTTCCTCAAATCCCTAATACAATATTGTCGGGTATATCTTTTTACCATTTCTTGTAAATATTCCGTTTCATCAGAATATTTGAAAGTATCTAAAGCAAGTCTTGGTTTTAATAAATCTGACAAATCATCATTTTTTTCAACACCATCATTATCGCTTTTTTTATTTGGATTTTCAGCCTCAGTTAATAATGGTTTAAAACCATTAGAAAAATCATTCAATTCTGTAATAACTTTGCTTGAACCTTGTGGTGATTCTAAATCAGTAAAATCAAATTTTAGCTTTCCAGCAATATCATCTGCTTTACTACTTTTCTTTTCAACCGGTTGTTGTGAAATAGTCATATCTTCATCAAAATGTTTAGTATCATTTTCATTAGGTATCACAAGCTTTTTAGGTTTTAAATAATAATTATTAAATTTCATTTCATTTTTAATCATTTTCTTTAACGTTTCATCATCGTCATCTGGAATTATTACATCAGAAAGCATTATTAAACCCTCAATTGTATCAATATTATTTTCTCTTTTTAGAATGCGAATACTTTTAGCAATGTCTTTTTTAAGATAAGAAGTTTGTTTTTGATAACTAGCAATCACCTCGTCACTTAAATTTCTACTAACCATTTCTTTTTTTATTTTATTAATATAATAGTTAAGCTTTTCTCTTAATTGAACAATCTCTTCGTATGTTGTAGCATTAACAATTAATTCAACTATATTTTCAATAGTGCACTTTGCATTTAATAATGCAGCATATTTTTTTGATTGTTTCTCATCATATTCAATAGCGTTAAGAATAGCATGAATTTGCTCTCCTAAAATGTTTGTATTTTCAGCAATACTATTTCTAGCCATTTCCAAAAGTAAACGATGATCATTTTTAATTTTTTCTAATTTTTCTTTATAATGCGTATCTTTATTCATTTTTCATTTCCTCCACTACCTCGTCTAAAGAATCTTTTAATCCCTCAAATGTATTTAATAATTCAAATAACACTTCGGTATCTAAACTTTTTAAATCTAAATCTTCCATAAAGCCTCCATACTTAATGTGTTATTCTAACACTTTGAATAAAAAAACGCAACAAAAAAGACCCCCCTATCCCTTCACGTACTTTGTTTATTTTTATATAATTTATTTTTTTTCAAGAGATAGGGGAGTACGTATTAAAAATTTTTAACCATATATATAGAAATCAGTTCCACCCATGCCATCATATTTAGCAGCAGTCGAATTGTTAGCAAATAAAATTACATCGCCCATTCCTAAGTAAGAGAGTGTATAATTTTTAGATTCTGCCAATGTTACACTCGAAGTAGCATGTTGATAACTTGCGTATATTATAGCTGGATAATTTGTAACTTCTAAACTACTTGTAATTTCTAATTCTAGTGCTGACAAATCAGGATCATTAATTAAATTCATTGAAATTCCAAATCCATTAGATTGATTATTTATATTAGTCCCATTAAAGTTATAATTTACATAACTAGTGTTTCCATTAATTGTGTAAAATTGTTTACCACCTTGTGTACCATTTATAACATCCAAATTAATTATTCTAGTTGCTATGACATCAAACGATCTTGTCGCTGGAATTATTTTCCAATGAGCTACAAAACACAAAAATGCATCTCCATAGGAACTGCCAGCACCTAAAGATAACCATTTATAGTTGGATTCAATATAATTAGAACGTGGTAAATTTAGTTCTTTATCAAGTCCGCCATTATTATATTCTTCTTCGGTTATCTCAGTCGATATTGTTTCATTAGTAATATGATTATAATCTGTTCTATAATATTTTATAGTTTTATTAACATTTTCGAAATCCAATTGCATTTGTTCATCAAATTCATCTTGAGTTAACGTATCAATGTGCATATCACTAAAATATTTTTTTAAGTTATTATAATCTTCTAATGTCATCTCGACACCATTTGAATTAACAATCAATTCATCATTTTCTAAAGCAAAGATATTTATAGGAATTATCATAAGTAGATAAAAAATAAAACAAACTACAAATTTTTTTATCACACTTTCCTCCTTTCAATCCAATTATCACTTTTTTAATAATTAAACTCAAGGATTTTGTCGGAGAGTTTTACTCTCCATTTAAGAGAGATACATACTCTTCTATGTCTTTTAGTGCTTTTTGATAGCTTGCACACAATCCAACTTTACAATCTAATTCTTGTTTAGAATAATTATAATTATATTTTTCGATTATAGTATCAAAAACTTGATTTGAATAAATAACTGTTTCAAGAACATTATAATTTTTATAAAACAATAGTTTTGCAGTAGTATTATCAGCTGTTTTTTTATAATATATACGGTTGGCATTAAGATAAAAATATACATCTATATTAGAACTAATATTATTTATTTTTTTGTACCATATATCACCAACAACATTAGTAAATCCTTTTTTATTAAGTGTCGATATTAAGTAATAATTATTTTGATTGCTATTATAATTTAAAACACTAGATATATTTAAATAATCCTTTATTCTCAATTGAAACTCATTGCTAATAATTTCTTCGTTATGATAAATCATAACTGACAAAACTAATTTGCTATAATTAATATTATATATATTATCAATATTAATTATAAAAGGGTCCAATTCATTGCTATGAAATAAAACAGCATTATCGCTATACAAATCCATAGATATGGTATCTAATTCATTTTTTTCATAATTAAATATATTAATTGTATTTATCATTAAATAATTATTTTTATATGATTTTACCAACAATCCATCTACCTTTCCTGTTTCGGATGATGACGAATTATTGATTATTCGATATATCTTTGGTTTACCAACATGTGAGGAAAAAAAGACTAATAAAAAACATAAAATTGGTATAGTTATGAAAATAAAGATTATAGAAAATCTAGAAAAAATACGAAGGCATTTATTCTTGTGTCTTTCTTCTTCATCTAGACAACCCATTTGTAATTCTTTTAAAGTTATGTCAAGTGCATTACATAGTAATAACTGATAAGAAACATCCGGAAAACTACCACCATTTTCCCATTTAGATACAGTTTTAAAAGAAGCACCAATTTTTGATGCTAATTGTTCTTGTGTTAGCCCTTTCTTATTTCTTTGTTCAAATAAAAAATTACCTATCTTATCTAAATCTATATTCATTATTATATTATAACATAGGTAATCTATTTTATTATTTTAAAAATAACTTAAATATATAGTCATCAGGTTCAATTTCAAAAGTCAATAATTCATGAGTTATTGGATGATAAAATGATAATTTATAGGCAAATAAAGCTATATTATCTTTGACTTTACTCCCATATAACTCATCACCATAAAGAGGATATCCCCTTGAAGAAAACTGTAATCTAATTTGATGATATCTACCTGTAAGTAAATGTATATCTAATAAAGATAAGTTATCTTTTTCCTTAATAACTTTATATTCAAGTTTAGCTTCTTTGCCATTTTCAGTATTTAACAAAACTTTTTTATTATCTATTTTTTCAATCTTATCAGCTAGTATTCCTTCTTTTTGAGGTATAATACCATGAATAACTGCATAATAATATTTTTGCATTTGCTTATCTTGAATTTGCTTACTTAATCTTGCTGCTGATTTAGAATTTCTAGCGAAAACCATAATACCACTTACAGGTTTATCAAGTCTATGAACAAGACCTATATAAACATTTCCAGGTTTATTATACTTTTTCTTTATATAGTCTTTAATTAAAGTCAGCATATCTTTATCATTGCTAATATCACTTTGTGATAAAATACCTTTTGGCTTTACAACCACAATAATGCTATTATCTTCATAAAGGATTTTTAAATTATTCATGTGTTATCCATCCAGTTACACCGCATGGTAAAAAAAGTTTACTATTTTTTATTGGTATAGCTAATTCATCTAATTGAATAGAATTATTAGTAAAGTGAGTTTTTAATAAATTCTCTAATGTTAAAAGTGAAAGATTTGTTGAATAAGTATTAATACAAACAAAAAGAAAATCATCTTTTAATATTTGTTTACAAAGTGTTAAAAGATTGTTTAAATCTTTTTCAATTGTCCATACCTCTTTATTAGCTCCCCTTCCATAGCTTGGAGGATCCATAATAATAGCATCGTATTTATTTCCTCGTCTTATTTCTCTTTCCACAAATTTTACAACATCATCAACTAAAAAGCGAATTGATTTATCACCTAGTCCCGAAGATATAACATTCTCTTTTGCCCAGTCATTCATACCTTTTGATGAATCGACATGAACAACACTTGCCCCCGCTGATAAACAAGCCACACTTGCTCCCCCCGTGTAGGCAAACAAGTTTAAAACTTTAACTTCACGTTTTTCTTTACCAATTAATTTAATCATACGGTCCCAATTAACTGCTTGTTCTGGAAATAGGCCAGTATGTTTAAAACCCATTTGTTTTATGTTAAAAGTTAAATTGTTATGTTTAATAGTCCATCTATCAGGAATATTATTAACGTTTTCCCAATATCCTCCCCCGGTATTTGAACGATGATAAATAGCATCCGCTTCATTTGGATTAATTATTCCACCATCCCAAATCACTACAGGATCAGGTCTTAATAGTTTAATGTTTCCCCATCTTTCAAGTTTTTGACCATTACTCGCTTTTAATATTTCATAATCATTTCCAAAATTACTAATTAACATAAAACCACCAACTAAATTATAGAATAATTAATTCTAAAAGGCAAAATAAATTGACTTAATAGCAATCTATAAACTATAATTAATCTATGCGGGTATCGTATAGCGATTATTATATGAGCTTCCCAAGCTTGAGATGAGGGTTTGACTCCCTTTACCCGCTCCAAAAAACAAAAAAAGAGCGAGTGCTCTTTTTTTAATTGTTTTGAACATATACTAAATTATAGCCATAATAAGAAAGTGTTCTAACAACTTTTTTACTTAAAAAACCTTTTGTACATATTATATAATAGGTATCTTTTTTATTTAAATATTTATTGTGATTCATAATAAGTTTATCAGCATAAATATTGATGCTTCTTGGATCATGTTTGCTGGCATAATCTAAAGGATTTCTCACATCAATTAATTGACCCATACTAATGTCATATTCACTTAATTTAATTGTTTTCATAAAAAAACCTCATAATATCATATGAGGTTTATAAATTTTCAATTAATTAATATTAATCAAAGAAATCATCATAATATTCATCATCAGTAATAACATTTTCGTTGACAACAACACTATCTTTGTCAACATTAATAATTGGTTTATCAAGATCATCAAGTTTTATTTCTTTTGTAAGTGATAAATCATCATCTTTAAGATCGTTAATTATTTCTTTGGCTTTCTTTTTACCTTTTTCTTTTTCCTCGATTTGTTTTAATGCATCTTCGATTGTAAAATTATCAGGAGGCAATTCTTTTTTTACTGGTTTGATAACCGGTTCATTGTCTTCGAGTTCATCATCAAAATCATCAGGTATTAAAATATTTGGATTCTTTTCTTTTTTTTCTGTTTTAGCTTTTTCTTGATTTCTTTTCTCTTCCTCATCTAAAGCAGCTAATTTCTTTTCAATATCTTTTACCATGTCATCAATTTCTTTATCACTTATATTTGCCATATTTCTTCTATCTTGCGCAGGCATTGGTGATATATTAGGGCTGCTTTGAATAAATGGATTAAAGCCTCCACTTAAAAACGGATTAGCCCCAGCAAATGACCGAGGATTATTCAATTCATCATCTTTCTTCTTCTCGGAAACAAATTTTTTAATATCGAATAATTCAATTTTTTGAATTTGTCTTGTTGGTAATTCTGCTTTACCATATTTAACACCCCAATCAATTTTAAAATCAGGAGTTAATTTGGTTTTAAATGGATTTTTACGCCATCTTATAATAATGGCTTCGAATAATTTAAGCTTTTGTAAATCCGAAACAGTAACTAGTGGTGTTGAGGCTGTCTTGTCTTTTTCTTTTGATTTAACTTCACCACACATTTTACTAATTTCCTCAAGGGCTTTGAGTTCAGTAGAAATTAAGTAAACTAAGTTTCCACAGTTTCCTTTTACTACTTGCGCAATTTCTTCGCCATATACTTCGTTTAATTGAGCAAAGTTTTGAATTATGAAAGTAAAACGAATATCACGACTTCTAGCTGCAGTAACCATGGCATCAACATCTTTTAAAGGTGGCATGTTTGCAAACTCATCAAGAATGAAATTGGTACGATATTCAAGTTTACCACCATTTGCCTGAGCACAATCAATTAATGTTTCATAACATTGCTTTACAAAAATAGTCATAAGTCCATGATAAGTCTTTTTTTCATCATGAATTATCATAAAAACAGCTGTTTTTTGTTTACCAATATCACGCATATCAAAGTCGCTATAAGCAAGCATTTCGGAAAGTGATTCTCTTGTTGAAAATAATCTAATCTTTTGTCTAAATGTAGATAAAATACCACCCTTAGTTTCATTTGGAGCATTAATTGTGTTTGAGGCAAAAATATATGCTGAAGAATCCTCCCCCTTTAAAGAAAAATATTCTTTAATATATGGTGTCGTTCCCCTTCTTTCTTCCCCAACTGTTGACATATAGTTAATACTATTCAAATTAACTTCTTTTTCTTTAGCGTCCATAAATAGACCTAAAGCTAGACCAGAGAAATAGTCAGCAGCACTTTTTTCCCAGAATTCCGAATCACTTTTACCATTACTTTTATCATATAAGATATTTAAAGCAACGTCATCTAGTAATTCGATTCCTTTATCCATATTACCACTTTTATAATATTGATAAGGAAGACTTAAAGGATTCCAAGCATTTCCCTTTTCCGGCTCACGAAAATTCAATATAACAATTTTATAACCTTGACTTCTTAAATATTCACCACAATACTCATAGATTTCACCTTTAGGATCGGTGATAATCATACTTTCTCCTTTTTTAGAAAGTAAATTAACAAGTGGTTTAACGACACATTCAGTTTTACCAGAACCAGTAGCACCAATTACAAGATTATGATATTCGCCATTATCAACCCATATTTCGGTTCCTTTATTAATAAGAGGAATACCTGCTGCTTTAATATCTTTATCTAAAGGAGATACTTTTACAATCCCTTTATCATTTTTAATATCCTTTTCAGATGCCCATTTAGAATAACCATCACTACTTTTTTCAGATAAATGAATACCAAATCCAAATCCTTTTTCTTTATCAAATATATAAGAAGATACACTCGTAAAAATCAATACTAAAACAGCAATAAACAAACCTATAGTGTATCCAATGTATTCAAAAGTAAATGCTTTAAATGGTAATAATCCATAAAAGGTACCATTTTGAGAAAAGGAAATAAAATTTAATACAGCTATTGCACAAAAGTATAAAAGAATAAAACAATAAAAAATAAATAACATAAATGCTTTTGGCTCAACTTTAAAACGCATAATTACCTCCTTTATCTATGAAATATTATACTACAAATATCAAAGTACTCCAAACTATTTTTTTAATAAAAAAATGTCTTATTATTAAGACATCCTTTATTTACTTTTTTCAATGCTAATTTTAAAATTAAGAATAGAATTTTCTGTCATTCTTATTCGAGCACTATTTTCACTAATTGTCGAATAAATTCTTTTGCCATTATCGCCTTTAATTGCGTAATTCATAATCTTTGTATTAAGTTTTTCATATATTGATTGAAGATTATTAACAAAGTCTTCATAATCTATAAAAGTGTTTTTATAATCACTATCTAACATATTATATGCTTTTTCACTATTTAGATATAACATTGTTTTAAAATAGTTTATATAATATGAACAAATGATTTCATCACTAATACTATCAATAAAATATGAGTTATAAGCATTTGCTGTAATCTCTTTCTTGCTAGAAATAGTATAATTTCTAGCATAATCTGCCAAAGTTTTAGTTGCAATAGGCATAATGCCAAATGTATCATTTACCTTGTCGACAGTAACAAGATATGTAACATGCTCCTTTTCTGTTAGTTTTTGCTCAGTAAAACTATACAATTGCTCTTCACCATCGACAAAATAATACGCTAATTTTTTATTACTTTTCATATACATTGATTTGCTATAAAAAGTAATATTTTGATAACCAGTAGTGATAAAATTTGTAATATTACTACCAGTAATATTATTGCTTTTTATATAATAATCGTCAAGCATTCCTAATACTTGTTTATAATTACCATTTGTTATTTCCATATAGTATTTATTGATTAATGAATTTATATTAAAATAAATTTGATAATCATTTACAACGCCAAAACTAATTTGATCACTAGATTCATCATTAGTATTATTTATAGTATTATTAGTCGTATTATTATTTTGAGGGCGATTAATTAAATTACTAATTGAAAAAGGCATATTTAATGTTGTATTATCGCTCATAATAACAAAATAGTAAAATAATAAACAAATAATTATTAATAATATTAGCGCTATTGTAACTCCAAATTTTTTATTTGATTCCATATTCCCTCCTTAATTACATCCATTTTCAACATAACTAAGCATTTGATAAGCGTAGTTAGTAGCTCTTTTAGGACAATTAACATATCTTTCATATGGTACTTCAAAATTAATGCAATACTCAGATGCCATGTCATATGCAGATTTATTAGATAGTAACATATTATAAACAGATGTGTATGAAGTTTGCAACTCGTGGATTAAGTAATCTAATTGACATTTAATTGTAGAGTATTCATCACGACAATAAGATTTCAAAGAATCAAACCTTCCTTCATGCCATTGACATAACCCATAACTTGTTCCGTGGTCACCATATACTGTTGGATTAAAACTGCTTTCTGCTTGAATATTAGTCATAATGGCCGCCACAGCATTATTACTAAAATTACTTCCTTTTAAAGTTAAACAAACACTTTGTTTAGAACTATTACCATCTTGATAACCAGTTATAATAATATCATTTTTTGGTCTTGGATTGTCTGCATTAATATACTCGAGAGGGTCAACATTGGCATTATTTATATATAGCTCAAAGTGAAGGCGACTATCAGTTGTGCTACCACTTGCACCCATAAGTCCAATAATCTGTCCTTGACTTACAAAATCATCTTGTTTAACGGTGATTGAATCTTTCTTTAAATGCGAATATGTAGAATAAATCCCATCTCCGTGATAAATCATTACAAAATTACCACGACTATAATCACTTGTAACACCTGTTTCACTACTATCGCTAATACCATCCTCGACATAATGCACTTTTCCCTCACGAGTTGCTACTATAACATGGTTTTCCCAAGTTTCGTTATCAACACAATCCTCATCATCAATACAATTTTCATCAATGATATCAATACCATTGCTCATTTTCGTTTCTTCACCATCTTTATATTGTCCATAATTCATGACAACTTTAGTCGTAGACGGTGTGCCCCCGTATATTTCTCCTTCAGTTGGTTCTTTACTTCCAACCGGCCACCAATAAGCAGTAGCAGCAGCAAACGCATAGGCATTAACATAATTCTTAAAATCATATATTTTAAAACCATTATAATCAGAAATATTCTTTATTGTTTTATCATATTTTGCATTTGATTCAATTATTTTTTCCCTAATAGTACTGTTATATGGGGGTGCATCAAAATAGTATTCCGTAATTATGGTATCAATACTTGAAGGTACTAGCAACAAATATTTTACATCATAATATGCA
Source organism: Bacilli bacterium (assembly GCA_017544165.1). GTDB lineage: Bacteria > Bacillota_I > Bacilli_A > RF39 > UBA660 > UBA6448. Next base: position 54,267 of record JAFYER010000002.1, read on the forward strand.
TTAATTAGTAAACTTTTTTCTGATTCGCTAGCGGGTTCAATTGTTTTAAACAAATCGCCATCTAATGTAAGAGTAGAATTAGCGGAAAGAAATGTATAGACTCGATCATGTTTAATTACATTACAACCAAAATATATATTACAGCTTGGTATCGCACCACTACTAGTTCCATTTTTTATTGTTATTTCTTTAGTTGAGGCGTTGTATTCTCCATAAGACAACAAAATAGATTTAATAGCAAGAAAATATGCTTTATATATCTCCATTTTTTGTTCCGAAGTTTTGTCGTCAAGTTTATCATAAAATTCAGCATAAGCCGCCCCTAAAACATAGTCGTTAAAAGATACTCTTTCTAATTCAATTTTATCTGATTCATTTTGATAATTGTTAGTAACTGAAACCATAGTTAACGTAAAATCATAAGCTGGGTCAAGCATAAATTCATCCTCTTCGTCCATATCGCCCATAAAAATCAAAAGAATAATTAATAATACTAATAGCACTGCTGCCGCTATAGCAACAACCCACCACCACTGAGCTAAAAATAACATCAATTTTTTCTTTAATCTATTTTTTATTTCATCTTTTGCAGCACTAACTGGATGAGCAACTTTATTTGCGGTTTGTTGTGCTTTATTAATTTTAGATTTAGCATTATCTATTTTTTCGCCAGCCTTGTCTAACTTAGACCCAAAAGAGGATTTTTTTTGATTTTCATTTTGGTTACTACTGTTTCTATCATCACCACTTTGTTTATTATCTTTTTTTTGATTGCTATCTTGATTATCACCAGTTTGCCTTGAAGAATTTTCACTATTAGATGTTCTTTGATTATTTTCAAAGGTATTATCTCCCCAGTCACTTTCCTGATTACCCTTTTCTTCAACTCCACTTTGAGAACCACCTTGGCCACTAGATTTTTTTGAAGGATCTCCATTACTAGAGGCACTTTGACTATCATTAGCCCTTTCTTCCTCATCATCGTCTATTTTTTTAGTTCTTTCAGCCCTTTGCAATTGTCGTTGTTTAATAGCATCTGCTTCACGTTGTAATTGTTCTTGTCTCGATTTGTATTGACCATATCTAGTATTTGGGCCATATGCCTCTGGGAAATATTCTTCTTCACCATAATCTCCAATTGCACCTTGAGAGCCATTACCATACTGCTGTTCAAAGCCATCACTAGCTTCGATAATAGATTGCGGTTCACTATTATTAGCAGTTGTTTCAGATTCTAATTCATTACTACTTGTTGTTGCATCATTTTGTGAAATGCTACTTGATGTAGTTGCGTCAGATTGTGAAGCATTGCTCGGTGGAGTTGCACTAGATTGTGGAGCACTATTTTGGATAGTAGCACTGGATTGAATTGTACTACTATTATTTGCAGGCTTATCTTCTTTATTTAAATTATTATTCATACTGACACCACTTTTCTACTTCATTATAACACATGAGTAAATAAAAAAGGAATTATCATTAGATAATTCCTTTTATTTTACAATCCCCCACCTGATCCAAATGAATCTAATTCTTCTTGAGTTACGATAACATGCATATTCATTCTTCGACTACCGCAAATAAATAATGCATCACCTTGATTATAATATTTAATCCCTTCTTTTTCTGTTTCGTTTAAATCAACTAGTTTTGATAAATCCTCAACAGCTTGTTTACGTAACCCCATAACAAGATAATATGAAGCGTTATCAAATATTGCTTTACCATGCATAATTAAATTTGGAGCAGCAAAATCAGTTGGTTGTTGGGTAATGATAGTTGTTCCTGTATTGTACTTTCTACTTCTTCTTTGAATTTGCGCCAAAAATTCAGCGCCTAATTCATTATGACTAGATAATAATACGTGAGCTTCATCAACCATCATTAATGTGTTTACATTTTTATCCAAACATAAACCCCAAGCATATTTCAAAATATTAAAGAACAACGCATTTTTTATATTTTCATCACTATTCATGAGTTCTCTAATATTAAATACAATGAAATCTGAATTAATTTTTAAAGTTGTATGACCAGTAAAATAATATCTCAATTCTTTAACAAGTGGTCTAACTTTTAATTCAAGTCTTTCCATAACATCACGTTCATGAGTAGCATCAGTCATTGAAATAAGACGTCCTTTAATAGTAGCATATACATCATCAAATGTTGGGTAATCACTACTTTTTAATGCTACAAAATTTGTATCATAATCAATTTTAAATCTTTTATATGTATCTTGTAAAACTTCGCTAAATAATGTTAAAACATCTTCTTCAATCGAAGGATTATAATACTTCATAAACGCTTTAACTTGTTGTAATGTTCTTGTTAAAACGGTATAGCCTAGTCCTTGTTCAATTTCCTCTTCGTCAGCATCTACTACGATTTCAAGTGGATTAATCATTCCAAATGTTCCACCTTTTCCTAAATCAAGGAAATCACCACGTAAAGCCCGAACCATTTCCTCAAGTTCACCTTCTGGGTCAATACATACACACTTTAATCCATTACGCAAATGAGTACGTAATAGTAGTTTTGCCGCTGTACTTTTACCAGAACCAGATGTACCAAGAATAATCATATTAGCATTATTACGATTGTTTTCTTTTTGCATTTGATACAAAAATTGATTAAATAAAACAACTCCACCAGAAGCATCAACACCAAGAAGTGTACCATTACCTGGGTCTTTAATACTATCAAATACAAACGGATACATTCCTGATATTGTAACAGACGGAAGTGGAATTCCCACTCTTTCCTCAATATCTTGAGGTGGGAAAATCGGAATTATGCTCTTTAATGCTTTTTCTTGTTCAAACATCAAAGATATTCCACGCATTCCCATGGCATCTAAATAGTTACGAACTTGCATTTTTAACATATCAAGTTCTTCTTTAGTATCACCACATATTAATAAATGCATTTGAAAGTCAAAGATGCGTGCTTGAGTAGAAGCAAGCATAGATATAAATTGCTCTAAAGATTCATAATCTTGACGGATTCTTTCTTGCGTTGTTTGATCTTTTTCAGATTGATATCTAGTTTTCAAATCTGCAATTTCTTTATTAAGCATTTTTTTAAGAACTTCAAAGGAAATTGGAATATGTTTAATTGCAAGTCTAACACCTGGAATATTAGATATACCTGCTAAATAACCCGGTGATATAACTCTAGGGTAAGAAACAATAGTCATTATAGTACAATATTTACCACTAAGCATAAACTCAGTTGGTTTAAAATACATACCTTTTGGAGCAACTTCACTTTTAATCTTTGCCATCTTACATCACCGCCCTAAAGTTGGTCGTTTGACCATCATTTAAATAATTATCTAAAATCATTCTCAAATCATTGTTACTAGTTTGCGTTGATTGAATTCCTGCTCCAGCTAACCCACTAATTAAGTTATGAATTCTTTTTTGAACAATTTCCATTTTCTTTTCTCTAAATATAATGTAATATTCCGTATCAACAACATTATACTGTTCACTCATAAATAAATTTGCTTTGTTAATATCTTGCATAATAAGTTTTCTAGCAGAAGCATTACTTACTTGATTATACATTACTTGTAAGCCCGATAGATATACACTTATATCTACAGGTCGATCCGCTATCAAAAGCCAAAATTCATAATCAATAGTGTTATAAAAATTAGCCATTTGAAATAATACGTTATTTTGCGCACCTTCATCTAATATAAATATATTTTTTGGTACTACTTTAACACCAGTTACATAGTAACCATCATCGGTTTGAATCATGCCATTAGCAATGGCCTTAACTGGTAACCAATCCTCAGCATATTTAGAATCAAATGTATTATTCGTTTGCGTCATCTCTCACACACCAACCCTTCCAATAATATTTTTTTCTTCCTACTGCATAATCAAAAATATTGAGCAGTAATTGCATGACATTATGGTAATTAGGAACCGGAAATAATAGAATTACCGATATAGATAATGGCATTATTGCTATTAGCAAAAGCCAAAAAGGTGGATTGTTAAATGCTACTAACATAACTAGCGTCAATAAACCACCTATTAAACCTACTACCAAATCTCTTGGTGTAAAAAAGCCGACGATAAGTCTAGATTTTTTACTATTAGCAGGTATTAAATATTGATTCATTTATCTTTCCTCCCTTTTTATTTACCGGATCCTGAAGATCCACCGCCATGCTTAGTTTCATTAGGATTATCTTTAACATAAGCACTTGCCGCAGCATTAGCGCGATAACTATCAGTACGTTTTTCAGCACTTTGCGTACTTTCATGTAATCTTTTAACTTCATCAATATCTTTATTCTTTTGTTCATAAGAAGTCTTTTGATTTTCAAGAGAAGCAACTCTAGTTGCAGTTTCATTTTGTAATGTTTGATACTTATCTTTAACTGCCTTCATTAAACCAGCAATACCATCTCTTGATATTATTTCAGACATTTCTGTAGTCGATATTAACATTTTGCCATCAAGATCCAAGAATGTTCCGGAATCAATTAAAGCTTGAATTTGCTCAAACTCACTAGCAATTTTAGCATCAAATATTTTGCCATCAGCACCTACTGTAGTAGCTCGATTCTTATACTCTGTTTTCATTTTCTTAAGTTCTTCAGTTAGTTGTCGTCTTAACTTATCCTTAACGTCACCTGAAATATCATCTCTTTTTAACATTTCAGAAACAGTTGCTTCAAGCGCTGAATAACCACCATCAATTTCAAAGACCGAAGAGTCAAATTGGCGATTAAGCTCAGCTCTTATTTCATCAGATAAGCCTGCAGTACCAAGTGCAGCAGTTAAGCTACTACGCATAGTACTTGCGTCTGTTCCTGAAACCGTAATTGTATGTTTAGCTTCTTCAAATTTTCTCATAACTTCATCTCTAATATCAGTTGAAATAGAATCATCGCTCATAATAGAGTTAACTTTAGCTTGCATGTTTTCAAGGCCACCACCAACCATAATTGATTTCTTGGAAGCTGTAAATTTTTCTTTAATTTGTTGCTTTTCGGCTTCTGACAAATCTGTTCTAGCTAACTGAGCGTTAACAGCGGCTTCCACAGTTGCAAAATCCCCAGAAGGAATGTTAATTTTTTCGACTTTTTTACCGCCAGCAATTAAATCGGGCCTTTCAATTTCAATAGAAAAACCAGTTGAGTAATCTACTACAAAGTCATCGGCATATGAAACAGAAAATTCATTTCTAATAAGCCCGCTAATTCGTCCTGTAATATCAGCAGTTTTTTCTTCGCCCTTTCTCAATTCTGACTCAGCTTGATCATCAGCTTCCTTTTGAAGTTGAAATAATTTTGCATCTGCTGATAAATTAGCATTGATTCTTCGAATGGAATCATTGTAAGCGTTAATTTGTTCATCATTGCTTTGATGTTCTAATTCTAAGCTATCTTTAAATTTGGTGTTAAACGCAACTTGTTGACCATCAAGTGCCTCCATTTCAGCCCTATTTTCATCGGTTACTACGGCAACCTCTTTAATGCTTCGACCAGTGGAATCCTGAATATATAATTTAATTTCTCCGGTTACTTTGTCTTCAGCTATAGCATATTTAAGATTAAATCTACCATTAAATGCTTCGCCGATTTTTTTTGCATCTCTTTCTTCATCGTAAGCTATTCTAGTTCCAGCTATTTCATGGCCCGTAGGGTCAACAACAATCAGCCATTCTTTTCCGTCAGAGTCAACCAACTTTTCGTATATACCCTCAACGGCTTTATTAATTTTATCTCTATCGCGAGCATCGTCATACTCTACTCTACTTCCCTTAACTTCATTACCAGACACATCCTCAATAACCAAATACTTGCGGCCATCTTCACCAGTTTTAACTTGGTATCTATATGCATTTCCGTCATTAATTTCCTCCATATCATCAATTCTTCTGTCAGCAACGGTTTGTGTAGAAGGCATTCCTAATTTATTCCGCAAATAGTCAGCAAACAATTGACCTCTTGTCGCGCCTTGACTCAATTTTTGTTCAAATTCTCTCCGACGAAGAAGTTCAGCTTCATTACCTGATAAATTTCTATTTTGATAATTGGTACGTGCAGCTCTAATAGCAGCTAAAGGATTCCCATGGCCGTGTTGAAATCCTCTTACAATTCCTGCTGCTCCAAAACCTAGACGTGCAGTTTTATCAGCAAAATTTGTAATAGGAGACGTTCCCTCTTTTAATTTGTCTTTAATGCCAAGTTTAACATCACCTAAACCAAATATTTCATCAATTAGTTTAGAAGCTTGCTTCATAAAAGTTATAATGCCAAGCACTAAAAATGCAAATGCCAACAATTTAACCCCAGCAGACGTTTCCCCTTTTTCCCCAAGTGCACTCCAAAAAGCATCACGTCTACTAGTAAGAATACTTATCAAATAAACACCTAAATTCATTATGAAAACTCGTATAAAAACAGATATATATGTTTTTGTTACGGCTTTCCACCAATTAGTAAAAATACTTTCTTTTTTAGGAATTATTTGACAAGCAATACAAATAGGAGCAATTATTTGATAAAAAGCAAGTTTTATTACTCTTACAGCCAAATCAAAACAAAATGAAACGATAACATATAATAAATATCCACCTGCTATAAGGGACATAAGCCAAGCAAAATCAATTTGACTTTCAATAATATTCCCAGCAAACGCTTTAAAAACTCTATATTTACCACCGTAAGAATAGCCTGCTGTTGCTTCATAACTGCTATCCATTTTACACATTCCTGTTTCACTATCAACACTAATTTCTCCACTAGCTGGGACGCCCGCTTTTACAGCACATTTTGCTTCGGATAAAGAACACGTCCTATCCTTCCAGTATGGGATACAATTATCTTGAGACATTATCCCATCTCCTTTATCATCCGTGGATACAAAAAAAGCTTCGAAAACAGAACCGGCCATTAAATGACCTCCACTTCTAATGTTGACAGCACCACTTGGCGAGCCAGTTTTATTGAAAAAATTAGCGATAGTATTTTGTTTTAATATGGCATTTTGAATTTTAAATGCATATGAAAATATCAATGGGCATAAAACAATTAAAATAAAAGATATAAAAATCTTTTTAACCATTTTTTCTACTTCAGCGCCACTTTTGTTTTTATCAGGATCAACTATAAAAGTAAGGATGTTGTAAGCAATGACAAACATAACTAAAACGCCTAAAACAGTATACACTTTTTCTACTAAAAATTGATACTCTGATTGACTAAAAATATTAGTTTCCGCTAAAGTCAAAAAAATTTGATAGGCATAACCAACCAATTTATAAATACCACCAACCATACTAATAAGTAATTTTTGAATGGCTTTTTCAATACCTAAAACATCGGCTATTATCATATTAGTTCAACCTCCTTATTGAATATTACAAGTGCCATATACACCCAAAATAGAGAACAAAGTCTTAACAATTATCGGAAGGAAAAATAGCAATACAGCATAAATAAGTCTTGAAAAGGCCTTCTTTGATAAAGGTTTAAGCATATCTTTATCATTAGAAAACAAAGCTTTGGCAAAATCCACGATTGTCAAAACAATACATAAAACAATTCCTAAATACTTTATAATATCTAAAGCTTTTTGCATATAGTATGCAAGATCTCCTTTAATAGTGGGATCGCCAAACAAAGACGTACAATTAGGATCCATCTCTCCTGCTAAATATGTAATATCCCTATTTAAAAAAGCATTTGTTTCTTTTGCATTAACGATTTTTATTCCTAAACTAAATATCAACAAAGCTATACAAATAATAATTATCTTTTTCATTATGACTTCCTCCATACACATAAATATGCATTTGTTTACTAACTAAAACTTGCCAGATGAATGACTAAATCCCCGTTCATTAACAGTTGTTCCCTCAATTTCTTTCTCCGCTGCCTCCGCAGTTGATATAAACTGATTGCAAACCTTTAAATTTACTAAACATATTGAACAATGAACAAATTCACTTCTTGTAGTTTTTGATTTTTCTACAAGATCAAAAACCGCATATACAACTGATGGTACAGAAAAAATAATAACTCCGACAATCACCTTTGATACAAGTACTGAAACACATTTTTTAATTTCACTTTCATCATCGGCAATTACCGCTTTTACCATACTAGTAATTCCAGTCAAAATAATAGCCAATGGAGCCAATATTTTTATAATTAAAATTAAAACGCCTACTATTTTAAATGCTTTTAGTGTACTTGAAACTTCGCATATTTCGCTTAACGCAAAACAATTTTCATATGAAAAAACAAATAATAATAAACCAAAGACAAAAAGCTTAATACTCTTTTTCATAAAACACCTACATTATCATTATATAAAAAATCACTAATGTTTACAAGAAAAAAAGAATATCCACTATTCTTTTTTCTCACATAAATATATTGATAAAATGAGTAATCCAATTGAACATATTATAAAATATAAATTATATATTTTTGGTATTTCAATATTTATACTAAAATAATCAAGTAATACTGATATTAAATTGTTTATAAAATGAAAAATAATTGGGACAAAGAGCGAATTAGATTTTAGATAAATGTATGCAAGTGCTGTTCCAATAATAAAGGCATATGCTCCTTGAATCCAGTTCATATGATAAATGCCAAATAAAAGTGCACTGAATAAAATGGCTATGATTGCACCATATTTTTTATTAAATGAAGTAAATATTACGCCTCTAAATAATAATTCTTCAAAAACAGCCGGTAAAAAAGCAATGGTAATAACTGAAAGCCACAAATTATCAGCAGATAATATTGCACCAAATTGACTGTAGTTTTCCAACATTTGGGGGAATAATTTAACTAAAAATTCTAAAACAAAATTACCAATTATATACGCACTCACATAAATCATCACATATATATGAAATTTACGCAATTTAAACCCGTTTAACTTAAAGCAACTTTTAAAATCTAAGTGAACGAGTAAAGACGCAATTGTTACCACAATTAAAATAGTAAAAGGCATAATAGCGAATAGCAAATACTTCGAACTATTAATAAAAATAAACGAAAAATAATAGCTTAGTACTAAAACAATAAGAGCTATTAATAAACTAGTCATAACGCTAAAACAAATTGTTTGTGACTTGCCATTTTTAAATTTTATATATGATAATGCTTTCGAACTAAATAAAATATCTTCTTGATTATATAATTTAGAAAGAACGATTATTAATAAAATTGAATAAATTATTGTCGATAAAAAAGATATTATTACAAAAGACAAATCAATCGTCGAAGAAAGTGTACTATTAAATAATAAAGAAATATTAACAAAGGGAATAAGTGCAAGTTTCATCGAAGTTTTTATACCAAACATTGGTAGCATAGAAACAATTGTTACAAATATTTCTAATGGATATAATGAATTTTGAGCTTCTTTTAAATTTTTAGAAAAAATGGTGACACTTAATAGTAGTCCACTGAAAAGAAGAGATATTAATAAAATTGAAATTAGATATATTATCAATATTTTAAAACTAATGGTGATACTCATTACACCTAGTTTACTTAGTGTATTACTAGCAAAGAATAATGTACAAAATAGTGATATATATGTAAGAAATCCAGCCATCGATGAAAGTAGAAAAACAGTTATATATTTACTAGTTATTAATTCTGATTTCTTTATTGGTAAGCTTAAAAGCGTTTCAAGCGTCCCTTTTTCTTTTTCTGAAGTAGTTACATCAATTGCAACCGAAAAACATACTGATGAAATAATCATAACCAAAACCATCGAAATAACTGATGGAATTAGGCTACCCATTTCCGTAACACTTTCTTGTTCAAATTTAATATTAAAAGTATCCTTTATAGCTTCATAATCAATATCTAGTTCATTTAATTTTTCACTTAAATATTCTTCACGATAATCTTGATAAATAGCCTCTACTATCGAACAATTAGCAAACGTTGTTGTGTTATTCTCATCATAATGCAAAATATAATCATTTTGATCATTAATTACATATATTCCTATTTCTTCATTTTCAAAACGTTTTTCTAAATTTTCGGTAGTATCTTTTATAATCTCAATTTTGTATTTATCCGAATATCCATCAACAAATTCGTTAAAATCATCTGTTATTTCATAATTTACACCAAATTTGATAACTTGGTCTACTTTTGTAAACGATGACATAACTACGCTCATTATGCCAACCATAAATGGGAACAATAATAATGGAAGCAAAATCATGATAATAAATGACTTTTTATCACGTATAATATTTAATAATTCTTTTTTTAATAATGATAAAACTACATTAATCCTCATTTTGACCTCCTATTAAACTAAAAAATGCATCTCGCATATTATTTGTTTTAGTAATTTTTAAAACATTTTTAGGAGTATCCTCACAGACAATTTTTCCGTGGTTAATAAAAATAACTTTATCGCAAATATTTTCAGCCTCTTCCATATAATGAGTTGAGTATATAATTGTTTTTCCCCTCTTTTTCTCATTTTTTATAAAATCAATAATTATTTGGCTACTCATTACATCAAGACCAGCTGTAGCTTCGTCTAATATATAATATTTAGGATTATGAATAAAGCATCTTGCTATATTAGTTCTTTGAACTTGTCCTGTTGAAAGATTACCTATTTTATTATCTTGAAACTCTTGCATGTTTAAAAGTTTAATAACTTCATCTATTCTTTCCTCTAAAACATTTTTAGAAATGCCATAAATATTGCCAAATATTCTAAGTAATTCTCGAGGGGTAATATTTTCATATAACTTAGTATTACCTGAAAGAAAAGCAATTTGATTTTTTATTATTTCTGCCGATTTTTTGTAGTTTAAATCATCCACTAAAACAATTCCTTTAGTAGGTTCCATTATACCTGAAATAATTCTAAGTAGTGTTGTCTTACCCGCTCCATTTTGGCCTAAAACTCCATATATTTGTCCATCGTCAACTTTAAAAGAGACATTATTTACGGCGTAAAACTCTTTTTCTTTTTTTCCAGTATTTTTAATAAATCTTTTGTAAACTTTATTAACCTCAATCAAATGAAAACACCTCACAATTAATATATAGCAACAGTTGTTTTTATTATTATTTATTTACTTAATAAATAATATCATAGCAGTATCAAAAAATAAACCAATAAAAAAACACTATTTTGTCTTTTTAGTGTTTTTCTTATTTGGAACTAATTTTACTTTAACTCCCTTGTAACGAGCAAATTTTTTCTTAGTACCTTCTGGTAAATTTTTCTTTAATACTTTCATTCATATCACTCCTTGCTAGTCAATTATAGCATAAAAATTTAAAACTTAATATAATTATTTGCGAGCCATTTTAATTAAAAACACTCCGCCACCAATTACTACTAATAATATTGAAAAAATAATAAGTGTATCATATTTGCCAGCAATAATGCCTTCAGATCTACACGACTCTTCTAGATTTTTACTTTCAATTTTATCATTGTCTTTAGCAAGATTTCCAACCAAATCAACATAATTATCATCTTGATAGGCAGCTAAAGCAGCATTTACTATTTCTTCAGAAAGTTCATCGCTAAATCCTCTTTTATTTGTATAAGCATCACCAATAACCATGTATGGTACACCTGTTACTTCATCTTCTAGAGCATCAGCAACAGTTTTCATAAATTTACTATTTGCCTCATTTTCCCAAACTTCATATGTCACAACATCAAAATAATCAGCATATTTTTCACGATTCTTATAAAAATATTCCAATGCATCATAGCAATGGCTACAACCATGGCCACGAAAAATATATATAGTTACCTTCTCATGATCTGATTTTTCGGGTAAAACAATGGCGTTTACCATAAGTGGTAAAAAGCCAACAATAATTAATAAACCAATAATAATCTTTTTCATAACAACACCAACTTGATTTTATCAAAAAAACACCTAAATAACAATATTTTGTTTACTTAAAAGCTTTATTTATGGTATAATTTATTTGCGCTTAGGGGCGTGGTATAATGGTAGCATAGGAGTCTCCAAAACTTTTGATGGGAGTTCGATTCTCTCCGCCCCTGCCATTTTAGAAAATCGTCGAACCTTTTCGGCGTTTTTTATTGTCTTTTTTTAAAACATAGTATACTATATCATTTATGGGTGAAGTTATATGGGTAAAGTTTACCAAAATAAAAATCAATTACTACTTCAAGAATTAATTGAAATATATCGACCAAAAGGATTTGATTGGCTTAGTTATCAAATAACTAAAAAAAACATTTTAACATTACATCACATTATTAAAGAAGCTGATGGTGGATTACTTGCAGTAGATAATTCAGCTTTATTAACTAAAAAATCCCATAGAGGTCTTCATATGTGTGAAAGTAGAGATTATATTCTCTATTCCGAAATAAATGATTTTTTTAGAGAAATAATTGCACTAGGTGCACCTTTAGATGATGACTTAATAGAAGAATCTAAAGAATATAAGAGAGCTTTAACAAGAACATTATACAAATAGTATTCAAAATATTATGACCCTAGCTTTATAGTTAGAGTTTTTTATTATATCTAAATAAAATTATGTTATAATAAAAAACCAAAAGGAAGCGAAAGTGGCAATAATTATTATATTAAAGATTTTAATATAGTAAAAAAGTTATTTTCATTTTAGGGAGGTTTTAAAATGAATAGTTTTAATGTAGTATTTCCATATCCAATTGGAACATATTTATCTAAAGAGGAAGATGGAACAGTTCATATTGATCAAGTTAATCAGTATATTATAGATGCCAAAGGGATTTCTGTCATTGTCATGTTGGATGTTTTTACTAGTCCAAGGCCAAGCACCCCAATCGAATTAGAAGCGTTTATGAACAATTGGGAAGAACTTAAACAAACAGAGGATCTTGATTATTTAATTAAGCGATAACACTTTATGGGGTTTTAGCATGAAAATAATTACTGATTTTGATTTTATTGATAGTGTTAAAAATGTTAACGAGGGTCTTCATCCGCTTAAAGTTATAAGGAATAATAAACAGCGATACATACATTTATTACCAATATATACAATAATAGCTTTAATGGTTCAAAAATTTAGTGATATTGATGTTAAGGAAATAATAGCATTTATACTTAGAACATATGGTATATATATATCTTATGAAATGCTTTTTGATATTATTATTAAAAACTTTAACCCTGACAAAATTGATATTTATGCTGCAAAAGCAATTACAAATTTGAAAAAACTTGTAGTAATGTTAGAAGAAATTAACGTTTCAACTACTTATAATATGCTTTTAGAATCTGAATTGTATGCTAAAGAGCATTCTTTTGATACTGAAGATAGAATAATACCAGCTATGGTAAGCAAAAAATATATTTATGTCCCCTCTTATGGATATGATGGTAGCGAAAAAACAACATCAATATTACAAGAACATACTATTGGAACAAAAGTATACATATTATCACAAGATGAGCCTGATAAGCAATACCGACGTGTACTATCTAAATCACATATTTAGTTTAAATTATTGTACTAACTATTAAAAAATGTTATTCAATCACTTAAAGATAGAATTAGAGCTTATAAAGATAGTATGGATGACACATGTGCATTATTTTATGAAAGAAATCTTGAAATTAGAAATGTTCTATGTCAAATATTCTCACGAAATTTTGAAGGGAAATACTTTACTACCGAAGAGGCAGACGAACTAATGAAAGTATTAGGCCCAATGAATGAAAAAGTATTAAATGAGACAGCCCAAGAAGCAGCATGTCAATATTTAAGATAATAAAAAGCACTAACTAAATTGTTAGTGCTTTTTTGTGTCAATTATTAGTAAATCTTTTGAAATGTTTTTAAAGTGTCGAAAGAAAGTATGTTAAAATGTAGCTAATAACAGGAGGAAATATATGGTTGATGAAAGAGATGTTATGATAGTAGCTACTGCCATTCAAGATTATGAAACGCAAAAAGCTAATTACCATTTTCGAAATGAGGAATTATATTTATTAAATAGATGTGAGAAAGACATACTTGGAGTAATAGATAAATATGCAAGTAATATTAATGCATTAATTGAACTTTGCAGTCGTGTTCCATCAGTAAAAAATTTTATGTCTAAAGAGCTACTTCAACAAATTCAACAATATACTAGTTCAATGCAAAGTGAAGTAACTGTTTTTTATAGTTTTGATGGACAACAATTTTCAACAATCGAAGAAGCTGCTGAAAGAAACGAGATGCTGTTAAACTCTCCGCCATCTAGATAGCAAATAAGACTATAAATTATAAAAAAGATTGACTTAATAGTTAATTTTTTTTATGTTTAAAAGAATTAAAAATATTTCAGGATTATTTATAGTATCTAACCCCCTATATTCATCTACTATTTTATATCCACATTTTTCATAGCATCTAATTGCCCTTATATTTCTTTTAAATGGTCTAAGTATTATTGCATCAGCATTATATTTTGAATAAATCATATTATTAACAACACTAACTATCTTTGTACCGATGCCTTTATCTAGATATTTTTCCTCACCTATAAATAAGTCAAACTCATATATATTTTGATTTTTCTTAATGCATTTCAAATCAATATCATTTTCAAATTTATATATTTGTAAAAAACCTATTTCATGATTATTATATTTAATTATGAACAAATCTTGCTTTTTACTATTTAATTTTTTTTGATATTTTGCAACAATTTCATCAAAAGAAAGCTCTCGTTGTTCAAACCACTTAAAAATGTATTCATTTTTACACCAATTATAAAGCAATTTAAAATCACAAGTCTTATTTTCTAAATATCTAAATGTTATATTCATACCCAAATTATACCATAATTACTTGCTACTATGTTATAATCTAGTTATGGGGGAAATATGAGTTTAAATAATCGATATAAAAGAGCTAAATCAAAAATTATTGCATACTCTTTGCTTGGTTCAATGATGGTTAATGTTCTTTTAACGGACTTCAAAAAAAATTATGTTGATGTTCCTGGATCTAAAATAGAATTTATTAGAACCATAACACTTGAGGATTTAAAACAATTAATTTTTTCCTCAGAGTTTTTAAGTGAAGAAGAAAAAAACTATTTATATAACGAAGATTTTTTAAATGATATTTTACCTTTTGTTAACGAAGACTTTTTAAGAAGATTAAAATATCAAATACACTTTACCAACATTTTAATCCATGGATATACTAATGACGAATATGGTGGCAACTATTTAGGCTATTATACAGAATCAGAACCTAGTACTCTTCATATTCGTAATTATGACAAAATTGAAAATCATAAAGATACTGCTGCCCACGAATTTATCCATTTATGTCATGTATTAGGTTGTTATAATTTAATAACTGAAGCTTGTGCAGAAATAATATCTTTCGAATACTTTGAGGAAGCTAATGTGGATGTTTATACAAGCCAAGTAAGATTAGTCAAAATACTAATGGAAATAATCGGTTCAAATCCAATCTGGGTTTATAATTTTACTGGAGATTTTAGTCTTATTGAAAATGCAGTAAAACCATATCTTTCTTCTGAAGAATATTATGAATTTTTATCATGTTTGTCATTTGTAGCAGAAGATGACGAAAATAATTTAATAAAATTTAAAAGATTAGATGAATTATTAAAAATATTATATAAAAACAAATTTGATGATGATATAGAAAATAATGAGGCTATTTCCGCTTTAAAAGACTATACTGCCGTTTTAACAAGATACTATTTTAATCCAAGATTAATAAATCAAGAAAATTCTTTTTATTATAAACGCACAGATGTTGAATATGGACAAATTGACTATGCAACCGCTATGGAAAGAAATTTATTTTATGCTTGCGCTATAAAACATGAACCAGTTACTTATGAACAGGCAATGAATGAACTTGCAAATGGAACTCTTACTTTAAGAAGGGACATCGATTTTACGGCAAATGACATTATAATTTATCGTAGTAGAGTTGGCTCTAATGAAACAATTATAACTGCCAAAATTGATGGAGTTATGTATGAAGAAGCAAATGTTGATGATTTGGTAAAACAAGGAATATTAAAAGTGAATTACTTTAGAATATACTACAAGTCATTAACTGCCCAAGAGTATTTAAAGAAAGATTATTTAGAGGGCGCTGAAGTATACACAATTTATTATAAAGATCAATTGACATTATATGATGATTATATTGAAGGATATATTCCCAAAATTCATTATTTAATTCCAATTAACAAAGCCGATTTTACAAGGAAGTTAACAAAATAATATGTTATAATTTTGTTAATTAAAATTATTATAGGAGTTGAAAATATGGAAACAATCGATATAAATAATTGGCATAGAAATAAAACATTTGAATGGTTTAAAGGATTTTCTAACAGTACATATAGCATGAATGTTAAAATGGATGTAACAAAATTATTAAAACACACTAAAAATAATAATGAATCGTTTTTCATTGATTTATTATTTATAGTATTAAAAGGATTAAACTCAATTGAGGAAATGAAAATGAGACTAGTAGATGGTCACCCAGTTATATATGAGGAAATTAATCCGGCTTTTACAGTAATGACTGAAACAGGCACATTTGAAAATGTAAGATTTAATAATTGCGATGATTATGAAAAGTTTTATCAAATTGCCTCTGAACATATTGAAAGTGCAAAAAAGCAAAAGGAAATAAAAAAAGAAAATTATAATCCTGAAAATTGCTACAATGAATACTACATAACTTGCATTCCATGGGTAGATTTCACACAATTTATTCACCCTATTCCCGATGACATAGCATCTCAATGTATTCCAAGGATTTGTTGGGGAAAATACACTGAACAAAATGAAAATTATGAATTAATGTTAAATATTACGGTTAGTCATATTTTTGTCGACGGATACCCTTTATCACAAGCGTTTATTGCAATTCAAGAGTTTTTAAACAATCCAGATAAAATACTAATTAAAAAAGGAAAATAAGATGAGAATAGGTATTGATTTAGATGGTGTAGTTATTGATAGCAACTCAACTTTTAGAGTATATGAAGAAATATTTGCAATTGAAAATCTTAATCGCAAAAAAATAATTGATTATAAAGAACCAAATTATCAACAAAGATACAACTGGAATAAAGAAGAAGAGCAAGCATTTAATGAAAAATATCTTTTAAAGGCATCAAAAGAAAGTAATTTAATGCCCGGTTTTTTACTTGTCTATAACAAACTTAAAGCTATGGGATTTGAAATGATAGTAATTACTGCTAGAGGCGTATTTATAGAAGAAATGAAGGAGGATGCCATAAGATTACTAAAAGAAAATAATATTGTTTTTGATAAATATTATTGGAATATTCATGATAAATTAGAGGTATGTCAAAAAGAAAATATAGACTTTATGATTGATGATGACTATAGGATAATCAAACAAATTAGTAAAGCTAATATAAAAACATTATATTTTAGAGATGCAAGGCTCAAAAAGCTAAAAGAAACTGATTACGTTTACGAAGTTAATAATTGGGGCGATGTCTATAGATATTTTATTGAATTAAACGATCAAAATAATCTTAATTAATCTTTAAATTATTTTATATTTAGACTCATTAACCCTTCTTTTACATATTTTAAGCTATAATCTATTATTTCATCGTTACTTAACTCACATAATGGTTTATCAAAGCCTATCGGATAAGAGACATTTGATAAAGGGTAAGTATTATCTTCAATAACAATATTTTCTTTTAAGGGGTGATATATTTCTGGGATATCTAAAGAAACTTCATATAGATTTTTTTCTTTATCTATAATGCAATATGCTCTATTAAAGGCAAATTGTTCCCCATCCTCAAGATAATTTCCATATAATATTATATTCAAGTGATTTTTAATATTCGGTTCAATTCTGCCTTTAATAAAAAGAGCATCATCAAGGCCCACTATATAATCATAATTATAATTTTTTAAATATTCGTAAGCATTTAAAGCTTTAGTTCTAGCTCTTTGAATATTAGTACCCTCTTCAGTGATTGAAGGAAGTTTTATATCACTTGTGGGACGAATAATTTCATATTCATTTTCTGGAAATATTGTATTTTTAAATATTGTTGATACAATAGTAAATTTATCTTTATTAGTTGTTGCTATTAATACTTTCTTCATAAAAATCACCTAAACTAATTTTATCACATATTGTTACTTCTTTCGAATACAATTGATAATAGCCATAAGAAATTTGCATTATTTATGAAAATATGCTATTATTATGCGCGTGGTGCATTATGCTAGTCACAAACTCCATTTGAAGATGGGGCTAAAAATCCATTAATTGATATTAAGGACTTTGTATATCTGCTTTTTCGGCCCAAGTTGGGGTGGATATATAATTTTAAATGTTAGGGAAAATCATAATGGCATATGAAAAATTACCCTGATATTGATTCGAGCATTAACATAATCATGTCGTGAGTGGTTATTCGGGATTGAAAATGAAATTATAACTGCAAAAGCGAATAAGAGTGTGATCGTTTGTGTTTGAGAAAATCTCTAGCGTGTATTTATCATAAAGTTTGAAGTGCGGACTATGTGGCAATCGAGTAATTATTAAGGCAACTGATAATTATTTCTAATAAAGGAGAAATCGCCCGAGGGCAACCAAAGGAATAGAAATAGAGAAATTCAACTCGACCAAAGCCGTAAAATTAATTTATGATAAACCATATATTTTAACTTTATAAATTTTTTTATAAAGTTTTTTTATTCTATGGAGGATATTTATGAAAAATAAAAAGTGGATTATTGAAGTTTTTATATGGTCATTTGTTTTAGCAATTGTTTTTAGTTATGCCACAAATATCGTGGCGATTCATTCAAATATTATTCTGACAAGCATTTTAATAATAATCGTAATTAATGTTGGCATAATTTTTGATATGATTGGAGCGGCATCACTTACAAGTAGTGAAGCTACATTTCACGCAATGAATTCACAAAAGATTAAGGGTGCAAGTATTGCTATTAAACTTATCAAGAACAATGTTAAAGTATCAAGCATATGCAATGATATCATTGGTGATATATGTGGTATTGTAAGTGGTGGTCTTGGAGCAATGCTTGCAATATCACTACACTCTATTTCAAAGATGGATTTAGCAATTATCACAATAATAATATCTGCGCTTATTTCATCACTGACAGTTGGTGGGAAAGCTTTATTTAAACAAGTAGCAATAAAAAATGCTGATAAGATTATCAACATTACTTCGAGGGTTATTTATTTCTTTAAGAAAAAGTAATCCTTTTTTATTTTCTTCTAAGAAATGATACTAAATAAGCAAAGAATCCTAAAATGATGAACAAATAAAATGTAATTCCCCTTGAAAGAAGCATCGCACTCACTAAAGCTTCGCTTGAATAAAAACGGCCAAATATACTTAAATAAGCAAATTCACTAGCCCCAATAGCACCTGGTAAAGGAACCCAAGAAGCCATAGCGTACAATAAAGCCTGACTTAATATAATTGATACAAATCCAAATTCATTAAAACCAAGTGATAGATATATAAAATAAGAAACAAAATAACAACAAATTACTCCAATTAAAAATATTAGAATTGATTTTATAAATATATCTTTGTTTTCTTTAAAAAATGATGCATACTGATTATACTTATCTATTTCTGCATCTACTAATTTTTGTTTTTCTTTTGGTTCTTTAATACCAATTCGATGTAAAAAGTTAATAATGCCATTTGTTATTTTAATCATAAAAGATGGATTAAATATACATAAAACGATTAATATAAGAGGAACTAAATAAATAATAAATCCTATACAAAAAAATACCCTATTTATATTTGAAAGAATGTTAAAATTTATAACAAATGCAAGTAATGCTAAAGATAAACAAGCTATTTTATAACTAAATAGTTGAACTAATACTGCTAAAGTTGCTTTTGAACCATTAATACCATCTTTGCCCATATAATAAACCTCGACAGGTTGACCACCTGTTGCTCCAGGTGTAATACCACTAAAGAAAAAGCAAAGTAAAGTATACCTAAATCCCTTAAATAATGATATTTTTTCATCCAACTTTTTTAATAAAAACTTTAAATTAATTGATTGAATAATAAAAAATAAAAACATACTAACAATTGCTAAAATAACAAAAGCTCTATTAGCGTTTTTAGTATTTTCAATTATTAAGGATAAATTATTTTTTCGCAAAACGAAATAATATGTTAAGAAAATAATTATAATAAAAAAGATACTATTTTTAAGAAATTTTTTATCTTGCTTTTTTTCCATATCTTACTCCTACCATATAATTATAACTTATAAAAACAGTTTTTAAAATTAAATATCGCTTTTTTACATTAAACATACTATAAAATAGGTGATAAAATGATAATTTCATATACTACGAAAGAATTAGAATTGCTCGCAAGAATTATGCGTGCTGAAGCCCTAAATGAAGGTGATTTGGGAATGCTTATGGTAGGAAATGTTGTAGTAAATCGTGTCTTAGCTGACTGTCTTACTTTTAAAAATATTAATACAATAACCGATGCTATATATCAAAAAAATCAATTTGTAGGAATAAATAGTTCCCTATTTCAATCTAATCCCACAACCAAAGAAAAAGAATTAGCTAAAAGAATTCTTTCTGGAGAGTATTATTATCCTGCAACTAACGCCTTGTGGTTTTATGCTCCAGGAAACAATTCTTGTAAAAGTGCATGGTATTCACAGCCACTAGCAGGATCATATAAAAACCATTGTTTCTATAAACCAAATTCTGGAGTTTGCAATCAAATTTATTGAAAATAAGCTTATAGTATGTTATCATTTTAAATATAGAATAGTGGGTGACTATGGTGTTTGGAAAAATATTATATATTAGTGATAACATAGCTTTTATTGAAAATAAGATTGATGTTTCTTTAGGAAATGACATACTAAACTTACATTTAATCTTCGAAACAAACGGTAATCGTATTTTAGGAGAAATAGTAGAGATAAATTTTGATAAAATTCAAGTAAAACTACTCGGAGAATTTAATGAAAGTGGTCATTATAGTAATGGTATTTTACATAAAGCAAGTTTAAATAGTTCAATAAGAATAATTAATTCTGCTGAACTTCTTGAACTAATTGGGCAAGCCTCTAAAGACAATTTCTTGCTTGGGCAATGCGCAATGTACAAAGGCTTTAATGTTTATCCAATAATTAATGATTTATTTGCTAATCATACATGTATTTTTGGTAACAGTGGTTCTGGTAAATCGTGTGGTGTGGCAAGAATTATTCAAAACATATTGCAAAATCCAAATGCCTTTGCTTGTAATTCAAACTTAATATTTTTTGATTCATTTGGTGAATATAAAAATGCTTTTAGTAAAATTAATGAAATAAATAATGAGTATAATTATAAGTTCATTACTTGTAATGTAAAAGATGATAATGATGTGCCTATTCAAATACCACTGAATCTTTTAACAGTTGATGATTACGCTATTTTACTTCAAGCTGATAAACACTCACAATTAACCATTATTGATCGTGCTTTAAAATACGCAAGAATTTTTGCAACAAAAGATGAAGAAGCAAGAAAATATAAAAATATGATTATTGCTAATGCATTAACAACAATCCTTTATAGTAACAATACAGTGCAACAAAAAAAGGATGATGTTTTTAGCATTATTAACACTTGTAATACTCCAGAATTTAGTTTTGATTCAATTATACCAGGGCTTGGTTATACAAGAACATTTAGTGAATGTTTTGCTTTAGATTCAAGCGGCCGTTTTGGTGAAGAAGTTCTTATCATGGAATATATTTTAAAATATACAAGTGATAATACAAATTATGATATAAAAGAAGACGTGTCATTTACTTTAAGCGATTTTTCTAAAGCTCTAGATTTTACTTTAATAAGTGAAGGTTTCACCCAAAATAAAAACATGCATGACGATGCCCAATTATTAAAAGTAAGATTACATACGATTTTAAATAATGAAATAGGAACATTTTTTACTGAAAAATATGTACCAGTTCATGATTTCATAGATGGATTAATTACTATTAATAATAAAAAAGCACAAATTATTAATATAAATCTTGAATCTCTAGATGATTCTTATGCAAAGTCACTTGTTAAAATATATGCTCATATTATCTTTGAATTTGCAAAAGGTAATGCTAGTAGAGCAACAATCCCTTTCCATTTGTTTTTAGAGGAAGCCCACAGATATATTCAAAGAGATAACGATGTCTTCTTACTTGGCTATAATATTTTTGAAAGAATAGCTAAAGAAGGAAGAAAATACGGAACACTTTTAAACATTATCAGTCAAAGACCTATGGAGATTTCTGATACAGTTATATCTCAATGCTCAAACTTCTTAATATTTAAAATGACTCACCCAATGGATATTAAATATGTCGAAGAAATGCTTCCAAACATATCTCAAGATGTTATTGAAAAAATGAAAGTATTGCAACCGGGTACATGTGTATCATTTGGTACTGCATTTAAAATTCCACTTATTTGTAAATTAGAAATGCCCAATCCAAGGCCATACTCATCTAGTTGTGATGTTTCAACATATTGGGCTACGAAACCAGTTATTAAAGAAAAAAAAGCTGATAAAAATGATGATGCAAGTTCTCAAGTTGAGGCTTCATCTACAGCAAATGATGTAGATACTGGTACAGGAATCTTATATGATCCTACCAACAGTAGTAAATCTCCAATAGAAAATAGTTTATAACAAATAAAAATCCCTTATATATATAAAGGATTTTTTTATGAAATGTTAATTATTTAAATTAGAATTATTTTGGTTTTGTTCAGTTTGTATATTATGATTTGTTGATAACTCATAGTTATTAATAGAAACATTAGAGTTTTGATTTTGTCCTTGTATAACATCTGAATTCATTTGATAATTATTATCAAGTACATCATTAGTTTCATTAATTTCTTTTCGATATATTCTAATTAATATACGCATACATATATTTGAACCAGCTAGTAAAACAACAATTACATAAAATAGTCTACCTAAAAATCCATCAGGAAAATCTTCTGCTAAAACAATAAGTATTACAAAAATGCTAAAAATTGATGTTAAGGATATAGTTATACTTTTAAATGTTTTTATTATATTATTAATCGAATTATAAGATAATACCCATGATATTAAAGCTAATGCCCAAACCAAAACAGTAAAAATTGATACGCTTTTGATTAATACTTCATTCCATTCCATTATTTCTAACACGCCTAATATACAAATAAACGCTGTAATACCAGCTAAAATGGTACCAGTAATTGCAATGTTTTTATATTTATTATTATCATATATTCCAGCATAAAATAGACAAGGAATAGAAAAGGTAAAAATAATTGCAATTGAACCCATAGATTTCACTGCAATAGAATCAAAAGAACCAATTAAAATAAATAAACATACTAATATAGCTTCGCCAATAACTGATCCCAACATTACTTTTAAAACATTTTTCTTCATCACATACTCATCCTATTGTTACAACATAATTGTATCATATAATTAAGTTTTTAATTAAATTTTTTTATTTTATTGTTAATTTTTGTCCTATATTAAGTAAATCAGATTTTAAATTATTAACGCTTTTAAGATTATTAACCGTTGTATTATATTTCTTAGCAATGCTATACAATGTATCACCCTTTTTTACAGTATATGTATTATTTGTAAGCAATAACTTTTGACCAATACTAAGTAAATTTGATTTCAGATTATTTATCTCTTTTATTTTTTCTACAGTAGTTCCATTATTTTTAGCTATACTCCATAAAGTATCTCCTTTTTTTACAATATAATAATTTGATATATCTTTACTATATGGTACACCAACATAATCTGCAATAGCTTTTACCACAGCTTCAGCAAGATTTTCCCAACTGTTTTTAATTAAATTAGCATCATTTGAATTATCTGTAAAACCATACTCAACAATAAGTGTCTCATTGTTTGGCGTATTTCTCAATAAATAATAATAATCTTTCGCGGAATTGCTTGGTAATCTTTTTTGATAATATTTACGAACATTTTGACCGGCATTTTCCAACTCTTTAGCTATTTTTTTAGAAAGAGTGTCATTATTTCTTAGAGAATATATAACTTCAGCGCCATCGCCGCCGCCTGCATTAAGATGATTTGAAAGAACAATTACATCGCTACCAGATCCATAAAAGCTTTGCGCTCTTTTTGGCCTTGTAGTTTGATCAAGAAGTTCATCGGTTGTTCTAGTCATACTATTTTGTATTCCCAAATCATCTAATCTTTTTTTTATATAATTACTAATCTTTAATGTATAATCCTTTTCAACAATTCCATTATTAACAGTTCCACTATCTTTTCCACCATGGCCAGCATCAATAACTACTTTTTTAGCCATATTTATCACCTAGTGTATTATATGAATCTTTAAAAAAATAGAACCATTAATAATGTATAAAACTATTTACAATTATTTTTAAAATGATATAATTGTCGAGGTGTTGTATGAAAAAAATAAAATTAATAATCAATTGGGATTTAAAAGATTTTTGGAAAGCATTACTTGGATCATTTTTATTTTGTATTGCCATGAACTATTTTGTTGTTCCAAATCACTTATATACGGGCGGTGTTCTCGGACTTTCCCAATTAACAAGAAGCATTGCAATAGATATATTTCATTTACAAACGCCTTTTGATTTTAGTGGAATTATTTACTATATAATAAACATACCATTATTTATCCTAGCCTATAAAACAATTGGGAAGACATTCTTTTTTAGAACTATTTTTACTGTTTCATTACAAGCTTTACTTTTATTAGTATTGCCAAATAGATTAATACTAAATGATATTCTAACAAACGTTATTGTCGGAGGAATTATTGGTGGGATAGGAGTTGGAATGATTTTATCAAGTGGTGCTTCAACTGGTGGCACAGATATTATAGGTCTAGCATTAGCTAAAAAGAACAATCATTTTTCAGTAGGAAAAACTGGATTAATTATTAATCTTTTTATTTATATTATTGCCGGTTTTAGATATGGATTGCCAATAATGATTTATTCAATAATCTATTCAGCTGTAGATAATCTAATGGTGGATAAACTACATGAACAAAATATATGTTCAACAGCATTTATTTTTTGTAAAGAAAATCCGAAAATAATAAATGAATTTATAAAAAATGATCTTAAAAGAGATTTTACTTATTGGGATGCTAAAGGTGGTTATGATGATTCAAGAACCTATATTATTTATACAGCATTAACTAAATATGAATTAACTAAACTAGAAAAAGCAATGAATCATTTTAACATACAAACATTTATGATAAAAAGTGAAGGCATAGGAATAAAAGGAATATTTAATAAAAAATTTTAAAAAAAATAGGTGAAAACCCTATTATTTATCAGTCGATCCAAATCCACCAGATCTAATACCCTGGGCTACATCATCATCTACTTTCAAATACTTCATAAATATAACTTGACCAATAACATCGCCTTTTTTAATTTCTAAATCAACATCCAAAAAATTATAATATTGGAAATAAAAATGTCCATCATTAGATTCATTATTGTAATAATCAGCGTCAATAACGCCAATACTATTAGCCATTACTAATCCTTTTTTGGGCCCTGAACTGCGATTTGCAAGCATAAACCATTCATCATCTTCACAAAACGCTTTTAATCCTGTAGGGATTAAAGTTGGTTTAATCCCTGGTTTAAATACAGGTATAATGACATCTTCAGCCGCCTCTATATCATAAGCAGCCGCATTTTTGGTTTTTCGAATAGGTAAATGAATATCTTTGTCTTCCCATCCTTTTGCAATTTCAAAGCCTCTTGATTTCATATTACTTCCTTATCATTCAAATTTATCAATCTTTTTATTAAATGTCGCAACGATTTTTTCAAATTGTTTATAGTTATTTGCTAATGCTGCTTTACTATCTTTTAAAATATCAAGTTGTTCACTACGATATTTTTCAAAATCGCGATTTTTACGTGATAATTCTTCACGCATTTCTTGGATATCGTTATATACACGATTTTTTTCTTGTTCAAATCTACTCTTTTCATCATTTAACTTTTGATATTCATCTTTCATTAAATTATCAAACTTAACGCGTTCTTCTTTAAAAGCTTGGTTCTTTTCTTCTAAGTCCCTTCGTTCTTTTTCAATAATATCTTTTCTACGCATCAATTCGCTAACACTACCATCAGCAGTACTTACTTGTTTATTTAATTCATTGAGTAAAGATTCAAAATCACTAGTAAAAACATCCTCATTATCACTAGTTTCGTTTGGCAAATTAATAATATTTATAAAATTGTTATTCTCGTTTTCCATAATACTACCCTCTTTATTCTATAAATCATTGTACTATAATTTAGTATTATTGGCAACAATAAAACTTATTTTAAACTTAAATCTTTTTCTAATTTTTTATCATATAAGACTGTTGTTTGTTCTTTATCAGTAGGTACCAAATCATATCCCAATCTTAGTAAACTATTTTGAAAATCAAAGTCTCTAATTGGAACTTCAAAAGAAAGGTAATCACCTACATTATATCCTTTAAGTGAACTTTCAATAGATTTGATAACATCTGTTACTATATTTAAGTTGTCACGTACAATAGGCAATAATTCCGAAATGCATACATATGCACTACTTGGTTCAATAACTATTCTAATCCGGCTTACCGCAGATAATATATCATTTTCGTCATATGCTCCTATCATAACCACGTCGTGATTATCCACGCTGTTCTTTATAGCTTCTTGTGCAAACGCTAAGTTAGAATCCATAAACGCATAAGAAGGATGTATTTGACCCTTATTATTTAGTTTTCGATGAATTACATAACTGGTTGGATATTTTCCATAAATACTTTCAAATAAACCGTAATATGCAATTAACAATTTATTATAATTTGCTTCAATATCAACAGCTTTAATCTTATATTCCATATTATCCCTCCACTGAATATAAAACATATTCTATCATATAATGTAATTGACAGCAAACATAAAATATAATAAAATAAAATTACTTGAGTGTAAATGGAACCGTAGCCAAGTGGTAAGGCGTGGGTCTGCAAAACCTTGAGCACCGGTTCAAATCCGGTCGGTTCCTCCATTAATAATAAGTCTTGATTATAAGACTTTTTTTATGTAAATAAGATATACACATTTGTTGACTTTAAAAATAAACCTTATGTATAATTTTATTATAGTAGGTGATAATATGTATGATTTAATAATTGTTGGGGCTGGTCCAGCGGGAATGACAGCTGCTTTATATGCCTTAAGAGCTAATAAAAAGGTACTAATACTAGAAGCTAAATCATATGGTGGGCAAATTTTATTAGCAAGTAATATTGAAAACTATCCTGCAATAAAAGAAATATCTGGCTATGATTATTCTAAAAATCTATATGATCAAATTAAAGCATTAGGAGTTGAATATAAAAATGAAATTGTATTAAAGGTTGATAGTGACAAGACTGTTACCACAAACGATAATACATACCAAGGAAAGGCTGTTATTTTAGCTACTGGAGCCTCAAGTAGGAAATTGGGGTTAAAAAATGAAGACATATTAACAGGAAAAGGTGTTTCTTATTGTGCCACATGTGATGGTAATTTCTTTAAAAACAAAATAGTAGCAGTTAATGGTGGTGGAAACACTGCAATTGGAGATGCACTTTATTTATCAAATATTGCCAAAAAAGTATATTTAATTCATAGAAGAGATGATTTTAGAGCTGATAAAAAAAGCATTAAAGAATTAAAAGCTAAAGAGAATATAGAAATAATGACAAATAGAATAATAGCAAAATTAAATGGTACCAAAAAACTTGATAGCATTACTATAGTGGATAATGATGGTGAGCAAGATACGGATATCGTAGTTGATGCACTATTTATTGCTATAGGCCAAGAACCCAAAAATACAATCTTTACTAATGTTGCAGAAATTGACGAAAACGGATATTTTATAAGTGAAGATGGTGTTCACACTAAAACACCAAATATATATATTGCTGGGGATGCAAGACAAAAAGTATTAAGGCAGTTAACAACTGCAGTTAGTGATGGATCTATAGCGGCCGTTGTAGCAATAAAAGAAATGTCAGAATAAAAAAAATAGAATTAATTCTATTTTTTTTATGGATTAATATTCACAAAGTATTTTTTATCTCTAATTGTTATAATTAATTGAATCAAATCCGCATATTCGATATTTTGAGGCACTTCGAAAGCAATAAAATCAGAAGCATTAATTGGCGTAATATTAACAGCATCATTAAACAATTCTCCACTTATTCGATATTGTACAGAGCAATAATTGCTTGCGAAAGCAGAAAGGCTCGTATAATTAAGTGAGTAACCGGTATTCATATCTTGATTGTACTCACCTTCAAAAACGAGTATTACTTTATTAGTAATATTTGATTTTAGTGTTAACATATCATCAAATATACCACAATTATCTTTAGTTATGCAATCTTGATACTTATATATATAACGTTTATATATAGAATGGGAATCAATTCTTAAACTAGTATTTTTCAACATTGATTTTTCAAATGAAATATTTTGTTCAATTGAATAATCTCCTGCTTTTTCTACAAATTTTACTTTTTTATTTTTTATTTTAACATAAATATGTTTATCTATATACTTACCTTTAGTATAAACAACTCCATTATGTATTTCAATTTGATCGACACGGTTTATTTCATTAGAGTTTAATTCATAAACTAACACAAAGGTGTGATTAGTCCGGTGATTAATTACTGTAGGAACAACACTTGATGCTAAATCGATAAAATACTTTGAATCAGTAATTGTTGGATTAATTAACCTATCACCTATTGATAGTTTAAAGTTGTTATAATCAATTCTAACTGATGAACCAGATTCATTGCTAATATTAATTTTTAAAGCTAAATAATACTTACTATCATCAATTTTTCTACCATTAAAATCAAGATTTGTTATTATTGAATCAAGAAAAGTAATATCTGTTTTTTCATATTTAAACGTTTTATTCATATGATAAGATTGATCATAATTGCCGTGAACATTGTTACGAACAAAATTAAAGAATGCTATTAAAGCTATAATACAAACAATAATTACAACAAACCTATTCTCTTTTATATAATAAACAAGTTCCCGTAATAATCTTCTTAATTTTCTTCTTGCCTTATAAACATCTAAATTAATATTTAATTCAAATTCTTCAGCATCTTTGCTACTATAATTCATTTGCCTTAAATCACTAGCAAAATTAAATTTTTTTAAGTCAAAACCAATTGCTCGAAGAAATACACTAAATATAAAACCATATTGCGGTAATGATGCAATTATTAAAATATCTCGCAAACTTCTAGCCGTAGTAGCGGCCAATAATGTTTCTTCAAAGCTAGCTAAAATTGATCTTATATAAAATAAACTTAAAAAAATAAATAAATAATAAAGTGTTGTAAATAAATATAGTTTATATGGTTTCTTTTTATGAATCATTAAAATCAAAAAAAGACTTGATGTAACAACAATTAGTAAAACAATAAATATTAAAGAAACGGGAGCATATAATTTTGGAAGTCCAGTTACTACGGATGTTTGATAATTGTTTCTTACATAACTATTGAAAAACTGTAAAATACTTCTACTTTTATAAGCAAACCACACTAAAAAAGAAAGTAATAAAAAGTGAATTACTCTAAAAAATTTAATTAAAAATGCATAAGGTTTCTTTAGTATCACTATAACCCACCATTATTATTTTATCACAAAATAAAAATGGTGCATAGACCATAATTATCTTCGTTTACTAACTAAAACTTGCCCAGCTAATAAATAAATAGTGTCATTTTCTTTTAAAATTTGATCCTTATTTTTGTTGAACATATCCGCGACAGAATCAAGTGTGTCGCCATCTTTTGTTATATAATAGCTATATGAGCTTATTGGCAACAATAATACTTGATTTTGATATATATAATCATCCATATTAAGGCCATTTAAAGCGGCAAGTAATTCAGGATTAATATTATACTTTCGGGATATGCCATATAAAGTATCCCCACTGTTAATTGTATATGTGTCAAAGTATTTCTCTTTATTTTTAGGGACGATAATATCCATGCCCTCTCTTAACATTTCACCAAATGATAGATTATTTAAATCTTCTATATATGATATGTTTGTCCGAAATTTTTTGGCTATATCCTCAATGGTTTCATTTCCTTTTACTCGATATTTTTCAAACATTTTTTATCACCTATTATAAAATATGCTATTTATTATTAGGCGTTCTAAAAAACATAAATATTTTGATTATTGAAAACCCATTCACTATATGACATTATTTTAGTCAACCTTTTATCTATATCAACATAGTATAACGAATCGTCTGAAATAAAGTAGCAAATTTGATTATCGCTTTGAATAATTCTATTTACCACTAAATCCGATACAAGTATTTTATTAATAGGAGTAATATAATATAACTTACCGTCAATAATATCATAATAATAATTCTTATCTATTCTAAAATGAGCTTCCTGTTTTTTTAACTTATTAAGTGATGTTTTTTGCCATTTACCATTAATTAAAACTTCATATTTATTCTTTTCAATAGTATTTTTAAACGGGTTAATTACATATTCAATTTCTTTGTTGTTATCATAAAGATAAAAATTATTTTTATATGTACCTAAAATATAGCTATCATAATATATTTTACGGTTTAGTTTAGATTCTTTTACATGACCATTTTTTGAATCAATTATATACAATTTTTCAAAATAATATTTTTGATTATAATCCGCTACTATTAAATATCTATCTAAACTAGTAATAATTTTTAACTCATAAATATCTGAATCAAAAAGATTAATTTTTTTAACTTTTTGTCCATCAAAATATAAAAAGTTTTCATAATTCCACACAAAAATCTTATTATCAAAATTATTATAGATTACTATATTTTCATAGATATCAATTCCTTTTTCATTATTATCTTGATTGAAAAAACTTGTTAGATATTCTTCGTCATTTTTGCATATCATGAAGTCTTTTATCTTCAAAGTTTTAACAGATAAACAATTATCCTTTTTTGATATTTTATTAATTAGGCCTCTTTTACTAACATATTTAGAATCCAAAGAATAAACAAATAATTCCTTTTTGGATTCAATTTCAAAAAAGTAAGAATGTTTATCTTTATTATATTTTTCCGTTATCAAATAATTATCCAAAATATATTTATAATTGTAGTCCCGAGCTACAAAAACAATATTTAAGTATATTATAAATAATAATATTAGAGAAATAATTAATGATAATAACTTTTTCATTTTTTATCCTTTTTATATTCCTTTTTTGCTTCCATCATAAAGCTTGAAATAGCTGTTTCAATTTCGTCTAAAGAGGATTTTGCTAGGTTAGAAATAACAACTTCTTCTTTAAGTGTATCAATTATTATACGTCCAAAAAAAAGTCCGCGATATATTTTCATATCATTATATAAATCAGGTGTTATTTGTGTTAAAAAGCTACCCCAAACAACTCTTTTTTGACCAATTAATATTCTTTTATTTGTTAAAACCACAACACAACTAGTAAAAAAGTCTCTAAATAAATGATTCTTTTGGCCACAAAAAACATATAAAACTTTTTCATCAGGATTCACATATTCTTCAACAATTTTGGCATGCTTATCAATTCGCCAGCAAATTGTTCCAGAATATTTTTTCTTAAACTCCCAAGCTCTTTCAGCAATTGACATATACATCACCTAATAATATTCTATAATATATCTTAAAAATTAGCAAATGAAAAGCAAGTATTACTACTCGCTTCTTAGTGCTTCAACTGGGTCTTTTTTGCTTGCCATCTTTGAAGGAATTAGACCTGCAATAACGGTAAGTAATATACTAATAATAACTAGGATTATTCCTCCTATAATAGGTAAAGATGCTATATGACTAATACCAGACAATTTTTTAATAATTAAATTGATAGGAATATCTAGAATTATTGTTATTAAAATACCGATAATTCCTGCGAAAGATCCGACAATAAATGTTTCGGCATTAAATACCCTAGAAATATCTTTTTTACTTGCTCCTATACTTCTTAAAATACCAATCTCTTTAGTTCTTTCTAAAACAGAAATATAAGTTATGATACCAATCATTATTGAAGATACAATAAGAGAAACCGATACAAAAGCAATAAGGACATAACTAATTACATCGACAATTGTTGTAACACTACTCATTAATAGTCCTACATAATCGGTATAACTAATAACTTCCTCATCTTTATTATCTTTTTGTTTTTTTTGATTATAATTATCAATTAAATCTTTTAGGGCATCTTTACTATCAAAATCTTTTGGATAAATACTAATCATACTTGGATTATCAAGATCAACTATACCTAAAGTTAAAAGATTTCCCTCATAAGATGAATTACTATAGGAAGATATTAAATTAGTTATTTCTTGTGGTGTAAGACTAGCTAACATCATTTGATTTTCTATAGACAAATTATTTATATTAAAATCGCCAGTAGAAAATGGCATATTATTTAAAACATTAATCTCGGGATTTGCAAGTTGTTCTTTAGCTATTTCTGATTCATTAATCTTATTAATAACATACTTTTTTAAACCTTTTGTATAGCCAATATTGCCATATGATGAGTAACCACTTAATACAGAATCACTATTTATTTTAACAATACCAACAATCTTAATTTCTAAAGCATTTGCTAAAATACTTTTCATATAATCTTCATCATTTTCCATGTTAATCCAAAACGATTTAGATTTTTGATAATAATCAGTATTGAGTATAACCTTAAATGAGGTATTTAATAATTCATCATAAGTAAATGATGTTTCCTCAAAGTCTACTTCCTCGCCTGCAATAAGCTTAGCCATTACTTCATCAAGTTCTTTAGTATCCTTTAAACCAATAGTATATGCTGTATAATCACTTATTTTGTTGTTATCATCAACTATTAAAACGACTTCATCATACTTTTTAGGCAGCGAGCCTGCTAAAACCTCATATTGTTTTTTATTAAAATCATCATTGTCAAGAAGCTCCATAAAAACACTATTAGAAACTGACATTAAAGAATTGGAATTCATTCCAAATGACTCTAAAATATTGTTGGGATTTAGTTTTACCACCTCATCAGTAGTATTTTTATAGATTTGCAAATTTAGATTATAACCATATTGAATAGCGTTACTATATTTTTCATATTTATCTTTGTTTTTTTCAAGATGTTTTTTAAAAGTTTTTAAATCATTTGATTGAACTTCTTTTGACATAATACTTATCATATTACCCATTATATCATTGGTTACAATTGTATCATTAGACTCATTTTTAGATTGTTCTTTACTACTTTTCATTGTTTCCAAAAGACTTGAAGCATCAATTTGTTTAGCCTCAATCATTATTGGGTAACTAGATAAAGTATCCTTTTCAACTGAAGCGATGTAATTTCTAACACCTGTAGATATACTAAGTACTAAAGCAATACCAATTATACCTATAGCTCCCGCAAAAGATGTCAAAATTGTTCTTCCTTTTTTAGTTGATAAATTATTTAAACTTAGGCCAAGCGCTGTTTTAAATGACATAAAATTTTTTCTTGTTTTGACTTTTTTAACATCATTTTTGATTTTTTGTCCATCATAAGGATTTGAATCACCAGTTATTTTGCCATCGGATAGGTTTATAATTCTTGTAGCATATTTTTTTGCTAAATCAGGATTATGAGTAACCATGATAACTAGTCTATCTTTAGCAATTTCCTTTAATAAATCCATTATTTGAATACTTGTTTCACTATCTAGTGCCCCAGTAGGTTCATCTGCAAGAAGGATATCAGGATTATTGACAAGAGCTCTAGCAATGGCGATTCTTTGTGTTTGACCACCTGACATTTGACTTGGTTTTTTATATAACTGATCGGCAAGGCCTACCTTTTTTAATGCCTCAATTGCTCTTTGACGACGTAAATTTTTACTAACACCGGATAAAGTTAAAGCAAGTTCGACATTGGAAAGTGCATTTTGATGGGGTATCAAATTATAACTTTGAAAAACGAAACCGACTTTATGATTTCGATATAAATCCCAATCATTATCTGTATATTTTTTTGTCGATTTTCCATTAATAATTAAATTACCATCTGTATAATTATCAAGCCCCCCAATAATATTTAAAAGAGTTGTTTTACCACAACCAGAAGGGCCCAATATAGCCACGAATTCACTTTCTCTAAATTTTAATGATACATCATTTAACGCTTGAACTACAATATCTTCGGATGAATATACTTTAGTAATATTATTTAACTCTAACATAATCGACCACCTTTGTTTTTAATAATTTATCATGAACAGACAAATGATTTTTATTAATAAATAATGTAATGACATCTATATAACAATATATTGCTAAAATCATTGATATAGAACCATTTACATAAAAATATGACCACGGTTTTAAAAAAAATACTAAAACCGCTAATAAAACATTTTTAACTAATGTGTATAAAAAAATATTTGTACATATTGGCATAAACAAAGAATACAATAATAATTTGCCAAACCCTACATTACTATCATTATTATTGATAATTCTTATTTTCATAAATTCCTTGCCAAAAGTTTGACCATTATTAAATAAGGGCAATATTGTAAAATATAGAATAAATACAACAATTTCAATAATTGTGTAACTTACGCCATAGTAATCAATTTTTTTTACATATTTAACATACTCATCAGTTAAAAGAGCCTCTGAATCTACAGTTTCCATTTTTTTAATTTTTTCTTGCAATTCTTTATTATATTCAGTATATTCATCGACTGCTTTTTTATACTTATTTCGATTAGGATTTAAAAATTTTACTTGTGAAAGTAATACAATCAATATTGATATTATAAATAAATCAATAAAATAGGCTAAAAACCTTTTAAAAACTATACTATTTGTCATAATAACTCCTTTTGTTTCTTTAATATTTTACAATAAAATAATATGATAAGTCAAAAATAAAAAAGAGCAATTATGCTCTTTAGTATAAGTTTTTATTTGTACCTAATGTAACCGTAGTTACTTTTTCGTTTCCATCGCGAATATAAGTAATTTTCACTTTATCACCAGGTTCATAATTATATAAATAATAACGGAAGTAACCTATACTTTTTACATTATCATCATTTACTTTTATAATAACATCGCCTTCCTCGAGACCTGCCTTATATGCAGCTGAATCTTTTTCAACACTAAGTATTACAACACCACTTGTTATACTATATTTAGAAAGCATCGTATAATATTGAAGATTATAATAAGCATCTGCTACATTGACCATCGAAATACCCATATATGGTTGTGTTATTTCCTCACCATTAATAAGTTTTTCAGCATACTCAATTGCAGTTTCAATAGGAATTGCAAAGCCCATTCCTTCGATTGACTCATTGATAAGTTTTAAAGAGGTGATTCCAACAACCTCACCATTAGCATTGCAAAGTGGTCCACCACTATTACCAGAGTTTATTGCAGCATCAGTTTGTAATACTTTCATTACGTAATCGCCACTATTTGAAGATAATTCTACTTCAACCATCCGATCTTTACCAGAAATAATACCCCTTGTAACAGTCCATGAATAAGCATTATCAAGAGGAGCCCCGACTGTAAAAGCAGTATCTCCTACTCTTAAATCATTACTAGAACCAAGTTCTGCAACAGAAATAATATCTTTTTCAGGAACTGACAATACAGCTATATCAGAAAGCAAATCATTACCAACGACGTCTGCTTCGACTACTTTGCCATCAGTAAATGTAACTGTAATTTTATTTCCTTCGCTAATAACGTGATTATTTGTTAGTAAATACGCAACTTTACCCTCTTTTTTATATACAAAGCCAGTTCCGGTAGCGTATAAATTATCATTTTTATATGTTGAAACAATAACAACTGCATCGTATACTTTCTCAACGGAGTCTGCGATACCTAAGTCAGTTACAGTAACATTTTTCTCAAGGATTGTTTTTGAAAATAGATTAGGGAATCGGTAGATAACACCATACATAACCATACATCCTACAAAAAAAACTAAAATGGGAATTATAATTCTAAATATAGTCTTTTCATTTTGATTCATTATTTCATCCTCCTTATATCTAAATAATTTAATGGGAATCCCATTTCATCTAAAACTTTATCAATAGATATTGAGTTTAGTTTACCACTTAATATGTTAATTTCATACTCTAATTCATTTAACATCATTGTAAAGTCTGAATCCTCAAGGATCCTTTTTAATATTATAATAAGTGCAAATAAATCATTTTTTCCATATATATACTCACCATTTATTTTTGGTATATTTAATAAATTATGATATATCGTATTAGTAATTGCCGATTGGGATTTGTTTAAATAACAAATATCTTCATGCGCGCATAAATTACGATAATTTGCTAGTATTGGTAGGTATTCCTCTAAAATATCCATTTCAATTCTAAAATTAGTTGCAACTTCTTTTTTATCATCATACTGAAGTATTGTATAAAGTTCACCAACTATACCAAATGATAGTACTTTTACAACAATCCATAAGGGAATAAATCCATAATGTGATAAGTAGTGGCTTGTGGCACTGTGTTGTTTACCATTAATATTGATTTGTCTTTTCATTTTATGAATTAAATCATTTATTTGTCTATTACGGCTAGCATCATGAACAAAGTTATTAGGATTTAAGTAATTTTTTTCTTTAAAACCATGATTTTTACTAACAACATATGACAATATACTTTTTAAATTGTTTTCCACTACCAAAATATTTTTAAAAAGAATATTTCTTATTTGTCTATCAAAGATAAACATTGCGTATAGTTCTTCGAAAGTCGTTCCAGGCAAAAAACGGCGATCGGCCATTGATCGCATGAATAAAAAGCGGTACCCAGTCAAGAAGAAGTAATTTTCCCGAAGCAATATTTCTTTGGCAAAATCGACATCCTCAATCGTAAGTCCCTTCCCGCGCAGGATTTCAATCTGTTCGTCTAATGATTTAAATGTCTTTTCCTTCACACTATTCACCCTATTATGCATAATAATTATACCACAATAATTAATAAATATATTAGATAATTAATCAAATTGTGTAAAATAAATCTTTAAGGATTCCACCACTGTCTTGGCAAATTTTAATTGATAAGCATAATCAGTTAGCCTTTTTCTATCTTCATTATTGGATATAAATCCACATTCAATTAGTAAGCCATTAATATTTAGTTTCTTATACATATATACATTATCAGGAATAGTTTTAATACTTCGATTAGAATTAGATACTTCATTTAATCTTTTTTGCATAATATCAGCTAACTTCTCGTTGTCTTGATAAAACACCTGAGGGCCATAATAATGTGAATCATTTAAATAATTTAAGTGTATCGAAATATATAAATCGGCATTACTATTATTAATAATAAAAATTCGATTATCAAAGTCGCTTTTTTTACGATGCATGGCATTTGGATAGGATAAATCATAATCACCATTACGAGTCATTATTACTTTAGCATTTTCCTTTTCTAATAATGATTTAAGAATTTGGCTAATTTTCAAATTAATAGTTTTTTCATATAAATCATTATAAATTGTTCCTGGATCTACTCCACCATGTCCGGGATCTATTACAATTATTTTATTATTTAAGATAGTATTACTACGCGCATTAACCACACATGTCCAAAAAATAATCCCAATTAAAAAAATAATTATTAAATACTTTTTCATAATAAAAATATATGTTTAAATATTTATTTGTTTGAATCTATACTATTTTTAAAAACAACATATCTTTGAAATAAAAACTCTGTTATAAAATTGATTATCATATTCATAATAGTAACTATATATTCATTTACTTTATGATTTACTAGAAACTGACCAAATAATGTCGAAAAAGGTGTGAAAACTAAATAATAACAGAATACTAAAAACATCGCTTTGGGAATATTACTAGCTGATTTAAAAGTAAATTTTCGATTTAAAGTAAAATTCCATAAAACAGATAATACAAGTGCGCTTAAATAGCAAAACCAATAAGGCAAAGATGTAAATTCATTTAAAATAGTAAAACTTAAAAATTGTATTAGACCTGCACTAATTGAAAAAAAAGTAAATTTTAAAAATCTTTTAACTTCATTCATTACTACCTCTTATAAACATGTATCAATTATATTATATATCTTTTTATAAGTTTGAGCATTATAATGCAATCCATCTCCCGTAACATAATCACTAATTACACTTTTATAAGTATCACAATAAGAAATATTTTTTATTTTTAAATTATTAATTGATTGAATCAAATTATTATTAAAGTCAACAACATTTTTATTAATTACACTATACCCATGATTTAAAGAAAGAGTATCATTAATAGGGTTTACTGAAACATAAATAAAGCTACTTTTAGAATAATTATTTGCATAATCACCAATAATACCTATATAATTGTCAGCTAATTTTGCATTATATAAATCATTAGCTCCCATTAAAAAAATAAATTCATAATTGCCTTTCAAAAGATAATAATCTATTTGTTTTATTGCATCATTTATAAACCAATTATAACCAGCTGATACTTTTGCATACCAAATTTCTTGATCATTTGTAATTGAAATAAAATTGTCATTTCCCCCATATATAGCATTATACATTCCTACTGTTCGCGAGTCCCCTATGTATACTTTTTTTAAAAATTCAGCTTTTTCTGTTTTTGAGTAATCAAAAACCAATTCATCTTCTTTAATGTATCTATTTTCAAACGATGAATAATTATGGCTTTTAACAAGTAAGGAAGATGTATTATATAAAATTGGTATCATCATAACAATTAAGCAAATTAATATATGAACTGCCGAAAGAATAAATAATTCATCCTTATTAAAATATTTAATTATCTTTATAATTGATATTCCTATAATAAATAAAGGCACAAAAACAAAAACAAAATTAATAATTTGTTTAAATGAAAAAGATAAAATTAATGTTTTTATTAAATTAGCCATGATATTAGTATATTAAAAAGAGACAAAAAATACAAATTAAATTTCAAATATTTCTCCATCCTTGGGAATAATAACATTTTTTAATTTTAATTTTTTTAAATATTTTCTAGTATCATCTGCCATATGCGAAGCAACATATTTACAATTAGGATATTTTTTTATAATTATTTCTAAAAGGTCCGCTCCCATATGTTTTGCAGTTGCTTTTTTAAAAGTACACTCTCCGAAAACATAATCACAATTTCTCATCATATATTCTAAACCATCACAAAGAGTAGTATCACCCGTAAATCCTATTTTTTTATTATCATATTTAATAATATACCCATAAGCAGGTTTA
This sequence comes from Bacilli bacterium, assembly GCA_017544165.1. Taxonomy (GTDB): domain Bacteria; phylum Bacillota_I; class Bacilli_A; order RF39; family UBA660; genus UBA6448. The sequence goes on from JAFYER010000002.1 coordinate 93,840, forward strand.
AATGAACCATGATCTACTAAAACTCTTTCAATTTCATATTTATCATTTATTGAAAAGAATTCTTTTGAAAAAAAACTAACATTCATTGTCTTAAAAATTCGATGGTAAGAATGAGGAAATGCTAGTTTATATAGTCTCCTTATTTTTTTCTCGCCGTTTATAGCACAATATATATTGATGTCTGGACAATCAATTTTCTTTTTAAAAAGAATAAAAAACGGCATATCAAAATAATGATCTCCATGAAAATGAGTAATCAACACATTTTTGATATTTTCGTATGAAATGCCTTGACGATTAAGCGCCTTGCAAGTTCCATTTGGAATATCTACTAAAATGTTATCATCAATTAAATAACTTGCACTATTATATTCACCCCATAAATTACCTGAACCAATTACTTGAATTTTCATATTACTCCTTTTTTTCCTCAACTTGATAAGTATCTCTTGCAATTTTTATATTATATTCTTTTTTATCACCCTCAGGTGAGGTTAATTCCAGCTCAGTTTTACCACTTTTTTTAAATAGAGCATGGACACAGAAAAATGCCTCATCAAACGAATCATAATTCTTAATAGATACTTCACCATATTTTTTATCTTTTAGGTAAACAGTATATGTGTCATCAAATATAAGCTTATCAGTACCACCAGTACATAGTACATCTGTTTCATAAACCGGTTTATTGAATAATGTCATTAAAGAAAAAGCAATAATTAGAACAATACCTAACGATAAGCCACCATATTTCGCAAATTTATTATTAAAAATAGCTAAAGGATAGATTATCATTGTTAATACACTAAATATTAAACTAAGTATATGTCTTGGGAAAGAATAAATAGTATGACTTAAATAAGTAGAAACACCAATCCCTAATAAAAACATCATTGGAATTAAAAAAATAATACCCCACCATTTATCTTTTTTCATATAATAACCAAAAAATCCCATTGGTAAGCAAAGGATTGTCCAATAAAACCAAAACTTATAATAATTAAATAATTGCCATCCTAAATATGAGAAAGGTACTTCCACTAAATAAATTAATGGTTGACTAATAAGAAAAAAAGCAAAACATTTTAAAGCTGAATCAATATTACTCGTACTATTCATTATGATCAAAATGCCAAATAAAATCCATACATCAAAATAAATAGCACTATCGGTAAAAGATGTATCTTTAAATAAAGGAATTGAATTTAATCCACCAACTAGTATTCCTATAATAATTGCAAATAATATAACTTTTTTCCATGTTAGATTAATACCTCCAAAAAGCTTTTTCATATAACCACTTCCTATTATCATTATAGCACAAAAAAACGAGCATTTTTAGCTCATTATTTTGAAATTAATCTAGCAACTAGTATTACTAGGCAAGCTCCTATTAAAGATGTAATAATTGTAGAAACTATTTCACTAAATGGTAAACTTATATTAAGAAGGCCTAAAACATATCCGCCAACAAATCCACCAATGATACCTAAAACAACATTCTTAATGATACCACCTTTAGTGTTCATAATTAAACTTGCAAGCCAACCAGCTACACCACCAATAATAATTGAAATAATAAGATTCAACTAACAACACCTCCTTCCTACTTTATTATCTTTGAAAATGCATTTGCATTTAAGATTGTATTTGAAATAAATTTTCCTTTATAAAAATTAGCCCAGTTATTAACAATACATGGTGCATTTTTTGCTTTATCTAATGTATCAATTTTGATAAAATTTAATTTAATATTATTATCCTTAGCATAATCACTAAGTTCTTTTACTTCATACTCCACATATGGACATTCATTCGTATAATAAATGGTAAAATCTTTGCTATCTATTTCCATTTTGCGAGCATTATCTCTAAATTTTGGAAGATCTTTATCATCAAAAGAAAGCGCCATTAATTCATAATCATTTATAGTATCCACTACTTTAAAACCAAAATGTTCAAAAAACTTTTTGTCACCAATAAATGGTTTTTTCTTTTGCGTTACAATCGTACAAATACCGCTTTTTTTCTTATCTTTTGCATCATTAATCGCATATTCTAGTAACTCTTTACCAATTCCTTTACCTTTAAAACTCCCAGCAACCCATAAACAATAAATGTATTCATAATTTTTGCCATCAATTGGTGCCCAAGCGGTTTCAACAGGTTCATATTCAATAAATATTTTACCACGTGCATTAAGTTTGCGAAAAACATGACCATCTTTTAACTTACTTTTAATCCATTCTTTTTTCTTATCAACACCATTTTGATGTTTAGGATCGCCAATAGCACAACAAATATGTTCATTATCAATATTATTAATATCTAAATTTATATATTCATTCATATAAACTCCTAGTAAAAATATTATATCACACAAGTTATTATTTTAAAGTCAATATGGATATAATTATTGTGGCGACATTAGCACACATCGTATATAATGCAATTTTTAATTTGCTTAAATCCCTAAATCGATATAAATATACTAATAATTCACAAATAATAACAATTAATTCACCAATAATAAATGTTAATAAGAAATTCTTTGTTAATAATAGTAATAATATTTGTAATCCTAAATTAGTAATCAAATTAGTTATAGTAATAATTTTATAATAGCCCATTTTAAATAAATGAGCAATTAATACTTCGATAATAATCGTTAAGATCAAAGCAATTAATGCCTTTATAATTGTATTATTAGATTGTTTACTAATAGTATTCATAGTTTTATAATCTATAGTGATGCTACTATTAAAATCTTCTCTAACTATTTCGTTAGATATTTTTATTTCACCAGTATCATTATTAATAATAACTACTTTATACTTAGTAGGCGTTCCAAAATAACTAAAATGGTGTGTATGGTCTTTATTGCCAGCACAATCCGCAAATAATAAATAACTAGACCATCTAGTTGATTCAGAAATCCAACCTTCATAATTTAGTTCATATAATTTAGTAATTTGTTCTTCAGTTAAACCTTCACCATTATAACTTTTTTCGGAAGAATAATCTTTTCCATCCTTATCATAAACAAAAAGATCAATTAAATAATTGCTTGTTTTCAAATTATCAACTTTTACATCAATCGATGGTTTAGGCCCGATATCAGCACGTACTTTCAATGGTAATATTAATAAACAAACGATTAGTATAATAAATAATTTTCTATTCATTTTCCACCTCAGTTACATTATAACACAAAATAAATTTAATTAAAAAAAGGGACATACTTGTCCCTAACAATCTTTTGAATTTTTATCGGTGCATACACCATTTTTTATTTGTTTACCATAATTTTGAAAAAATTCATCAAACATTTTTTTCTCATCGGCAATAATTTCATCCGTTAGCTTTGAATTATAACTCTCTTGATTTTCAGAAATACCTTCAATTAACTCTTTTGCTTCTCCATTAATAACGGATACAAAGTTTGGTAAAAAAATTCTTTTTTCACCGACATTTATAGTATTACCATCACTATCTTTTAAAGTGTAATCTTCTAAAACATTATCTAAATAATCAATTAGTTTAGCATATGCATCTGAACCTTTTTCTTTTAATACTGGTTTATTATTTTCATCTAATTCATATACATCTCTTATAATTTCTTTGTGAAAACCATTCCAAAAACGAACATAATAAATCTTATCTATATCATTTTCATTTGCTGATTTAATAGCCTCTTCGATAACACTACGGCACCAAGGACATTCAGGATCACCAAAGTAAACAATAAATGATTCATCATTTTCTACTTTTTCAACAATCTCAACATCTGTAGAGTATACAAAAGGATTTTTTACATCTAAATCCAAGTCACGATATTCAAAATAATCATTTTTCTTATCATTGAAACTTTCATACTCCTCTTTAAACTTTTTACTATCTAAATTCTTTTTTGCACAGCTAGATACACTACACACTAATAATAATGCTATAAATAATACACTAATTTTTTTCATAATAACTCCTTTCATGAATTTTATTATAAATAATTAACTAAATATTCCATATAATATAAAAGTTGAACTAACTAAAATTAAAGTTGAATTAATGTTTTTTTCTTGTAAGTTTCAATTCTTCGGCATAGATGTATTCCTCGATATGAATTTGATGACCGATATCATTAATATCGTCAACCTCTTTCATCGCATTATACATACGCATAAATACTATATTAAATGGACTATATGAACTACCTGAATTGCGAAATCTTATCGGAATATAATATGACTTATGAAAATCTTCATCATAACCATCAAGATGAGGTTGAATAGAAAATTCTATAATAAACCTATCATCTTCTTTTCTTATCTTTAAGATATTTGCTACTTCATGAGCGGTTTCATCAGAGTACCAGGTTATTGTCTTTGTTTTTTCATCAAATAATTCGTGATAATTTGCATAACCAAGTTCTCGATATTTAATTTTTTCACTTTCATTTCTTTGTTTTAATTCTTCGAGATATTCCAACTTTTCCAATTCGGTTTCAATATAATAGGGTAAATCATCCTCATCCAATTCAAAAATATTGATGTTTTTGATATCCTCGAATAATTGTTCAAACAAATCATAAATACCATAGTTTTCCTTGGTTATAACAAATGTTTTATCTTCATCATGATTTTTTGTCTTAATTAACCAATATAAATCGCCGTTTCCTCCGAAAGTAAACCCTAGCTGTTTTCCATCTTTTTCTAAGAAAACATTTAACCCAGATTCGCTTTTTTCTTTTTTTACTACCATAAAATCCTCCTGAATATTTCTATGTTATTTGTTTTAAATTTCCGTTAATAACAATTGGACCAAAACCTTGAATTTCATCATAAAGCATTCCGTCAGGAATATCGTTTATTAAATAAATCTTTTTACCTAATCTAAATGCGTCATACATTTCTAGAAAAGTAGCACCACCGATATAATTTTTATAAGTAATGCCGTCCTTTTCTTTATCATAGTTTAAAACTAATACAGCATCTATATTCTTAATTTTTTCTTCACTTAATTTAAACATTTTAGCTTTAAATTTTTGATGTTCTTCATTACCTAACCCCCATGTTCTTGCCTCAGTAGTGGGATCATTATAACAATTTGGCAAAAAAATCTCAATATTTCTTTTTTCTAATTCATTTTTTATTTTTTCAATTCTTGGATAAAATTGTTTACTACACATTATAAATAATTTCATTTCTTACTCCAATTCTTTTTTAGGTGGACGAAGCACTCTAATCATCGGAGGTTCATCCTTACTTTCTGTTATAAGCATATCAGCAGTTTTATCCAGTGCAATTGTTTCGAACATATAACATATTTCTAAGCTATTATTATACTGTTGAATTAATGATTCAAACTTATCTTGCCAATTTTCATCAAGCATAGAAACATTTGTTATCAAATTGCGTTTATATGCCTCATTCTTTGCTTCAGCATACTTTTTTGCTTCTTCATAAGAGTCAAATAAATCACCAACAATATTAACAGGATAAGGATGATCACAAGCATCATATGATGGTATTTGTTCCTCACCAATATTTTTTCTTCCATATTGAAGAGATGTTTTTAAACAATCTATATCTTCGTAAGGAAATACTACTTTGTGAGTGATACTATGACTACCATCTTGATGATAGACAATATTGGTTTCCACTACATAACATTTTGAAGCAATAAATCCCTGAGTAATATCTCTAAATCCAACCAACCAACCACCACGAGATTTAAGTTCTAATACTGCATATTTTATCGGATAGTTAATATTTTCCTTTTCTTTTAACATAATAAACCTCCCTATATAAATAGATTTGTAATATCTTCCTCTAAAACAAAGAATTAGTGATGGCTTCAATATTCTAAGTTTTATTCATACTACTTACTTTTTTATTATAACATAGCATTAGTTTTCTTGAAAAAAATCATTTATTGGATTTTCCTTAACATACTGTGAAACTTTCATAAAATTTGTATCATAATATTTTTTTATTTGACCATACTCTAGCCACATATTAGACCACGAACAACCAGTTTTTAATAATTCTTTTACAAGATTATTATTAATGATCTGATTTCCTTCTTGATGATTTAAATCAACACAGCCCTCTTGATCATATAATTTACATTGAATATCACATTCTAATTTGTCACACTGATAAGCAAATTTTGCTTCAGGCGTCTCACGTGCATCAAATTCAAGAAACAATTTCTCAATTTGCTTACCATCAATAAGTGGTTTTAATATTTTGTGAACTGCCTCATGTTCTTTCTTTATCTTTTCCTTTTGACCAATTTCAAAAGGAGTGATATCCCCAATAATAATTTCACCCAATTCATGAATCGCAAGCATATAAATAACTTTTAAAATATCTATATCATATTTATATTCCGATTTCATAGCTATGGCAAGCATTTGAACACCAAAGATATGTTCTGCAATACTTTCAATTCTTTCTCTTTTAACCCCCCAGCTAATCCATCCCATCCTAATAACATCTTTTAATTTATTACATAATAAATAATAATTAATAACATTTTGTTCTTTTGACATATAGGCCTCCTGAATAAATATATTATAACACATTATGCATTTTTGTATTTTAGTCATAAAAAAAGCCCAAATATTCGGACTTTTAAAACCATAGATTAACATTTATAAATTTGCTTTCATTTATTTATGCTTTTGTAGCCCACTTTTAATCTACACAAAGACAATTAACGATGCCTTAATAAGGCTTAGCAAAATATTTCCTATTATTAACGCAAAATTATTGATTTGCATACAAATGTTTGCTACAATTAATTTAGGAACACTTAATAAGTTGGGTGGAGCCAAACTTCTTGAAAAGAAGGGAGGCGAGAACATGAACAAGAAGGATTTTTTAATTCTATCTTTAGTAATTATTATCTTCCTTTTATTATTCTTGCTATTTATAGTATTAATATAAAAGAAATCCACCTAACTCAGCAATGATTTAGGTGGAAACCATTTTATTGGCAACACTCAACATAGCGTATTAAGTGTTCCTTTTTTTATTATATGAAGTTTCCTTCATCTACATACAATATATCATATTTTTTATTATTATTCAAGGTATTTCCTATTTATACATAGTTCATATATACCATTCCTAAAAATTCAATTTTTTTGATATTTAGGGAATTAAGTGTTCAATAATAATCATAAGTGAATATTTACTATTAAAAAAATTATCGTTTTAATTTTAATAATTTTACAACTTCACTATCAAGTCTTTTGTCATCATTTAATACTATTTTTATTTCCTACACTATTACATCAGATTGGTGAGCTTTTACAGCCTACCTGTAGCCTACAAGTTCAAAACGCAAAAAAAATTTACCATTTTGGCATAAAAAAATCCCGAATATACGGGATTTTCGAAATTTCCTTTTTTATCTCTTACTAAGTTAGCGTCCCTTTATTTATGGGGCTTTGAGAGACATTTGTAGCCTACTTGTAGCCTGCGGATAGACAATTAACGATACCTTAATAAGGTTTAGCAATATCTTTCATATTTAATTATTACACTAAAATATTCCCGTTTGCATCGGACTTTTTACATAATGCAACTATAAATTCAATAAATGCTATAAAAGCAGGGATAAATGTCCAACAAAATAGAAGATATAATATACCAGATCCTGTTTTACCGGCATAAAACTTGTGAATTCCTATACCGCCTAAGAAGAATACTAACAAACAGTATACAACTTTATTAACAGCCTTTGTATTATTGGCTATATATATTGGTTGCCCGGCATTTTGTGAATTACTAACATTAATATTGATACCTGAATTAACATTTTCTTCAATTTTGCTTTTCTTCTTTGAAACAATAACTGCACCATCATTTTCAAATACTTCAACTTCATCTCCAACGGCTGGAACAAAATTTACGTCTAAAGCTCTTACTTCCTTTATCTTACCATCATCAGTACCAACAGAGATTACTTCACCATCAATTTTAATTATCTTTGCCATACTAAACTCCTTTCAATTTTAATTATATCATACATCTCACCGAATAGGTGAGTATAATTTCACCGAGTAAGTGAGAAAATATAATTAGTAGGGTGTGATGCTATATTGATAAATAAAAAAGACGAAAACTATATATATTATCTTGTAGCTAAAAACCTTAAAAAGCAAAGAAAATTAAAAGGTTTAACTCAATCTAAATTTGCTGAGTTATGTAATTATAGTGATGGGTTTATAATGAATATAGAAAGCGAAAAATATCATCAAACTTTTAGTTTAGGAACTTTATGGAAATTTGCAGAAGTACTAAACATTGATATAAGAGAATTTTTTACACCTATTGATTCAAATAACAAGGATGAATAAATCATTCTTTTTTATTTAAATAATTTGCTTTGTTCACCTTACTAGTTCTGCTAGCCGAAGATAAATACAGGATGCATGTAAACTTTGTAGCCTACTTGTAGCCTGCGGAGAGAAACGGAGCGACAGTTAGCAATATCTTAAATTGAAAAAAGCCCTGAAAACGCTGAGTTTTCGGGGCTTTTCAAACACATAATTACTATCTCTTACTGAATTGTGGAGCTCTACGAGCTTTCTTAAGACCATATTTCTTTCTTTCTTTTACTCTAGGGTCTCTTGTAATAAATCCAGCATTCTTAAGAATATGTCTATAACTATCTTCTCTTGATTGATCAGTGTTTGCATCAAATGCAAGTAGTGCTCTTGTTATACCTAAACGAATAGCACCAGTTTGACCAGAGAAACCTCCACCAACAACTTTAACATCGATATCAAAACGATTTAAGTTATTAGTAATTACTAATGGTTGAGTTAAATCCATAACTAGTGTTTGATAAGGCATGTATTCATTAACATCTACACCATTAACAGTAATATTACCTGTACCACCAGTTAAAGTAACTTTAGCAATACTTTTCTTTCTTCTTCCAGTAGCAGTCCATACTTGTTTATTTGCCATATTTCCTCCCTATTATATTTCCATTTTGATTGGTTTTTGAGCTTCTTGTTTGTGATTTTCATCACGATAAACGAATAATTTTTTACCCATTGCTCTACCTAATCTATTATGAGGAAGCATGCCTTTAACAGCTCTTTCCATCATTTCCTCTGGATATTTTTCTAACATTTCTTTAGCAGTTCTTTCTCTTAATCCTCCTGGATAACCTGAATGATTATAGTATTTCTTATCTTCAAGTTTATTGCCAGTTAAATTAACTTTTCCTGCATTAATAATAATTACATAGTCACCACAATCTACATATGGAGTATATGTTGGTTTATGTTTACCACGTAATACACGAGCAGCTTTTGTAGCTACTCGTCCAAGGTTTTGACCAGCAGCATCAATTACATACCAATCTCTCTTGATATTTTCTTTTGTTTGCATAAATGATTTCATATTATTTTTCCCTTTCATTACGCCAAAGCTTTGCCTTCCCACAGCTAACCTCTTTGTAAAAAAATGTACCATTTAAAATTATATGAGATTTACCCCTAAAAGTCAATTAAAATCTCGATTTTACAGCGATTTTAATACCAAATTTTATTCAAATATAACCCTTGAGGAGGTGCTGTAGGTAATCTAAGCTCTTCATCGGGATTATCGAGCATTTTTTTGATGTAATTTCGATCTATTTTATACTTACCAACCTCCAATAGAGCTCCAACTAAATTTCTAACCATATAGCGATAAAAACCAACACCAACAAAAGTAATTTCTAATTTTTGAAACGTTTTAGTAATTGTAATACTATGAATTGTTGAAACATAATCATCACGAAAACCGGCAACAAAATTATGAAAATCATGAGTTCCAAGCATTACTTTCGAAGCATCTTTCATTAGAGACACATCAAGTTGATAATTTGGTTGGTAATAATAATCGTTTAAACTGCTTTGAAATGGCCCAAGATTTATTTTATAAACATATTCCTTCTTTTTTGCATCTTTTCTTGCATGAAAATCATCATCAACTTTTTTAATATTTTTAACATATATACTTGGTCTTAATAAATTATTAAGTTCCTCTTTTAAATTTGGTCGCAAATCCTCAACATTAAAATGGGCAACTTGATTGTTGGCATGAACACCAGCATCAGTTCTTCCAGCGCCTTTTATTGTAATTGGTGTATTATATATATTAGATAAAGCACTTTCAATTGTTCCTTGAATACTCGGCATACTTTTTTGTCTTTGAAAGCCATTAAATTTAGAACCATCATAACTAAATACCATTTTTATTCTCATAGTTTACTCCTTAATTATTCTTTTTATGATTAACTACCATATTATTTACTTTAATAAAATGATGATTTACCCCTGACTTACCTATTTTATAATTATATTCACTTGTAATTATTTCTGCAAGTTCAGTAAGGGAACTTTCTGGATATTTCTCTCTTGCCTCAATAACTATTTTTAATTTATCATCTAAAAGACTTAATAAATTATGCTCTTTTAAATACTTTATATTTTCAAGTTGTTTAATTCCAGTTTCAATACTTCTAGTTTGATTTGATAGTTCACAATTATTAAGACGATTAACCATATTCTTATGGTCACGATAAATTCTTATATCTTCGAAAAAGAAAAGAGATTGAGTTGCTTTAAACGTTTTTAATAAATCACTAATATTTTCACTAGATTTTAAATAAACGACAAATTTATAACCTCTTGTAACAATCTTTGAATTCATATTAAAAACTTTTAATAAACTATTAATTTGTTTAGCATCACTTTCTTTTTTACAAATAAATTCCAAATGATAGCCACTTGTCTGAGGATTAGAAATATTACCAATAGCTAAAAATGCTCCTTGTAGATAAGCTATCTTTTCTTCATCAGATTCCAAAACAATACTAGAATTTAATATATCTTCCTTAATCTTTTTAACATTTTCTTTTATTGTAATAATATATATTTGTTTAACTCTAAATCTTTTTTGAATTCTGACAGTTAATACCGGGCTAAAGTTATAAACTAGTTTTATGTCTTTATATATTTTTCTAGCAACTGAAGCATTTTCAAGGGTAATTACTATTTCATTTCCTAGTTTTCCACAGAATTTAATAAATGAAAAAAGTTCACATCTTGCTTCGATGGGACTTAATTCAATTTTAGATATTTCTTCTTTTAGCGAGGTAGTAAAGGTCATTTCTCATTTTCCATTAAATATGAAAAGACTAAATAAGCTGTTTTTAAGGAATCATGACGATAATATCCACCTTCGATTGTATATAATTTATCTGATATAACATGAATATTTCTTTTTTCTAATACATCACTATCTAATAAAACTGGGTCTTTTTGTTCATCAGTTGAGTATTTTTCTGCTAAATCACTACGCATAGGTTTAGAATTTGTTACAACTACATCAATCGTATTTGTTCCTAAATATTGCTCTAAAATGTCAATATGCTCAGAAACTTTTAAACCATCAGTTTCACCTGGTTGAGTAAATAGATTACAGATATACATCTTTTTAGCTTTTGCTTCATTTATTTTAGTAACCAACTTTTGATCAATTAAATGAGGAATGATACTTGTAAATAGACTACCTGACGAAAAGATAATAAGATCTGCATCATTAACTGCTTGAAAAACCTTTGGATTAACATTAATCTCTTTATCATATTTTATCTTTACAACTTTATGTTTAGATTTAGTTATTTGTTCTTCACCAACGATAGTTTTACCATCTTCAGTAATACCCACTAGATTTACAGAATCTTCGGTTAAAGGTAAAATCTTACCATTTGTAATATCTAAAATATCCTCGAGAACCGGCAAACTATTAGCAAAATTACCTTTCATATCAAGAAGTGCAGTCAACAATAAATTCTTTATTGAATGATTACCTAATGTTTTTGATTTAGTAAAACGATAATTCATTAAATTAACTAAATCATCATTTACATTAGCCATTGAAAGCATTACTTTTGTAATATCTCCAACTGCAGGTTGATGCATTTCTTTGCGCAATCTTCCTGTACTTCTTCCATTATCAGAAACAGATACTACTGCCGTTATATCAATAGGAAATAATTTTAAACCTTTAAGGATTTGTGATAGACCACTACCCCCACCAAAAATTACAATTTTTTTCATACACATCACTCCTTTAATATTATCATATTATTAAAATAATCACTATATATGTGACTATTTTTGCTTTTTATTTAACAGTTTTACTAAAAAAGATGTTTTAACTATCATAGCTCCCACAGGGCAAAATTCTTGACAGCAATAACACTTTATACATTTATTTCGATCAATTAATGGTTTACCATTTACCATAGTAATGGCTTTCGCAGGACATATATTTCTACATTTAGCACAACCAATACATTTTTTAGTTTTACAATATGGCTTATTAGTAAATATTCTATTACCCCCGATTGATATAATTTTCTTTATTAAACCATTTTCATTTTGACCAAAAGCAATTGAATTTTGTCCTTTTTTTACTTCAAAATCTTTAACTAAAAAATTATCTAATTTATCATTTAATTCAATTTTTTCTGGATTAAATAGATTTCTTTTGAATGATTCTTTTATAGTTTGAACGTCATCCATATTTAAATTAATAATTTTAGCACATATATAATCTAGTTCATATGGATTTTCTGAAGATAAAATACATCCTACTTTTTTGGGATTACCCATTGTAGGACCATTACCATCCATACCAATAACTGCATCAACGATATTAACAACTGGTTTAAAGTATTCATTTAAATCAATTAACATGTTGGCAAAGTCATCATGATTTGGAAAACGATAATGGTACTCTGGTTTCATTGTACCCGGTATAGTACCAAAAAGATTTTTAACAGCACAGCTCATTTTCATCATACCATGACTTTTTAATTTACAAAAATTAATTATAATATCTGCTTTATCTAAATATCCTGTATAATCAAATGTTTTTAATACTTTTGCTTCTTTAAAAATAGCCTTTTTGACTGAAAAATCATCATTTAACTCAGCGCCAGTTTCATTCATTTTAGTTACATTATAGACATGGTTTAAAAATGTTTTTGTATAAATACCTCCGGGACTATCACCTATTGTAACAGTGCAACCCTTAGATTTTAAGTAAGTAGTTAATTCTTTTAAAAGAACTGGATGAACGGTTGCGCTTTTTTCTGGATCCATCGCCGATACTAAATTTGCTTTAATAACTACATTGCTGCCCTTTTTAATATTTTTTAACACATCAAAAGAAGCAATAGTTTGCTCTATTGCTTTTTTAGCGTTTATTTCATCGTAATTTTCACATTTATAAATATATACTTTTCCCATAATTATACATTAAACCTAAAATAACAAATATCGCCATCTTGCATAAGATAATCTTTACCCTCAAGGCGCAGTCTACCTGCTTCTTTAACTTTGAGCTCACTACCATATTTTTCTAAATCTTCGAAAGATGTTACTTCGGCTTTAATAAATCCTTTTTCAAAATCAGTATGAATTATACCAGCGCACTCTGGAGCTTTCATACCTTTTTTAAAAGTCCAAGCCCTTACTTCATCTTTCCCACTTGTAAAAAATGTTGCAAGGCCTAATAAATCATAAGTAGCATATATAAGTTTATCAAGGCCACTATTGGTAACACCTATTTCATTTAGATATGCTGTTTTTTCATCATCAGCAAAAGAGGATAGATCTTCTTCCATTTTTGCACACATAACAATAACACCAGAATTTTCACCTTCGGCATACTCTTTTACTTTTAAAGTATAATCATTATCACCAACTGCTATCGTGTCTTCATCAACATTTGCAGCATAAATAATTGGTTTAGCAGTTATTAGACTATAATTTTTTATTATTCTTTGTTCATCTTCATTTAATGTAAGATTTCTAACGGGAATATTTCGTTTCAAAGATTCTTCGAGTTTTTTAAGTAAAGATACTTCCAAAAGAGCATCCTTATCTTTCGTAGCTTGGGCTTTCTTTTCAATTTTTTCTAATCTATTTTCAATTACATCTAAATCCGATAAAACAAGTTCCACGTTAATAATTTCAATGTCTCTGATTGGATCTGTTGAACCTGAAACATGCGTTATCTCCGGATTATCAAAGCATCTTACCACTTCGACTATTGCATCGACTTCCCTAATATGTGATAAAAACTTATTACCAAGTCCTTCACCATTCGAGGCACCCTGCACTAAACCTGCAATATCGATAAATTCATACGTCGTAGGCACCAAACTTTTTGGTTCATACATGTTATTTAAAAAATCTAATCTTTTATCGGGAACCACAACTATTCCCACATTTGGTTCAATTGTCGCAAATGGATAATTTGCAGACAATATATTTTTCTTAGTAATTGCATTAAATAATGTCGATTTACCAACATTAGGTAAACCTACAATTCCTGCTTTTAATGACATAATGACTCCTTTCTAGATGTTAATATGGCCACCAAAGCCTAATGGTAATGATATTATATACCATAAAATAATAATTGCAAGAAGTAATCCTCCGATACATAATGAATAAGGTATTTGATATTTAAATGATGTCCAAATACTCATACTTTTTTCGTTTTTGTTATACCTTTCAAGATAGGCAAGATAAACGATATAATAGGCAAATACTGGAGTAAGACCTAGAGTCATACATTCACCAAATCTAAATACAACTTGTGTAAATTCAGCAGATATTCCAACATTTAAGAAAGTTGGAACTACTTGAGAACTCATAATAACCCATTTATTTAAAGTTGATGGCACAAAAATTGTAGCAACCGCAGAAGCTAAAAATAACAAAATGACCAAAGCAAGTCCTGTAAAATGGGAATTAACAATTAAATTAGATAGTAATACCACCACGACATTTCCAATATTAGTTTGTTTAAAAATACTGATAAACGTTGCACCTGCAAAAATGAAGACTAATGTTTTACCAATTCCATTTAAACTATAACCAAGGGCATCGACAAATTCCCGATTATTCTTAATCGTTTTAGCACCTATACCATATAAAAGTCCCCATATAATAAATAGCATTGTTACAATAAAGACAAAGCCGTCTGCAAAAAAGGAATTGGCCCCAAATAATTTATCAATATACATTGCCTCTGAATAATTTAAAAAATTACCAGAGAAAGGAAGACCTGGAATAATATTGTAAATAAATATTAATAAATAAGCAACACTTCCTAAAAGCGCTAAAATAAGCCCTCTTAATTGAGGTTTAGTAAGCTCTCCAGTTTCAATTTGTTCAAGTTCGTCTTCCGAAAATTCATATTTAGGAATAACCCTTGCTATATAGTTTTCTGTAAGTAGTGTAATAGCTATTGACACAACTATTATTGATATCAACATAATTAATATCATTGAAAATTGACTAATACTATATTCAGGCATAATTATATGGGATGCTGGTACAGTCATTTTGGTAAGAGCAGAGTCAATACCTGTAAAGAAAAGTGACAATCCATATCCACATGTAAGCGCAGCAAATGATGCAATTATACCAATATTTGGATTTCTTTTACCATATTTAAAAATGAGTGCCGAAAGAGGAATGAAGGCAATAAATGGTAAATTATCTGTAATACTTGCAAGAACACAAATTAACACGATAACAAATGTTATCGAATACTTTTTAGCTCTTTTTGTAAGAAGTTCTATAGCCACTTTCAAAAAGCCACTATACTCCATTACTCCAATACCTAAAAGAACAATAATTAAATGTGATAATACCGTAAAATTAGCAAAATTTGATACTGTATTTGAGAAAACATACTTAATTCCCCTTAGGTTTAGTAATGAAGTTACAGACTCAGTAGTCGAAGTATAATCCATTCTTAATGTATTTAGAGCATTATATGTTCCTGAAAAATTAAGAAGTTTTAATATACCACTTATAATAACAACAATAAAACATATCACTATAAAAGTCATTACAGGATGCAGTTTAACATGTGTTTTAATCTTCTTTCTGCGTTTCATTTTTTATCACCTTTTTCAGTTTTTTTTGAAATTCTAGACGATCCATCATAATTTCGCGTCCACAATTTTTACACTTAATTTTGATATCGGCACCTGTTCTTGTAATAACCCAAAGATTAGTCCCACATGCATGGGGCTTTTTCATAATAACGTCATCATTAAGTGCATATTCTATTTTCATTTTTAATCCTCAATTTTTATATTTAATATTTCCATAATTCTATTTAAATCAGTCATTGAATCATATGAAATCTCAATTTTTTTATCATTAATCTTTACTTTACTTCCTGTTGCATCACTAATTGCTTCTTCATAAATACGTAAAGTAGGATCTAACTCTTTCACAACTTTGTTAGATTGCTTTTTAGAAAGAATTTTTTCAATATCTCGAACATTTAATCCTTCTTTTTCAATTCTATCAGCTAAATAAAAGATTTTTTGTTCATCATCAAGCTTACTAAGGCTTCTTGCATGAGACATAGATAATTTACCCTCTTTTACTTTAGCTTGAACTTCTTTAGGAAGCTTTAAAATACCTAGTAAATTAGTTATATAACTACGACTTTTACCAAAACGTCTAGCAAATTCTTCTTGGGTATAACCTTTTAGTCTAATAATCTCAGAAATAGAAGCAGCCTCATCAATAGGATTTAAATCCTCTCTTTGAATATTTTCAAGTAAAGCAATTTCCATCATATCACTATCAGAAAAATCTTTTACTATCGCAGGAATTGTTGTTAAACCAGCCATCTTAGCTGCTTTGGTTCTTCTTTCACCAGCTACTATTTCATAGCCCTTAACACTTTTCTTAACAATGATAGGTTCTACTACACCATATTCTTTTATTGAATCTGCAAGTTCTCTTAATGATTCTTCATTAAAAGTCTTTCTTGGTTGATAAGGATTTGATCTAATTTCATCAAGAGGTATTTCTATTGAATTTTTCTTTTCTTCTTTGACAATTTCTTCTTCAAAATCATCAAATGTAAATGAGGCATTTGAGAATAGTTCCTCTAAGCCTTTACCTAATGCTTTTTTCTTAGTTTCCATCTCTTTCAATCACTTCCCTTGCTA
The DNA here is from genome assembly GCA_017544165.1 of Bacilli bacterium. Taxonomy (GTDB): domain Bacteria; phylum Bacillota_I; class Bacilli_A; order RF39; family UBA660; genus UBA6448. The sequence goes on from JAFYER010000002.1 coordinate 110,913, forward strand.
AATTATGATACGCTTCAGCTCCTCTACTTTCAGGATCATATTCATTGATAGGTTTTCCGTGGGAAGGAGCCTCAACGAGTCTTACGAGTCTAGGTATTATTGTATTAAATACCTTATCTTTAAAATATTTCCTAATTTCTTCGATTACTTCTAATCCGATATTGGTTCTTCCATCAAGCATTGTAAGTAAAACTCCTTCAATTCTTAAATCCGGATTCATACTATTTTGAACCATGATTATTGAATTTAAAAGTTGAGTAATACCCTCTAAAGCGTAAAATTCACATTGAACAGGAATTATTACAGAATCACTTGCAACAAGTGCATTCATTGTACATAAACCTAAAGATGGTTGGCAATCAATTATAATATAATCATATTTTTCTTTTATAGTGCTTAAAACTTCTTTTAGTTGATTATTTCTTTGAAATTCTTTATCAGAAAACATTTTTTTGACAAATTCAACATCAATTCCTGCCAAGTTTAATGTCGAAGGAATAACACTTAAATTTTTAAATTTTGTCTTAATAATTGCCTTTTCTATTTCACACTTTTTTGTAATTGTTTCATATATATCGTAATCAAAATCACTTGAATTTAAACCAACCCCAGTAGTCGCATTACTTTGGGGATCCATATCAATTAGAAGTGTTTTTTTACCTAGTTGACCTAATGCAGCAGCTAAATTGATGCTAGATGTAGTCTTACCTACACCACCTTTTTGATTAACTAGGGAAATAACTCTTGCCATATAAACACTTCCTTATCGCTACTTTATATTTTAACATATTTATCAAAATATTAGAATAAGAAAAGTTGTATATATAAATAAATCTAATAAAAAAAGCATAGCTTTACACTATGCTATTTTTGTAATTTCTTTAAAGATTAAATTACCATTTTTTAATTCAAACTCTAATTTATATTGGCTGAATAAATTATAATTAGACTCATTAATTAAACTATCCTTTTCTTCATATGATGAATAAGTAATACTAGATACTTTTTCCATATTAATATCCAAATATACTTTAGCAGGTGGTTCATATAAAGGATCTGCGACACCAATACTTTGGTAAACAAAGTAACTATCACCTATATGAGTGTATTTATAATTATAAGAAATCACCTCTTCATGTGAAGTATATCCTCCACAACCACCTTCATAATATAATCCATTTTCGTAAGTATACGGAAAGCCATTAATACCAACAACATTACCTTCAAACAATGTCATAAATTTCTTTTCAACTACAGATTTTTCAATGTAACCATTCAAACATTTTTCTTCACTTTCAGAATCAGTTAATTTAGTAAAATCTTTAGATAAAGTTTTAAGTGTTATAAAAGTTTTATTCTCATTACTCAATCCTGTATTTTTATATAAATCCCATGTATATCCATTATAAGAACCATCATCTAATAATTCCACTCTTTCTTTTAATTGAGAAAGAATTGTATTATCATCTACAATAATTTCTTCATCACCATTATTATCAATAGTGGTATTAGATGTTGTGTTTCCATTATTAACATCAATTGTATTGTTTGCCTGTGTATTATCTGGTTTATCGTAAATACTCTTACCAATTAATATACCTAGTGGCATACAAAACATAACACATATAATTGCTACAATAACTAATGCGGCAATACCATATCTAGAGCTTTTTTTCATATTATCAACCTCTTTACTATTATCAGTATAACATGCTTTTTGTAAGTAAGCACAAAAAAAGTATAGCTTTACACTATACTAATTCTATCTTTACTTCTAAAGCATCATCGCCACGGCGTTCTGCAAGTTTAATAATTCTCGTATATCCGCCATCTCTAGATTCATATCTTTTAGCAAGATCATTAAATACTTTTGATACTACTTCGTTATCATTATGTAAGAAAGCAAGTGCTTTTCTACGAGAAACTAGTGTACCATTTTTTCCGTAAGTAATCATCTTATCAACAAATTTGCGAACTTCTTTAGCTCTAGTCTCAGTTGTAATTATACTTTCATGCATAATTACATCTTTTGTAAGACCTGCTAAGATGCTTCTTCTTACTTGAGTATCTCTACCTAATTTACGATATGCCATATTTTACTCCTTAAATTCTAGTCCTAAATCAGCAACTTTATCAAGAACTTCTTTTAAAGATTTCTTTCCTAAGTTTCTAATTTTAGTAACTTCTATTTCTTTTTTGTTTACTAAATCTTGAATAGTGTGAATTCCTGCTCTTTTTAAGCAATTGTACGCTCTTACAGAGAATTCAACTTCTTCGATTGGTGTTTCTAATGTTTTAGTCATTGTATCAACAGTTTTTTCTTGCATTAAGCCAGATACATTGGCAATACTATTTAAATCACATAATAGGTTAAAATGTTCTACTAAAATTTTAGATGCAAGAGCAATAGCTTCTTCAGGAGTCATACTACCATCAGTAGTAACCTCTAAAACAAGCTTATCATAATTCTCGTTTTGACCAACACGAGTGTCTAATACTTCGTATTTAACTACTTCGATTGGTGAGAAGTTTGAGTCAACCGGAATAACACCAACTTTAGTTTCTCCTAATAATTCTTTATTAGTTTTAGCTTCAACATAACCACGACCATTTGCAATAGTAAGTTCCATATCGATTTTGCCACCTTTTACAAGGTTACAAATTACTAGGTCAGGATTAATGATTTCAATATCTGCATCTTTATCAAAGTCAGCAGCAGTTACTACGCCTTCTTTTTTAGCAGATAATTTTAATGTTTTAATATCTTCAGAATGATTTTTTACAACCAATTTCTTAATATTTAATACGATTGTTGTTACGTCTTCGATAATTCCATCAATTTTTTGGAATTCATGCATAACGCCATCGATTTTAACAGATATAACACTGCTTCCTGGTAAGCTAGATAGCATAACTCTTCTTAGAGCATTACCAATTGTCGTACCAAAACCTCTTTCAAGTGGTTCTAGTTCAAATTTTCCATAATTATTAGTTTCTTGGTATTCAGTAATCTTATATTCTGGTTTTTCAAATTTTATCATTCAAATATCCTCCCTAAATTAATTTCTTGGTCTTTTTGGTGGACGACATCCGTTGTGTGGAACTGGTGTTTCATCAGTTATACTTGTAATTTCAAGACCAGCTGTTTGAATACTACGAATAGCATTTTCTCTTCCAGGTCCTAAACCTTTAACATAAACATCTACTTTAACAACACCTTGTTCTTTAGCAGCAGCGGCAGCAGCTTCAGCAGTAAGTCCTGCAGCAAATGGAGTTTTCTTCTTGCTACCCTTGTAACCAATTCTACCAGCTGATGACCAACTGATTGCATTACCATTATGATCGCTGATTGTTACGATAGTGTTATTATATGTTGCATGAATATGAGCTTCAGCTTCGGTAACTGTATTTTTAACTTTTTTCTTTCTTCTGTTATATGCCATAAACTAACACCTACTTTCCAACCTTTTTCTTGTTTGCAACAACTTTTCCACGACCCTTACGAGTGTGAGCGTTACGATTTGTTCTTTGCCCTCTTACAGGAAGACCTTTTTTATGTCTGATACCTTCGTAACAGTTGATTTCCATTTTGTTTTTAATGCTCATTTGAACATCACGACGAAGATCACCTTCAGTTGTATGCTTATCTACTTCTTTACGAAGAGAATTAACTTCGTCTTCAGTTAAATCCTTAACCTTTTTTTGAGGATCAACTTTTGCATTTTCACAAATTGTTTTACCTAAATTCTTACCAATACCATAGATAGCAGTAAGGCCAATCCATGCTTGTTTTTCGTTTGGTAATTCAATATTCTTAATTCTTGCCATATTTTTCTCCTATCCTTGAACTTGTTTATGTTTAGGGTTATTACAAATAACCATAACTTTACCTTTTCTCTTAATTACTTTGCATTTTTTGCAAATCTTTTTTACTGATGGTCTAACTTTCATATAAATACACTCCTATCTTTTATTCCATGTTATAATCCCACGTGTTAAATCATAAGGCGACAATTCTACTGTAACGGTATCACCTGGTAAGATACGAATCATATGGATACGCATTTTACCAGAAACGTAGGCTTTTACAGTATGTCCGTTTTGAAGTTCAACAAGATAATCACTACCTTTTAAAACTTCGATAACTTTGCCTTCTACTTCAATTTTATCACTATTTTTTTTGGCCATATTTTTATATCACTCTCCCGTTAATATTTCATAGCCATCTTTGGTAACTACGACTGTATGCTCAAAATGAGCAGCTGGAAGTCCATCTTCCGTAGCAATTGTCCAATTATCATCTTTCATATATACATATCTTTTGCCAAAGGTTAGCATTGGTTCTATTGCAATAACCATACCTTCCTTTAAAATGGTTGGCATATTTGTATAATAATTGGGAACATCTGGATCTTCATGAATACTTGTTCCAAGTCCGTGACCCACTAGTTCTCTTACTACTCCTAAATTATGATCCTTAGCATATTTTTCAATAGATGCACCTATATCGCTAACTTTAGCTCCCGGTTTGACCTTTTTAATACCAACATATAAACTTTCTTCGGTATATTTTACAAAGTCTTCAATTTCTTTCGGAGCGCTACCCACAATATAGGTTCTAGCAGCATCGCTTTGATATCCTTTATACTCGACACAAAAGTCAATTGATACCACATCGCCATTTTTTAACTTGCGATTTCCTGGTATTCCATGAACAACTTCATCATTTACAGAAATACATATACTTTTGGGAAATCCTTCATAATTTAAACAGCTAGGTTTACCTTCATGCTCACGCATAAACTTATCAGCGATATCATTTAACTCACCAGTTGTTATACCTACTCTTATATGCTTAGCTAACTCTTGGTGAGTTAAATAATTGATATGACCAGCTTGTTTCATTAGTTCAATTTCTCTTGGACTTTTTATACTAATCATAACCCGCCATCCTTTTTATTCAATAATATTTTTAATACTATTTGATACTTCGCTTTTATCAAGTGAACTATCAACAATATTTAAAATACCTTTATTTTGATAATACTCAATGATTTTTGGTGCGTTTTCCTCATAAACATCAAATCTTTGATTAAATGAATTTTCGTTATCATCACTTCTTGATGTAAGAGTAGCCCCACATTTATCACAAATATTATCTACTTTTGGTTTCGACTCTTCGAAATAGATATTGTATATTTTGCCACATTTATCACAGTTTACTCTTCCTAGAGTTCTTTTCATAGCTATTTGCCTTGGAATATCAAGAATTATTACTTGATAGTTATCAAAGATCGTATCAAGTAATTTAGCTTGATCAATATTTCTTGGGAAACCTTCGATTACAATAGGTTTGCCTTCATATTTCACAAGTTCGTTTTTTAAAGCCTTTATTACTATGTCATCAGGCGTTAAAATACCTTTATCTTGCGTTTCAATAATCTTACGACCAATCTCTGTATCATTTGAACGTTGATTACGTAAGACTTGACCAATTGAAATAACTTCATAACCATAATCTGCTTTAAGCATTTCACATTGCGTGCCTTTGCCTGCGGCAGGTGGTGCATATAATACAATATTTTTCATTATCTTAATCTCTTCCTTTTTGCCGAATAACTTCTTGAAACTAAACTACTTTCAAGTTGTTTATATGTTTCAATAGCAACACCGACTACGATAAGTATACCAGTTCCTCCGATTGTTACACTTGAAGGTAAATTAGTAAACTTAGATAGTAATATTGGCATTGCTGCTAAAACTATTAAGAATAGTGAACCTACTAAAGTAAGTCTTGATAAAGAATTACTTATGTAGTTAGCAGTATCTGTTCCTGGTCTAATGCCTGGAATATAACCACCGCGTTCATTTAAATCCTTACTCATTTCGGTTGGATTCATTATAAGGAAAGTATAGAAATATCCAAAGAATAATATCAATACTAAATATAAAATGAATCCTGTATTAGAAGTATAAATAATATACTTATTAACAAAATTTATAAAACCTTGTTTTTTAGTTAAAGCTGCAATTGTTGCTGGTATCGTAGTAACGATTGAGGCAAAAATTACAGGGATTACACTAGCAGAGTTAATCTTAAGGGGCAAATAATTAGTTTGCGCACCATATGCAGCATTCGTTCTGTTTGAATATTGAATTGGAATTCTTCTTTCAGCAAGTTGAACCCAAATAATACCCACAATAATTACTACATAGATTAAACAGAATAATGTAAATAATGTAATACCTAATGCATTACTATAAGTACCTGCCGTTATAAAGGCACTATAAGCACCTCTGAAAATGTTTGGCATACTTTGAATAATACCAGCCATAATTAGCATTGATTGTCCATTACCAAGACCCTTGTTAGTAATTTGGTCGCCCATCCACATACAAAATGATGTACCAGCAACCATAACAAGTGTTGTCTTTAATATAGCCATAGCACTTAAGCCATTCATATAGAAAGCTGTAAGAGCATAGGCTTGTAAAAAGGCAATGGCAATACCAAGGTATCTTGTTATTTGATTAATTTTTTGTCTTCCTGTATATCCTTGATCTTTTAAATCCTTAAAGTATGGAATAATATCCATTTGTAAGATTTCGGTAATGATCGAGGCAGTAATATAAGGTGAAACACCTAATGCAAAGATTGAAAAGTTTTGCAAACCGCCTCCACTCATGATATTGAATATTTCTAGGAATCCAAGTTCTTCATAAACAGCAGATGCCCAAGGAATAGTAATTCCTGTACCTAAGCAAAAGATTCCTAAACAAAACATTGTAAAATAAATCTTTTTTCTTAAGTCTTTATTACTTTTACTAAATAGTCCTTTTAGACCTTTAAACATCTAGATCACCTCAGCTTTGCCGCCAGCTTCTTCGATTTTAGAAACGGCTGTAGTAGTAAAACGATTAGCTTTAATAGTTAATTTCTTTTCTAAATTACCATTACCTAATATCTTAATACCACTAAGTCTTTTCTTAATTATACCTCTTTCTTTTAATACTTCTTCAGATACAACATCGCCATCTTTAAAGAATTTATTTAAATCACTTAAATTAATTATTGCATAGCGAGTTGTAAATCTTGCATTATTAAATCCTCTTTTAGGAATACGACGATAAAGTGGAGATTGACCACCTTGAAACCAAGGTTTAATTGATGCACCACTTCTTGATTTTTGACCATTTTCTCCGCGAGTAGAGGTTTTACCCATTCCACTTCCTGGTCCACGGCCAACCCTTTTAGATGCTTTAAGTTCAGCAGTTTTTGGTAAATTTTCTAATTTCATTATAACTCCTCAACTTTCTTTCCTCTAAGTTCAGCAATGTGTTCCTTAGTACGTTGGGAAATAAGTGCATTAAGTGTTGCTTTGGCAACATTAACTTGTGTGTTACTTCCTAAAGATTTTGCAACAATATCCTTAACACCAGCTAGTTCTAGAACAGCACGAGCTGCACCACCAGCGATGATTCCACGACCTTCTTTAGCAGGTTTAACAAGCACAACTGCTCTACCTACTTTTCCAGTAGCTTCATGAGGAATTGTTCTATTATCAACAAGTGATACTTTTACGACATTCTTATTAGCAGCTTGTAGTGCTTTTTTGATAGCTTCAGGAACTTCGTTAGCTTTACCGGTACCAATACCAACAATACCCTTACGGTTACCTACAGCAACAGTAGCACTAAAACGGAAATGTCTACCGCCTTGTGTAACTTTTGTTACACGTCCAATGTTGATAACTTTTTCTTCTAATAAATTGTTTTTTGTTTTATCAACGCTTTTTTTGTTATCAAATTTTTCCTTTGCCATAATGCCTCCCTATATCTCTAATCCTGCTTCTCTTGCAGCATCTGCAAGGGCAGCTACTCTTCCGTGATATAAGTAACCACCACGGTCAAAAACTACTTTTTTGATTTTAGCTTTTTTACATTTTTCAGCAACATCTTTTCCTACTGCCTTAGCAGCTTCAATGTTACCACCCTTTTTAATCTTTAATTCTAAAGTTGATGAGCTAACTAAAGTAGCACCTGCTACATCGTCAATTACTTGAGCATATATAGCATTATTTGATCTAAAAACATTTAATCTAGGCATCTCTTTTGTACCAGACACAGTCTTACGTACACGAGCATGTCTTCTAATTCTTGCTTCTCTTTTTTCTTTACTTATCATAACTTGCTCCTTTACTTAGCCGCTTTCTTTCCTTCTTTACGGCGAATATGTTCTTCTTTGTATCTAATACCTTTACCTTTGTATGGTTCTGGTTTTCTGATCTTACGAATATTTGCCGCAAATTCAGAAACTTTTTGCTTATCAAATCCACTAATAGTAAGTTCAGTGTTTGATGGAGATGTTACAGTTATACCACTTGGTACTTGAACATCTACATTGTGTGAGAAACCTGCACTTACAGTAATCTTATTACCAGATACTGCAAAACGATATCCTACACCGACAGCTTCAAGCTCTTTTGTAAAACCTTCACTAACACCCTTTATCATATTATTAATGTTTGAATTTGTCGTTCCAGACATTATATTAGCTTCTTTAGTATCTTTAATTTTTGATACTACAACTTCATTGTCTTCAACAGTTACTTTTAATAGGTTACTAAAAGTTAAACTAAGTTCACCTTTAGGACCTTTAACTGTTATAACGTTGTCAGTTATATTAACTTCAACTTTTTCAGGGATAGTAAGTCTTCTATTTCCAATTCTACTCATATTACCTTACCAAATATAGGCAAGTACTTCGCCTCCTAACCCTGCACTTCTAGCTTCTTTATCAGTCATAAGACCTTTTGAAGTAGAAATAATTGCGATTCCAAGTCCATTTAGTACTCTAGGAAGTTCGTTTGCGTTAGCATAAACTCTTAATCCAGATTTACTAATTCTTTTAAGACCTGTGATAACTCTTTCTTTCTTAACACCATATTTTAGTGTTAATACAAGTTTGTCACCAGTAGTATTCTTTTCATAATTATAATCAGCAATAAATCCTTCTTTTTTAAGAATTTCAGCAATGCCTAAAGTCATCTTTGTTCCACAAACTTCAACTGTTTCGTAACGCATTTGATTAGCATTTCTTATTCTTGTAAGCATATCAGCTATTTTATCTTGTACAAACATAAACTATCTCCTTCCTACCAACTAGATTTCTTTACACCAGGAATTTGGCCTTTATTAGCAAGTTCTCTGAAGCAAATACGACATAATTCGAATTTACGAAGAACACCATGAGGTCTTCCACATCTTTTGCATCTTGTGTAAGCTCTAACTTCATATTTTGGTTTACGATTATTTTTTACAATCATACTTGTTTTTGCCATGTTTTCTTCTCCTATCCTCTAAAAGGCATTCCAAATGCTTTTAGTAAACTTCTTGCTTCATCGTCAGTTTTAGCTGTTGTAACAATAACAACATCCATACCACGAATCTTTAGAACATCATCATATTCGATTTCTGGGAATATTAATTGTTCTTTAATTCCTAAAGTGTAATTTCCTTTTCCATCAAAACTCTTTGGAGATACACCCCTAAAATCTCTAACACGAGGAAGGGCAACTTTAATAAGTTTTTCAAGAAAACAATACATATTTTCACCACGAAGGGTTACTTTAGCTCCGATTGATTGACCTTCTCTTAAATGAAAGCCAGCAATTGATTTACGAGCCTTAGTTACAACTGGTTTTTGACCAGCAATCAAAGTAAGATCTTTAACAGCTGCTTCCATGAATTTAGAATCATGTGCGCCATCACCAACACCCATATTGATAACGATTTTCTCAATTCTAGGTACTTGCATTACAGTTGTGTAATGATATTCGTCCATTAAAGTCTTAATAATTTCTTTATTATATAGTTCTTTAAAATTACTCATAATTCACCTACTTTGATTCTTTCTTAGAAGCTGTTTTCTTTTCTGTTTTTACTTCTTTTGTCTTAGCTTCTTTTACTTTTTTGTCACCAATTACTTTGACATTTGATACATGAATAGGTGCTTCAATATCAATAATTCCGCCTTTTTCTTCAGTAGTACGAGGTTTTGAATGCTTTTTAACAATGTTTATACCTTCGACTACTACGCGGTTTTGAAGCTTCATGGTTTTAATTACTTTGCCTTCTTTGCCTTTATCTTTTCCAGCAAGAATTTTAACATTATCTCCAACTCTAACCTTCATATATCCTCCTATAAAACCTCAGGTGCTAAAGAAACAATCTTCATGTAATCTTTTTCACGAAGTTCTCTAGCAACTGGACCTAGTACACGAGTACCAATTGGTGTTTTATCATCTTTAATAAGGACACAAGCATTATCGCCAAACTTAATGTAACTTCCATCAGAACGTCTAACACCTTCGACAGATCTTACAATAACAGCTTTAACTACTTTGCCTTCTTTAACAGTACCATTAGGAATAGCTTTTTTAACAGTACCTACTACGACATCACCGATATTAGCAGATTTAACTTTACTACCGCCCATTACTCTAATAACAAGAAGTTCACGAGCGCCACTATTATCAGCAACTTTTAATCTAGATTCTTGCATTACCATAGTTTGCCTCCTATAGAACTACAGCTTTTTCGATGACTTTAACTAATTCATAATGTTTAGTTTTTGAAATAGGTTTAGTCATTCTGATTCTAACTGTATCTCCTACTTTTGCTTCATTCTTTTCATCATGAGCAGCATATTTTTTAGAGTATTTAACTCTTTTTCCATATAATGGATGTTTCTTATGAGTTTCAACTAAAACGGTAATAGTCTTATCAGTTTTATTACTAACAACTCTTCCAACTAATTCTTGTTTAGATTCATTCATTATTTTTCACCATCCATTTCTCTTTCTTTTAATACGGTTTTCATTCTAGCAATTTCTCTACGTAAAATGCGAAGTTCAGCAGGTTTTTCTAAAGTTCCTGATGATGCTTGCATTCTTTTTGTGAATAACTCTTCTTTCTTAGCTGTAATTTTCTTTTTTAGATCTTCACTAGACATTTTTCTAATTTCACTAATTTCCAAGAGTTTCACTCTCCTTTGCTACGAATTTTGTTTTAAGTGGTAATTTATGAGAAGCAAGTCTTAATGCTTCACGAGCTGTTGCTTCGTCAACATCACTTATTTCAAACATAATTTTACCCTTTTTAACTACTGCTACCCATTCTTCTACGTTACCTTTACCTTTACCTTGACGAGTTTCTAGAGGTTTCTTAGTTCTAGGCATATGAGGGAAAATGTTAATATAAACTTTTCCTCCTCTTTTCATATAACGAGTCATCGCAATACGAGCAGCTTCAATTTGACGAGCTGATATCCAAGTACCTTCAGTAGCTTGAAGACCATATTCGCCTTGTGTTAAGGTAGTATTTCCTTTTGCTTTACCTTCATAACTAAGTCTATGACTTTTACGATACTTAGTTCTCTTTGGCATCAACATTTGAATCTACCTCCTTTTTTACTGTTTTCTTTCTAACAGGTAGGATTTCATCTTTATAAATCCAAACCTTTACACCGATTTTTCCATATGTAGTATTGGCTTCGCTAGTAGCGTAGTCAACATCTGCTCTAATTGTATGTAAAGGAACTGTTCCTTCAGTGTAACCTTCAGTACGAGCCATTTCAGCTCCACCAAGTCTTCCGGAAACAGCTGTTTTTATACCTTTAGCTCCAGCTTTCATTGTGTTTCTAATAGCTCTTTTTTGAACACTTCTAAATGGTGCTCTATTTTCAATTTGCATTGCGATGCTATCAGCAACTAATTGTGCATTTAAATCTGGATTCTTTTCTTCAACGATATTGATGTAAACATCTTCTTTAACTAATTTAGATATTTTCTTACGTAATTTTTCAATATCTTCACCACCACGTCCGATAATAACACCAGGTTTAGCAGTTGTTAAAGTTAGTTCACAACGATCTTTCTTTCTCTCGATGATTACTTTTGATATAGCAGCATCCTTTAAATTCTTTTCAATATATTCACGGATTTTGATATCCTTTAATAATTTTTGAGAATAATCTTTGTCTGCATACCATCTTGAATCCCAATCTTTATTAACACCGATACGATATCCTATTGGATTAACTTTTTGTCCCATTATTCTAAAGCCTCCTTGTTATCAGTTACATATACTACGATATGGCTTGTTCTCTTATCGTGTCTATCAACATTTCCACGAGAAGCGAATTGAATTCTTTTATAAATAGGTCCAGGATTAATAAAGCATTTACTAATAACTAAGTCTTTTTCTTCAGCTCCATTATTGTTAACAGCGTTAGCAACAGCGGAATTTAAAACCTTTAGAATAAGACCACTAGCTTTAGTATTAGTGTTTTCTAGAATGCCTCTTGCAGCATCAACACTTTTACCTCTGATTAAATCCATTGTCATTCTTGCAAGACGAGGTTTAATCATAGCAGTTTTATGAATTGCATATGTTTCCATGTTTCCTCCTATTTATTTCCAGCATGACCAGTAAATTTACGAGTTTGTGAAAATTCGCCTAATTTATGACCAACCATTTCTTCAGTTATATAAACTGGAATAAAGTCTTTACCATTATGAACTGCAAGAGTATGTCCTACAAATTCTGGATAAATAGTACTTCTTCTTGACCAAGTTTTAATAACTGTCTTTTTATTTTCTTCGTTCATTTTATTTACTTTTTTAAGAAGACTTTCTTCAACAAAAGCACCTTTTTTTAAACTTCTTGCCATATATCCTCCTATTTTGACTTCCTACTAATGATTAGCTTACTAGAAGCTTTCTTAGGTTTACGTGTCTTATGACCAAGTGCAGGTTTACCCCAAGGTGTCATTGGACTCTTACGTCCGATTGGAGCACGACCTTCACCACCACCATGAGGGTGATCGTTAGGGTTCATAACAGAACCTCTATTTGTTGGTCTAATACCCATATGTCTTTTTCTTCCGGCTTTACCTAAGTTAACAAGATTAATATCTTCATTACCAACAACACCGATTGTTGCATAGCATACGCCTAATACTTTTCTTGTTTCACCAGATTGAAGTCTTAGAAGAACATATTTACCTTCACGGCCTAGAATTTGAGCAGAAGTTCCAGCACTACGACATAGTTCTGCACCCTTACCAGGACGAAGTTCAATACAGTGAACAACTGTACCTACAGGTATGTTTTGAAGTGGTAGAGCATTACCAATTTTAATATCAGCATTCTCACCATTTTCAATTATTGCACCAACAGTTAAATCTTTTGGAGCAATGATATATCTTTTTTCACCATCGCGATAATTAATTAACGCAATGTTTGCTGTTCTATTTGGATCATATTCGATTGAAGCAACTTTACCAGTAACACCAAATTTATTTCTTTTGAAATCAATAACACGGTATTTTTGTTTATTGCCACCGCCGATATGACGAACAGTCATTCTTCCTTGGTTATTTCTTCCACCAGTTTTTTTCTTAGTTTGTAATAAACTTTTTGTTGGCTTATTTGTAGTAAGTTCTTCATTAACTAATGTAGACATTCCTCTTTGACCATTTGTAACTGGTTTGTAATGTTTAATTGCCATTTGTAATCCTCCTTACTACATTTCTATAGAAGAACCATCTTTTAAAGTAACAATTGCTTTTTTATAAGTTTTAGTTCTTCCAGAGTATTTTCCAACTCTTCTTTTCTTAGATTTAGTATTTAATGTATTAACACTTGCTACTGAAACGTTGAAAGCTTCTTCGATAGCTTTTTTAATTTCGTCTTTAGTAGCAGTATCAACTACTTTAAATGTATAAACGTTATTTTGTCTATTAGCCATAGACTTTTCAGTAATAACTGGTGCAATAATAATATCACTATAATGTTTCATTATTTAAGCACCTCCTCAATTTGTTTTAAACTTGCTTCATCAACTACTAGAACATCTGCATTGACAACATCAAATACGTTTAATTCATCTGCAAATAACACTAATACATTGTCAAGATTTCTTGTAGCCATGTATAAATTTTCAGCATCTTCGTTTGCTACGAATAAGATTTTACCTTCTAAAGATAAATCCTTTAATAATTTATTAGCATCCTTTGTCTTAAGAGAATCTAATACGAGATTTTCTAATACAACTAAGTTTTTAGATGCAACTTTTTCACTTAATGCACTCTTAAGTGCTAATACTCTTTCTTTTCTATTAATTTTGAAACCGTAATCGCGAGGGTTTACACCACCAGCAACTGCGCCACCACGCCATTGAGTTGAACGTGTTGATCCTTGTCTAGCACGGCCAGTCCCTTTTTGCTTCCAAGGTTTTCTTCCTCCACCAGAAACTTCGCTTCTAGTTTTAGTTTTAGCTGTACCTTGTCTTGAAGCATCAAGTTGTAATCTAATTGCCTTTTTCATGCTAGCAGCATTTGCTTCAACGTTCCAAACGCTATCTGCTAAAGTGATGTCTTTAACTTTTTCGCCTTTTAGGTTTTTAATTGCTATTTTTGTCATTTTAAATCCTTTCTAAGACTACTTGTCTTCCTCTTCTTTAGCATCTTCATTAGTATTTTCTTCTTCAGTAGTTTCTTCTACTGTTTCTTCTGCTGGAGCTTCCTCTACAGTTACTTCTTCAGTAGCAACTTCTTCTACTACTTCATCAACAACTGTTTCAGCATCCTCATATTCCATAAGTTCTTCAGCTTTTCTAGGTTTTTCACCTTTAACTGCAGTTTTAATTAATACTAATGAATTTCTTACGCCAGGAACATTACCGCTAATTAACATATAATTTTCAGCTGGGTTAACTTCTATTACTTCAAGATTTTGAATAGTAACAGTTTCTACACCCATATGACCTGGTAAATTTTTACCCTTTAATACTCTTTTTGGAAGCATTGTTCCAAGTGAACCCGGTCTTCTATGATAGTGAGAACCATGTCCCATAGGTCCTCTTGATTGATTGTGTCTTTTAATAACACCTTGAAAACCTTTACCTTTAGTAGTACCAGTAACGTCTACTACTTCACCGCTAGCAAATACATCTACACTAACAGCATCTCCAACATTATAAGAGCCTTCATAATCTCTTATTTCTTTTAAGAAGCGCTTAGGAGTAGTGTTTGCTTTTTTTGCATTGCCAATTTCAGCTCTAGTTGCATTTTTTTCTTTCTTTTCAAATACGCCAAGTTGAATAGCGTTATAACCATTCTTTTCAGTGGTTTTAACTTGCATTACTACGTTTGGTTCAACTTCTACTACTGTAACAGGAATAAGTTTACCATCTTTAGTAAATACTTGAGTCATTCCAACTTTGCGCCCTAAGATTCCTTTCATTTTAATTTTCCTTTCTTTCTAATTATAATTTTATGTTGATATCAACGCCACTTGGTAAATCTAAATGAGCAAGAGCATCAACCGTCTCTTTACTTGGGTTTTTAATATCGATAAGTCTCTTGTGAGTTCTTCTTTCGAATTGTTCACGAGCATCCTTATATTTGTGTACAGCTCTAAGTACAGTAAATTTTTCAATTTCTGTAGGAAGAGGTACAGGTCCAGATATTTCTCCCCCAGTTCTCTTTACAGTTTCACATATTTTTCCAGCAGCTACATCAAGTGCTCTATGATCATATGCTTTTAATGTAATACGAACTTGTCCTTTTGACATTATTACACGTCTCCTTTCGCCTATATCTAGTATAGACTTGCTCGACGCAAATTACCTGAAACGTATAAGCAATATTACCAACTTTGCCAAGCGTATCAGCAACCTCGCGTGTCTTTGCAGTCATACACTCACCATATTATCATAAAAGATATGCGAAAATCAAGCATAAAATCACAAAAAAACTGGATTTTCTCCAGTTATTCTTCAATTAATGATTCACTTGTCATCTGACTAGGTATGGCAATATCCATATAATCAAGAATTGTCGGTGCAACATTTGTTAAATCGCCATCATCTCTAAGCTTTACCTTTTGATCACTAATAATGAATGGAACTTTAGCAAGAGAGTGGGTTGTACATATGCTTCCATCATCATTAATCATCGTATCGCAATTGCCATGATCTGCCATCAATATAATTGTATAAAAATTATCTTCAGCAGATTCTATTAATTTGCCTAAACAGACATCTACTGCCATGCACGCTTTAGTCGCAGCATCCATATCACCGGTATGGCCAACCATGTCGGGATTAGCAAAATTAACAAAGATAAAATCATAATCTTTTTCCATACATTCAATTACTTTTCGACATACAGCAACACAGCTCATCTCCGGTTTTAAATCATAGGTGGCTACCTGCGGTGATTCAATATGAAATTTATCGCATCCTTCGACTTTACCATTAAATCCGCCATCAAAGAAATATGTTACATGAGGATATTTTTCGCTTTCTGCTACCCTAGCTTGTTTTAAACCTAATTTAGAAAAATAAATACCAAGAGGATTATCAACAACTTCTTCAGGGATAAAAGCATTTGTTTTTATAGCTTTATCAATAGGAAATAGTGTGTATACTGGTAAATTAGTGTATCCTCTAGTTGCAAATCCTTCGAATTTTGAACCGTTGACAAGAGCATCCAAAAATTGTTTTGCTCTATCAGCTCGATAATTTATCCATATAACTGAGTCGCCCTCTTGAATAATGCCATCATCAGCACATACTAAAGGTTTTATAAATTCATCAGTAGTATTATTTGCATAACTATCTTCAATGGCCTTTTTGATATCAATTATATGTTTACCAATTCCTTTAGCAACAACATCGTAAAATACTTTAGTTCTATCATATTTGTTATCACGATCCATAGCATAAAATCTACCACATAAGGTTGCTATTTTACCAACACCATGTTTTTTAATTAAATCTTCGATTGTTTTAACATAATTATAAGAAACATCAACAGCAGTATCTCTTCCATCAGTAATTAAATGAAAATAAATCTTATTAAAACCCCGACTAACTAATAATTCATACATTTGAATAAAATGCGTAATACTAGCATGAATATTGCCATCACTACAAAGACCTACTAAATGAACTCTTTTATTAGGATTACTTACTAGTTCACTAAAAGCAGGTGAACTATCAGGACTATTAAAAAAGTCCGAAATCTTATCCATATTGGATTTAATAAGACGGCCTGCCCCAATTGTCATATGGCCTACCTCGCTATTACCCATTTGTCCTTTTAAAAGCCCAACTCTTTCTTCCGATGCATAAAGGGTTGTATGGGGATACTTATTCCAAAAGCCCTCGAAATTGTGCATATTAGCAGCCTTTACAGCATTGCCTTTTACTTCATCACGAATACCAAAGCCATCAAATATTATTGTTAATATCTTTTTCATATGATCACTCTCTTATCATACCAATGATAACATAATCACATCAAAAACTCAAACATTAAAAAATGTGCTTATTATTTCAAAGCACATCTTGTTAGCTTAATACGATCAGCAATAGTTGACAAGAATTCTGAATTAGTAGGTTTTGCTTTATCACAGCTGACACTAAAACCGAAAAGCTCTTCCATTAAAGCTAAGTCTCCTCTTATCCAGCTTACTTCAATTGCGTGTCTTATTGCTCTTTCAACTCGCGAGGGAGTTGTATCATATTTATATGCTATCTGAGGATATATCTCCTTAGTTATAAATGACAAATTGTCATTGTTATAAATCATTATTATTCCATCTCTAATATATTTATAACCCCTAATATGCGAGGGTATACCTAAATTATGCAGAATATCACTTATTTCTAAATCAATATTTTCATTTTTTCTTGGATTCGTTGTCTTAGTTGTAAATAAATCTTTAATTCGTTTTTCTAATGCTAAAATACTAAATGGTTTCAAGATATAATACGAAACACTATAGTTTGAACATCGGTTGATTACTATTTCATCCTTATAATTCGATAGGACTATAATCTTCTTGTTAATGTTTCTTTCTTTTAGTTCGGATAGGAATGTTAGTCCATCAATTCCTGGGATTAAAATATCCATTATTATTAAGTCAATTTCCCCTTGATGGTTTACAACGTAGTTTAATGCCGCATCACCGCTTGTAAAAACAGCTGTTATCTTAACACTTTCACTACTTGCAAAATGAGATTTTAAGTTGTTTATTACCATACTGCTGTCATCAATAATTACTGCTTTAATAACTTTGTTCATAGTTCAAAAGTCTCTCTTTCCTAAAAACAAACTAAGCACGTAATTAAATTATAAATTATATATTTTTAAAAATCTATTAAAATAGATGTATAATCGTGTCTAATAATGTAAATCAATGTCGAAAATAAAAGATTATCCTTTGTTTATGTAATCAATTGCTGTCAATTTTTTAGAAGAAACATACTCTAAAGAGGCCCCACCACCACTTGATAAAAAATTAAAACAATCTTCTAAACCATATTTATGAATAACATTTAAGGTATCTCCGCCACCTGCTACCTTATATGCATCTATTTCCCTTAAATAAGAAAATAAATCCACTGTTCCTTTAGCAAATCTTTCAACTTCAAACTTACCACATGTACCATTAACAAATATCGTCTTGCACATACCTAATACATTTTTATATTTAGTAATCGATTTTAAACCCAAATCTAATATACTTGTTCCATCAAAAACAAAATCAATAGGTAAAATTATCTTTTCCCGATACTTTTCTACAAGCTCTTTTAATTTATTTAATATTTCCCCATCTTTAGTATATAGGCTATCGCCAACATCGTATCCTAAAGCATAAAGAAACGAATTAGCAATACCTCCACCAATTAATAAGAAATCAATATTTGGAAGCAGTTCTTCAATATAAGGAAGTTTATCATCTACTTTAGCACCACCCATAAACACAGCATATGGATGTTCAGGTTCTATTACTTTAGAAAGGCCTTCCATTTCCTCTTTGACAAGAAGTCCGAAATAAGATGGGATAAACTTTGATATTCCTGCAACCGAGGAATGAAGACGATGAAGACTACCAAAAGCATCACAAACAAACACATCACCTAGGGCACTCCAATATTTAGCAAGGTTTTCATCATTACTGCTTTCTAATTTTTCTGGGTAATCACAAAAACGAACATTTTCAAGCATAACTATTTCTTTCGGTTTTAAATCCTTACATTTATTTAATACTTCCATACCAACCGGATTATCAATAAAATCAATAGTTCTTCCCAATAATTGGGATAATTTATCAGCAACTATTTTTAAACTTTTATTTATCTTATCCTCTCTTGATTTAACTCTTCCTAAATGACTTAAAATAATAAGACTATTATTACCATCTAATAAAAACTTAATTGTTTTTAAAGATTTTTCAATACGAGTTGTATCGCTAATAACACCATTTTCAATAGGAACATTTAAATCAAGCCTTAATAATACCTTTTTATTTTGAATATCTACTTCATCAATATACTTCACATTAATCACCCTATCTTTTAATTTAAGTTTATCAAAATGACCATTTATTATCAAGAAAAAAGATGTTATTCAAACATCTTTTTAGCAGTTCTAAGCATTTGAGCTGTGTAACCATATTCATTATCGTACCAAGCTACAACTTTAACCATTTGTTTTTGTCCATCATCGACTATCATCGTTGAAAGCCCATCAACTGTAGCGCCAAATTTCTTGCCAATAACATCACTAGATACAATTGGGTCTTCAGTATAACGAATTGTTTCATTTTGATTTGCTTTAAAACAATTATTAATTTCCTCTTTGGTTACGTTTCTTTTTAGTTCAAGATTTACTTCGACAACAGAGCCATCAAAAGTCGGAACCCGATAAGCAAGACCATCTAATTTGCCTTTTAGACTAGGAATTACTAAGCCGATTGATTTAGCGGCTCCAGTAGTTGTTGGAACAATGTTAGCTCCAGCAGCTCTTCCTCTTCTTGATAAAATACCTTTTTTATGAGAATTATCAAGTAACTCTTGATCTGAAGTATAAGCGTGAATCGTACACATCATACCTCTTTCTATGCCAAAATGACTTTCTAAAATATTTAATACTGGTGCAAGACAATTTGTTGTACAACTTGAAGCACTTACAATACTTTCTTTTACAGAGGCGTCATTATCATTTACATTAGCGACAATCGTAGGCATTTCATCTTTACCTGGTGCAGATATCAAAACCTTTTTAGCACCTGCTGTTAAATGAGCGGAAGCGCTTTCTTTAGAAGTAAATGCTCCGGTACACTCTAGAACTAAATCGATATTTAATTCACCCCAAGGTAGATTTGCAGGATCGGATTCATTTAATACTTTTATATGTTTTGAATTACAGATAACTACGCTATTTTCATCAAATGATATTTCATCTTCATGAAATGTTCCATGTACTGAATCATACTTTGCTAAATAAGCAAAATCCTCTGGAGTACCAGTTCTTGAATTAATTGCTACAACATCGAAATCTTTACTAGTAAGCATTTGTCTAAAAGCAAGCCTTCCTATGCGGCCAAAACCATTAATAGCTACTCTAATCATCTATATCTCCTCCTATAAATTCTCTTAGTATTGAATCTCTTGGTACAAATTCACTACTAATTGTAAAGAATTGTTTTAAAAAACTTAATAATCTTCTTGATTCATTAAAGAACTCTGAATCACTAGGTACTGCAAATAAAAGTGGCTCCGCAAATACCTTTAAAACACCCACTTCATAAGGTAAAGACGTATTTATAATCTTATCTGCCTGATGAATATAAGGATTTATATACTTAAACTCTCCTTCGCGGACTTTTTTATTACTTTTAATTGTTTTTTCAACCGGAAATCCTCTTGTTCTAAAATCTCTTACTATTCTTCTTACTAAACGTAAATCTTCACAAGTAATATAATTATGCTCATCAAGGCAAAGTGGTATATATGGACTTACGTATATCTTATATTTTTCATTTTTAGATATCATGGGAAGTAAATCGTCATTAATTGCATGTAATCCCTCGAATAATAAGATACTGTTTTCTTTTAATTTTATTTTTTTGCTCGATATTTCCTTACATCCAGTAACAAAATTAAATTGCGGTAAATTAATCTCTTCATTATTAAGCAGTTTAGTCATATCGCTTGCTAAATATTCAAGATCAATAGCTTGTAAACATTCAAAATCATATTCGCCTTTTTCGTCTTTTGGGGTATCAACTCTTTCTTTAAAATAATCATCAAGTGATATTACAATTGGATCAAGTCCGTATATTTCAAAATAATTAGCAAGTCTTTTGGTAACAGTCGTTTTTCCGCTTGTCGAAGGACCTGCAATCATAACATATTTAATTTTTGGATTTTTAGAAATGTATTTTGCCGTATCATTAATTCCTAGGTTGAAATTTAACTCTGATGATTTAACAAAATTACTGATTTTGCCATTAGTTACCTCTCTATTAACATCGTTAATATAAGGAACATTCATTGTACTTAGCCATTTTTTACCTTGACTATAAGCATCAATAATGCCCTCATAATTGACAAATTCCGGAGTCTTACCATTATCATTTTCAGTCGGATAATTAAGAGCAAAACGCTTGCGGCCCAAATACCTTACCTCATATTTATTTATAACACCTGTCGAATGAGGCATTTCTGAATAATAATAGTTTATTAAATCATCTAATCTATATAAAACAACAGTAGCATCTGTTATATTTTGAATATTTTCTGATTTTACTTTGTTACCTATTTCTTCGTAATAAGCAATACCATCATTGTTTTTTACTATTAATTTTTCAATAATAATATTATCGCTTACCGCTTTAGCCATGCTTTTACGAATAAGACCCACTAGTTCATTTGTTATTTCTTTGTCATATTCAACATCGGCAATTATACCTTTTGGTAAGTTATATGAAAATTTAACTACAGCTTGCGGCAAGACTTTTTTAAGAGCATACTCAAAAACCATTTTTAAACCTGCTACATAAATTCGGTTGCCATTATAACCAGTTAAATCTAAAAACTTAATATTAGCATTGTGATCAGCTCGATCATTTAAAGAAGTTATTCTATTATTAACCATGATACCAATAACGTCATGTTCCATTTCAAAATTCTTACTAATATCATAGTAAGTAGTATATTTTGGAAAGCTTCTTTTTTCACCATTTGGAAGTGTTAATTGTATCTCACTCATGCCTAAGCCCCTTATCATAAATGATTATATCATAAATAATAATTTTTATGAATAAAAAATAGAAATAATTCTATTATATTGGTAGGTGATACCATGAATTTAATTCCTATGATTATAGATAATACCGAAAATAAAGAATGTGCTTATGATCTATATTCATTATTATTAACTAAAAGAATTATTTTTTTAACCGGAGAAATAAATGACCAAATAGCAAACACAATTGTAGGCGAGCTTCTTTATCTTGATAGCAAATCAAACGAAGACATTTATCTTTATATCAATTCACCCGGAGGTAGTGTAACTGCAGGACTAGCCATCTATGACACAATAAACTATGTTAAAAGTAAAGTGATAACAATCGGCATAGGTATGTGTGCTAGTATGGGGGCATTTTTACTTTCCTCAGGGAAAAAAAGATATGCACTTCCAAATTGTGAAATAATGATTCACGAACCTCTTGGAGGGGCTCAAGGGCAAGCATCCGATATCAAAATAGCAAGTGATCAAATATTAAAAATTAAACAAATCATTAATAAAATTTTTGCTAAAAACACAAAAAAGTCTATTACAAAAATAGAAAAGGATACCTTAAAAGATACATATATGACTGCTAAAGAAGCACTGGAATATGGATTAATTGATGAAATTATAAAAAAATAAGAACCGATTAATCGATTCTTATGATTATTTCATTATCTTCGGAATATAAATATTTTTCTTTAGCATATCTAGCAACATAATTAGGGTCTTGCATTTTTGTAACCTCCGAGGAAAGAGCTTTTTCCTCTTCTAAAAGGGCTTCATATTCTGCAGTCAAAGCTACTGTTTGTTTATGGTTATCAATAATTTGCATAAAGCTGCTATACATACTGGCAAATAAAGAAACTAACAGCACAATTACTGTTAGGGAAATTATAAGTAGACGTCTTCTTTCTTTTTTTCCAGTTCTAGCCATATGCATACCCCTACCTATAACAACTATATACTTACCAGTTTTTGATGTCAATTGATAATTTCTTAGTTTTCACAAGCTTTACGCTTTTTTTAATTTTTAAAGAAAGGATATATCCTAAAACAAATGCAATTAAATAGTAAATATGAAACATTCCATAGTTTAATTTATAAATAATCATCAAATAAATAATAGTAAAATCAATTAAAAAAAGAGATGTAATCAATAATTTAACAATTAAAACCTCATTTTTAATAAAAAGGTAATTAATAATAACAGCATAATAAATTGTAAAACCATAAATAAAGTTAAAACAAAGTGCTGTAATTTGCTCATTTACATTCATTTAAATAGTTTTGTTAATATTGATTCTTCTTTTTTCTTGATTTGTTTATCCAGATAATTATAACCTGAAATTTTACCTTTTATCCTAATGATTCCTTCGTGAGTATCTAGTGATTGCAATTCTAGATTTACTCCGGTTATATGAATTAGTCCCATATTACTTTCTAATAAAAACTCATTGCTGTCAAAACTAATGATTTTATTTACTCCCGTTAAAGATAAGATACTACGATCAATTAGTTTTAATTCATGAGATATGTTAATTGCTTGTTCCATATATCCTCCCTATAAAGAATATGAACAAATAAAAAAAATATGCCAAAAAGAAAAGCACCATTTGGCGCTTAAGATTACTCTTCCTCGGTAACTGTTGGATTCTTATATTCTTCAAGTATTTTATCTTCGAACATTTTTCTAGTCTCAGCATTAATTGGATGAGCGATATCTTCATAACGATCATCAGATACCTTACGACTAGGCATTGCGATAAATAACTTTTCGTCTCCTTCAATAATACGGATATTTCTTACAACAAAACAATCATCTAATGTTACTGTTGCATATCCTTTCATACGAGATCCTTCTCTTTCAGTTTTGTGAACTTTAACAGATGTAATTTCCATTTTTCTCACTCCTTTACCATATTCACAATAATATTGTATCTAATTATTATTTAATTTGCAATAAAATATTTATAAATATTTAATAGTTACATCTTTGGTTATTACATCACGATAAGCAAAACTTTTTTCTTCGCCTTGATAGTTAATTGTGAAAATATTTGGATATGTTTTATATAAAAATCCCTCGTATCTATCTGTTCGATTACGCATGCCATAAACGGTTATTAAAACTTTAGAACCAATTTTCTTATCTATTTCATTTTTTATATTTTCTATATTCATCTAGGAAACCCCACATACATTAAACCATTTGTTATGATTCCTCCGAGGCCATCGGAGCCATACTTAGTTTTCTCAAGTATTCTCACTAAGTCAATTGGTTCATTTCTTTTAGTCATTGCTACACTTATGGCAATAATCGCAGGATCTAAAGCATGAATATTTACTCTTTTAGGACTGGATGCAAAATTGGCGCCAGCCTTGATAAGGTCTTCATAATCACTTTGACATGCGCCGGCGATAATAACTAATTTCTCCTGGCTTTTTTCATATTTTCTTGCAGCTCTCACCGCTTTAACAAAATTACGAGAATTTTTATAATTATTGATGTCTTCTTTTTTGCCGTGTTTTTTTAAATAGGCATCATGCCCTGTAATAATAACTATATCTGGTTTAAACTCTTCGAGTAAAGGTATTATTTGTTTGGATATTTCTTCTTCGCTAATTTTTTTACCTATTGCGTAAACACCCATTTGTTTATAAAACTTTAGACATTTTTCTAAATACTCACTATCCCCGTCAATGTGTAAAACTTTTCCAGGCAAATAAAAATATTCTCCTCTGGATTCCTCTTTGGGAAAATCCGTTTTAAAATCATCATCTGTAAGTTCAGTCTTAATTAAATCCTCAACTTTGCTATCGGCACAAAGTCTTACATAAACCCCTTTTAAATAAACTGTATCTTCGGTTATACTCAACACCTTAAAAACTGTATCATTATCATATGATTTTCGAGTTACATAATCACCTACATTAATATTCAAAATATCACCATTAAATATTTATGAAAAAAGCGCCATTTTATGACGCTTACAACTTTAATTTTTGAAGTATTTCTTTGGCATTATTATTAGTTATTCTCAAAATTTCTTCCTTTGAAATATTTAAGTAATCCGCTAAAAAATCCACTATAATTTTCACATTATACGGATGATTTTTTTGACCTCTAAAAGGGTCTGGTGTTAGATATGGGCTATCTGTTTCAATAACAATATTTTTGATGCCGATTTCCTTTATAACTTCTTTTAAATGAGCATTTTTAAAAGTAACAACACCATTAACTCCAAGTTTATAACCCATTTTAATATACTCTTTAGCAACCTCTAATGAACCTGAAAAACCATGAATAATACCTTTTAAATTATAATCTTTTAAAATTTTTAAAGTATCTTCCGTAGCATCTCTACTGTGGACAATAACAGGCATTTGATATTTTTCAGCTAGTTCTAGTTGTTTTTTTAAAATAATTATTTCTTTTTCTTTATCAGTATCATCATAATGATAATCAAGACCTATTTCTCCGATAGCTACAACTTTATCATCATTAATATGCTCTTTTAACCAATATAGCCAACTATCATCATAGTCTTTAATTTCGGTGGGATGAAACCCAATTGCAGCATATACTTCTTTATACTTTTTTGCTATTTCAAGTGATTCTTTGCTGCTTTTTAAATCACAACCATTTGTTATTAAAACATTGCAATTTTCTTTATTACAATCATTTATTTCTTTATCTATATCATCATAATATTCTTGATATATATGACAATGTGTATCTATATACATATTATTCACTATCAATTCTTTGAAACAATACTTTAGGTCCGTTTACTTTTGTACCAGATTTATAACCACCAAATTCATTGATACTATCAAAGGTTGTTAAATCAGTATTAATTTGCTTAAAAATACTTGCACTAGTATCAGGAATAAAGCTTTGAAGTAATACCGCTCCTATTCTAATTGACTCAATAAGATTGTATAAAACTGTATTTAATCTATCTTTATTATCTTCTTTGGCTAAAACCCATGGTGTTGTTTCATCAATATATTTATTACATCTACGGAATAGATCAATAACTTCCTCGAGAGCATCGGCGATTCTAAGGTTATCAATTTTTTCATCGACAATGCTTTTCTTACTTAAAATATAATCGATAAATTCTTTATCTAATTCATTATTTTTCTTAGTATTTGTTACTATTCCATCAAAATATTTATTAGCCATACCAATTGTTCGATTAACTAAATTACCTAGAACATTAGCAAGATTACTATTGATAGACTCGATTAAAAGCTCTCTTGTATAATTACCATCCGAGGAAAAAGGCATATCATGAAGCATATAGAATCTAATAGCATCAACACCATATTCATTTACTAAATCATCAGCATATTCAATATTACCCTTACTTTTACTCATCTTATCATTACCAAATAAAAGCCATGGATGGCCAAATATTTTATGAGGTAATTCTACACCTAGTAAATGAAGCATAATTGGCCAGTATATTACATGAAATCTTAAGATATCTTTACCAATTAAATGAACGTCACAAGGCCAGTATTTATTAAAATCAGCACTAGATTCACCATTTACTTCATAACCAAGGAAAGTTATATAGTTTGATAGAGCATCAATCCATACATAAATGACATGTTTGTCATCAAAGGTAACAGGAATTCCCCATTTGAATGAGGTTCTTGAAACACATAAATCTTGTAATCCCGGTTTAATGAAATTATTTATTATTTCATTTTTACGAGCTTCTGGTTCAATAAAGCCTGGATGAGATTCAATATAATCCTCAAGCCATTTAGAATATTTGCTAATTCTTAAGAAATAGGCTTCTTCGGTTGCCTCTTTTACTTCTCTTCCACAGTCAGGACATTTTCCATCGACAAGTTGGCTTTCCGTCCAAAATGATTCACAAGGAGTACAATATAATCCTTTATATTCGCCTTTATAGATATCTTCTTGATCGTATAATTTTTTAAAAATGTCTTGAACAACTCTTTCATGATTTTTATCTGTGGTTCTGACAAATTTATTATAACTTGTGTTCATTACATCCCAAATATCTTTAATTTGGCCAGCTACTTTGTCGACGTACTCTTGTGGGGATACACCAGCTTCTTTGGCTTTTAATTCAATTTTTTCACCATGCTCATCAGTACCAGTTTGAAAATAAACATCATATCCTTGTAATCTTTTGTATCTAGCAATAGCGTCCGCTAAAACAATCTCATATGTATTACCTATATGAGGTTTCGATGAAGTATACGCAATTGCCGTACTAATATAAAACTTTTTGTCCATTTTAATCACTCCTTTAAAAAATAAAAAGACATGAACTAAAGGACGGGCTAACCCGCGGTACCACCTTAATTCATGCCTTGCATGCAACTTTGCCGATAAGGAAGCTACTCCTTCAAATGCTCATAGGCTCACAATATATTAACTTTTTATACTAATTCCACCACCATAGTACTCTCTATCAATTAGTTAATAAAATCTTCCTAATCACTGCACCTGTAAACTGATTTTAACATAAACCCTAGGATTTTTCAATTATATTCTTTAAAACACTAACAAATACAACATCTTCTTTATTAATTCTATTGTTTTTTACTAATATTATGACACCATTTGCATTACTATCTTGAATAATTGGACTAAAATAAAAATAACCACTTATTTCTAATTCATCAAACAAATACACTTCTTTATCGTTCAAACAATAATTTTGACGACTCAAAATGATATTTTTGATAGTATTAGGAATTTTTTTGTTTTCAAATTTTCCTGATGTCAAAATGACTTCTTTGTCAGCGATTAATAAAATTCCGTCGACCAAATTAGTGATTTTACTCACCAAATTGTTTGTTTTATCTTTATTATTTAATAATTGGGAATATTTTTTTAAAACTATAAGTTCGTTTTCAATAAATATTTCTAATTCATCACCATTTGCAATTCCTAACATACTACGTAATTCTTTGGGTATAACGATTCTTCCTAATTCATCTATTTTTCTTACAATTCCAGTACTTTTCAACAAAAAAACACACTCCTAATAGTAGTGTGTTTAATCTCATTTTTTATATACTATAATGTATTTAATAATTTAACAATATACTTAATAAAATGCTCTGGTAGACTCTTATAATATAAAGTAATAATTATACATCCATGCTTATATGCTAAATTAAAACTCTTGGATATGCTGTAAGATTCATATAAAAGTTTATCGCCTTTGATAGTTTCTGATAATTCTTTAGGAAGTTCAATTTCAATAAAACGATCTGTTTGTTTTACCTTAGTAATACCTAATTTTTTAGCAATTTTTTCAAACCATTCTTCATACATATAGTTTTCAATTGATTCACTAATTTTACCAAAACGATCTTCGATAGTATTTTTGATATCTAACAACTTATCGTATGAATCAATTTGGTTAATCATTTGGTGGATTTCAATTTTGATGTCCTCATCCGAAATATATGAATCATCAATATGCGTTTCGACGCTTAAAAGGGTTTGATCTTTATCATCTTCATCCTCTTCGACATATTCACCTTTTTGGCGGCGCATTTCATCTTCGATTAGTTTCATGTATAACGATACTCCAACTGTGTCGACAAAACCTGCTTGATTGGCTCCGAAAATATCACCAGAACCACGAATTGAAAGATCACGCATAGCAATTTTATAGCCACTTCCAAGCTCAGTAAATTCTTTGATAGCTTGTAATCTTTTAATTGCATCATCATTAAGCATTTTAGATTTATTATACATTAAATAAGCGTATGCAACCTTGTCACTGCGCCCAACTCTACCTCGAAGTTGATATAATTGAGCAAGCCCTAATCTATCCGCATCATAAACAATTAAAGTATTGGCATTTGGGATATCAATTCCATTTTCGATAATAGTGGTACAGACAATTATATTAAACTTTTGATTAACAAAATCGTCCATTATGGTATCAAGGTCTTCTTTGTCCATTTGACCATGAGCAAATCTTATTTCTTCGTTTGGAATTAGTTTTCTTAAGTGATCCACTCTTGATTCAATATTTTCAATATTATTAAACAAAATAAATATTTGACCATGACGAGCAAGTTCTTTATATATAGCATCTTTGATGATTAGGTCATCTTCGCTAACGACATAGGTTTGAACAGGATAACGATTAAGTGGTGGTGTATCTATAATTGATAGATCTCTAAGACCTGATAGGGCCATTTTCAATGTTCTTGGAATAGGTGTTGCCGATAAAGTTAAAACATTAATATCTTGTTTCATTTCTTTGATTTTTTCTTTATGTTTAACCCCAAAGCGTTGCTCTTCATCAACAATCATTAAACCGAGATTTTTAAAACCTATTTTATCATTTAATAGTTTATGAGTACCAAAAACCATATCTATTTTACCAGTTTTTAAACCATCGATAATCCGATCTTCCTCTTTTTTAGAGGTAAACCTGTTTAATAAAGCTATTTCAATTGGCCAATTTTTAAATCTTTCTTTGGCAACAGTATATTGTTGTTTAGAAAGGATTGTTGTAGGACACAAATACATTACTTGCGCATTATTTAAAATGGTTTTAAACATAGCTCTAAAAGCAACTTCTGTCTTGCCAAAGCCAACGTCTCCGCATAAAAGGCGGTCCATTGGGTAACTACTTTGCAAATCAGCATAAATATCATTAATTGATTTTTGTTGATCTGCGGTTAAATCAAAACTAAATTCAGTCGCAAAAATATCCTCTTCGGGGTAAGAACGATAAACGTCTGATTTAATGGCAATTCTTTGTTTATAAAGTTCAATTAGCTCTCTTGATATATCTTGAACTTTCTTTTGAACATATGCTCTTGTTTTAAGCCATGAAGAAGAGTTAAGTCTATTTAAATGCGGTTTACTGCCATCTTTATCCGAGTATTTATAGATATTATTAATCTTTTCAACAGGTATATATATTTTATCGTTATTTAAATAAAGAAGCTGAATATAATCTTTTTTTATGCCATCTTTGGTAAGCGTAGCTATACCATTGTAAATACCAATACCATGTGCTATATGAACAATATAATCACCAACTTTTAAGTCGTTATAATTACTAATTTTCTTGCCACCATATAAATTGTTTTGATATTTATAGTTATGTTTGGTATTTTCAATATCAAACTCCGAAATAACAACATATTTATCGATAATAAATCCTTTGTTAATCTTTTTATTAATTATTTTGATATTTGAAAATATCTTTTTAATTTTCTTGATTTCGTTTTTATTTGATAAATAGAAAATGACCTCTTTTTTACTATCTAACCATTTATCAACGTTCTTTTTTAAAAGGTCATAATCCTCGTTGAAGTTATCAATTGAACTACATTCATAGACAAAATCACTTTTCTTTTCGGCAAAATGATTAAGTTCAATACTATCCTTTATTTTAATATCTTCGAGATTAAACATCAGTTTATCAGCAATACTATTTTTCGAAGTATAATCTAAAATATCTTCCTGTAATTTAAAATATGATGCTTTAATTTGTCTTTGATCTATCTTAATTATCAAAGGATTATCAGCATAATCGACCAGTGATGATGGACTATTGATATCCTCGCTTTCAGATACTGGTTTTAATGTAATTAAATCGATTTGATTGATTGTTCTTTGGGTTTCTTCATCATAATAACGTATGTTATCAATCTTATCATCATCGAATTCTATGCGGACTGGATGCTTTTCATTGATTAGAAAGACGTCAATTATCATACCCCTTACTGAAAACTCACCAGTGGAAGTTGTTATTGATTCTTTCTTATAACCAAAGTCTATTAGTTTTTCAATTATTAAATCTCTTTTTATAGTGTCGTTTTTCCCTATTTTTAAGACTCTAGAGGCTTTTTCGTTTATATTAGGTAAATACTTTAGATAGCCCATTAAATTAGTCACAATGATGTGTTTTTTCGAAGATATTAAATCAACCGTATTAAGTCTTGTTAATTTTAATTCAGGTGAAGAAGTTTTAACCATCGAAGAAATAAAATCATCCATCAAAAATAATAAAACATCTGAAGTATATGTTTGCAGTAAGTTGTAATAATTATTTGCCTCATATAAAGAGGAAGTCAACACAATAACGTTTTTATTAGATTTTTTAAATTGATTAAGAATATAAAAAATGTTTAACTCATCAGTTAAACCACATATAACATTACTATTTTGTTTGTCAAAAAAGCTATCTAAAAAATCCATAAAAACCCCTAGTTATACTTATTCATTACATAGTTTATATCTTTATTTACAAAATCATTAATTATATCTTTGAAAACATCTGTTTCCATGAATGATATTTCTTTTTTACTGAGCTTTCCTAAGACAAAATCCTTGGTATCGCCATCTTCATTATGACCAATACCTATTTTAAGTCTAGCAAAGCCTTCGGTACCTAGGACACTAATAATACTTTTAATGCCATTATGGCCTCCGGAAGAGGAATTAAACTTAATTCGATATTCCATCATAGGTAAATCCATATCATCATGAATAACAAGGATATCTTTTGGATCAATTTTATAATATTTAGCTATTCTTCCAACACTGTTTCCAGACAAATTCATATATGTTTGCGGTTTAATAAATAAAACCTTTTCATCGTTTATTATAGTATTTGCAATTAATGTATCGCCATCTTTATTCCACTTTAAAGAGTCAGCATAGTTGTCAACAATAATAAAGCCAACATTATGCCTAGTTTTTTTGTATTCTTTACCGGGATTTCCTAAACCGACAATTAATTTCATAACTACTCCTTAAAAATATTTTGATAAGATTTTACATCCTGAACACAAAGTTCACGGTTAATTATAACACCACTTTTACTATTTTTAACAGCATTAATAATTACAATACTTGGCTTTTTGCCTTTTTTCGTAGTAATTAACTGAATATTTTTGACATTTATTTGATATTTAACTGCTAAAACGATAATTTCATCTAATCGATTTGCTCGATGAATCAAAACTAAATTACCCTTATTTTTTAAATAACTTTTACTAATTTTAAAGATATCTTCGAGAGTTAAAGCTATTTCGTGCCTAGCTATTGATAATCCTTCATTAACATTTTTTATACTACTTCCTACTCTAAAAAAAGGTGGATTACACACTAAAACATCAAAGCATTCACTTTTAAAGTATTTTCCAATATTTTTAACATCATCATTAATTATGTCTAATTGCTTAGTTAAATTATTAATATCGATTGATTTTTTACCTAATTCATACACTTCTTTTTGGATTTCAAAGCCTGTAATATGGGATTTCGCATATTTAGAAATAATTAGCCCAACAGCCATATTTCCTGCGCATAAATCAAGAATATTCATCCTATCATTTAGATAGTTTTTAGCAAATTCGGCAAGCAAAATAGAATCAAGAGAAAACTTGAATAGTTTATCGTCTTGATATATGTATCTATCTTGATAATCGAATAAATCATTTTTTACGATCATTATCAAGTTCCTCATGTTTAATTGTAACTTTTTCTTCGTTTATTAAAGCTTTATAAGTTCTTGTTAAAATATCAACACCTATTATTTGGGCTTCTTCCCCATTATATTTTACTTTTGTTCCAATAGGAAATAACCCTTTTGAGCATCTTGTATATTCATCATCTTCGTAGCAAAGGCAACAAAGTAAACGACCACATGAACCATTAATCTTCGATGGATTTAAGGCTAAATTTTGATTTTTTGCTTTATTCATTGAGATAGAATCTATTTGATTTAGGAAATTAGCACAACAAAGCTTTTGGCCACATATACCAATACCACCAACTTGTTTTGCCTTATCACGAGCGCCAATTTGTCTTAGTTCAATTCTTGTTCGATAAACACCTGCAAGTCGGCGTGCAAGCTCACGAAAATCGATACGATCATCGGCTGAAAAATTGATTAATAGTTGTGATCTATCAAAATTATATTGGGCATTTATCACAAACATATTGAGATTTAATTCTTTTACTAAGTCCTTGCATTTTTTTAAAGCAGAATCGGCATCTTTTAGATTTTTATAAAAAACATCCGTATCATCCTTAGTGGCTACTCTTAATATTTGTTTATAAGCTTGTTTTTCATCATATTTATCTAATATACTTACTACTTTACCATATTGTTCACCTTTTTCAGTTTCGACAATAACTTCCGTATTTAAATCGATATCTAAATCAGATATAAAATAATATGGTTTGCTGTTATTTTTAAATAAAACACCATAAACTTTATTGTTCATATATTTGCCCCATTTCAGCCACAAAACTATCCAATAAAAGTGGTATATTCACGTTATAATTTAACCTATCTAAGTATTTAATTACTAAATTACACAGTTCATTTGCTTTTGAATAATCATCTTTTAAAGCTAGTTTAAAATAATCAAGAAGTATATTAAAAAAACAAATAATATCCACTTTTTCAGTTAATTTTTTTTGAATGACATCAACATTATAACATAATAATTCATTATAATTGAATATTTTAGAAGTAAAACCCTTAAAAACATCTTCGATTACAGCTTTTGATTCTTCATCTAAAGAAATACTATCATTTTCAATATCATCATATATCAGCCTAACACATGATAATCGGCTTACAATCGTATCTGGCATCTTATCTTTATTAGTAGTTACAAAAAAACCAATTATATTATCCTCAGGTTCCTCGATAAACTTAAGCATCCGATTAAATGCCGTATCATTCATAAGTTCAGGTTCAATAATTACATAGATATTATAATTTGTATAAATAGATTTGCTAGAAAACTTATTTTTAATTACTTCAATTTGATCCTTTTTGATAGTTTTACCATCAGGATATACGTAAATTACACTTGGTAAACTATTATTTTCTATTAAATGACAAAAATTGCATTTGGTGCATGAATTTGTAAATTTGCTAGGGCAAATTATGTTTTTGATGAAGTAATTGATATCTTTGAGGGCCAAATTTTTATTATTGGTTTCAACTAAATAAGCATGAGATAAGCGATTCTCATGGTAAATATTTATTAAGTTTTCTAATACTTCTTGTGTAGTCAAAATAATCTCCTATAAAACAAAATATAATACAATTAGTGATATTAAACCCGGAATATCAAACAAAGAAACAAAGAAAATTGAAATATAATTAATTGGTATAACAACATTTAAAACATTTAAGGTAATATTTAACCCATATAATAGAAATATAGCGAATATCACCTTTTTTACTACATTAAATATTATCTTTAGCATATTAAATAATATGTTTTTCTATAAAAATTATGATATTTTCTTGCGATCTTCGAGGGCTTTATCAAGTGTCATAATATCTAAATAATCTATTTCTGCTCCCATTGGAAGGCCATATGATAACCTAGAAACAACAACATTTTTCTTTTCAAATATTTTTTTAATATAAAGAGTTGTTGTTTCCCCTTCGATTGAGGATTTTAGAGCTAAAATTAGCTCTGGATTTTCTAAACTATCTACTCTTTTAACTAAAGAAGATATCCCAATATCTTCTGGTCCTACATTATTAATTGGAGAAATAAGACCATTTAATACATGATAAACGCCATTAAATCTCCCTGCTTTTTCAAAGGAAAATACACTTTTATAATCTTCGATAACACATATTAGATTTTTGTTGCGATTTTCATCAGCGCAAATATCACAAATTTCTTTATCAGTTAGATTATTACATATCTTACATGGTTGTAATTTCTCTTTAGCAGTCGATAAACTCTGAATAAAATCAGCAATTACATCATCATCGATGTTAAGTGTAGCTAAAGCCAGTCTTTCGGCACTTTTTTCCCCAATACTAGGTAATTTTTTATAAAATTTAATTAATTTTTCTAAGGTTTCTGGATAAACCATAATTAAAATAACCCACCCATTTGTGAATAAGAACCTAGTTTTTCTTCGGTTTCTTTATCAATTTTTGCAAGACCATCCTTGATAGCTAGCATTATCATATCGCATAGTATTTCCTTATTTTCAGCATCAAATGCCGCATCATTAGTAATATTTACCGCTTCGACAGAGCGATCACCTTTAAAATTAATAGTAACCCAGTCTGACTTTCCTTCGAATGACATACTATCAATTTGTCCTTTCTTGGCCATAATATCCTTTTGCATTTTTTGGGCTTGAGCCATTATTTGTTGCATGTTCATATATATTCCTCCTTTATTGAACCTCTATTTTTATATCATTAAACACATCATTTAGCAAACCTGTATCACCATTATTATCAGGTTCAGACATTAATGTGTAAACAACATTATTCCTAATATTTTGTTTATATTCTTCGGTCTTTTTACCCCATAATTCATCAGAAATAGCAATAAATCTATAATCTAAATCGGTTATTTTATTAAATGATTCTTCGATTACTATTAAGCTATTATTTACCTCTTTTACTGTGTTTTCAAATGATGATTTTAATACAACATATTGATCTGAAGCAAGCACTACATCTAAATCAAGTAATAATCCCTTTAATTTCTTTCTTGTTAGCTTATCTAAATAAGTTTGCCAGCTCTCTTTTATGCTATTTAAATAATTCTTACTTGCTTTTACAAAACAGTTATTTACTCTTATGTCAATTAACGATAAATTATCCGAATTTTCTTCTCGATTATCAGGTGTTAATTTAATCTCCTTGTTTTTTGCTTTTTCATCGTTTTCACCAGCATTATCATGTGTTAACTTATCACTATTTTTTTTGCTTTCAATAACATTCGTTTCTATAGTTTCAATTTCAGTGTTAGGAGATTTGCTTTCTACCTCGTTTTTACTAGGATTAGTTAGTGTTAACATGTTATTATTTTCAACCGGTAAAAGAGTAAACTCTAAAAGTGTAAGAACATCGATATTAACATTATTTTTATATATTAACGATGCCAAATCAAAGCTCAATTTTTTATACTTTTCAAATAGATTTAAATCACCATTAGTATTTATTATTTCAAGAGCAGATAAACGTAGTTGTTTAATAATTTTCTTAATTAAAGACTTAAAATCAACAGAAGTTTCCCTTAAACTAGCTATAAACTCTTCGATTGCATTAATATCATTATTACTATATGCATCAATTAATTCTTTAATTTTTTTGTTAGAAATAACTCCAATTGAATTTAAGACAACGTCTTGAGTTATTTTTTCATTAGTTTTTGATAATTGATCTAAAATACTTAAGGCATCACGCATACCACCATCAGCAAAACTTGCAATTTCACTAATAGCATCCTTATCTATATCGATATCTTCTTTTTTACAGATATCTTTTATATTTTTTTCGATATCTACGTCTCTAATCTTTCTAAAATCTAATCTTTGACACCTAGATAATACCGTAATTGGTACATCTTCGATGTCTGTAGTTGCCAGAATAAATACTGCGTGCTTTGGAGGCTCTTCGAGAGTTAATAGCAGCGCATTAAAGGCACTAATGCTTAACATATGGACTTCATCAACAATATAAACTTTATATTTAAGATTAATTGGTGTTAACTTGATATTCTCAATTATTTCTCTTACTTGATCAACACCGTTATTTGAGGCTGCATCTATTTCATATATATCATTGCTAGTAGCAAAATTTAAACAATTTTCACATTTACCACATGGATTCCCATTTTTGGGATTTAAACAGTTAATAGCTTTGGCAAATATTTTTGCACAACTAGTCTTTCCAGTGCCTCTTGGTCCTGAAAAAATATAAGCATGAGAAATTTTTTCATTTAAAATGCTATCTTTTAGTAATGTTATTGTATTATCTTGCCCTACAACTTCATCAAAAGTGCTAGGTCGATATTTTCTGTATAAAACCTTGTAGTTCATAGATCCTCCATATGTATATTATACCAATAATTTTACCTTTTGTCCTTAAAAAAGGTCTTTAAAAGTGAAGAATATTCTTCCTTTAATTCATTATCTTTTATTTGGGTATATTCGATATTTTTCTTATCTTCATTATTAAAATTACTTTTTTCCAAATAATAGACTTTTTTAATTCTAGCTTGCCTTATTACCTCTTTACACATATTGCAAGGTTCAAGACTTACATAAAGCTCACAGTCGTTTAATCGCCAGTCCTTTATTCTCTTTTCCGCTTTTGTTATAGCTATTATTTCAGCATGATTAATACAGCTGTGGCTTTTTTGTTTGGTATTATGTGCTTCAGAAATAATTTCATTATCTCTTACTATTACACATCCAACAGGTATTTCACCTTTCTTATATGCTTTTTTAGCTTCTTTTAATACTATTTCCAATATATTCATATTTACTCCATTAAAAAAGTGCACACAAATAGGGATTGATGTGGCTGCTTTCTTCCGAATCTGACCAGGTTACAATATATTTGTTGCACGTATTTATATTAACAATTATTACTTGCGATTGCAAGTGTTTGTTTCACATGAAACTAATTTGTTTAATTTTGTTCAGTTTCACGTGAAACTTCTTCATTATTCCCTGTAGTTACCTCAGGAACTACTTGATCATCATTGTCATCATCTGAAGAAACAAGACTTACAGCCGCCACTAATTGGCCATCTTTTAGATTAATTACTCTAACACCTTGTGTTACGCGGCCTAATTCAGATATTTGATTAATTGGAATTCTAACAACCATACCTTGGTTAGTCATAATAATAACATCGTTTTCTGGTACAACAAGTTTAACCGCTGATAATATACCATTCTTTTCAGTAATATTTAGAGCCTTAACACCTTTGCTGCCACGTTTTGTTTGACGATACTCCAATACTTTAGTTTGTTTACCATAACCTTTTTCGGTAATTAATAAGATATTATCTTCATCTTTAACTACTTCAAGACAAATACATTTGTTCTCTTTTTCTAAATTAATTCCACGAACGCCGCTTGCTGTTCTACCCATAACACGAACATCTGTTTCGTTAAATCTTACCATTCTACCAGCATCTGAAGCAAGAAGGATATAATCACCTTTTTTAACTTTCTTAACGCCTGCAAGTTCATCGGTTTCTTTAAGATTAATGCAAATCTTACCTGAATTTCTAATGTTTTCAAATTCAGAAAGCAAAGTTTTCTTAACAATACCTTCCTTAGTAGCAAAGAACAAATAATCAACATCAGTTTCACTTTGTGATACTGGAATTATTGAGTTAACTCTTTCATCTTTTTCTATCGATAACAGGTTGATAACTGGAAGTCCTTTCGAGGCACGACCATATTCAGGAATTTCATAACCTTTAACGCGATATACTTTACCTTTATTAGTAAAGAATAATAAATGATCATGGGTTGAAAGATTAACTAATTGTTCGATATAGTCTTCCTCGTTAGTTCCCATACCCTTAACACCAACGCCTCCACGGTGTTGTGTCTTATAAGTACCAACATTTGTTCTTTTTATATAGCCATTATGAGAAAGAGCTACGACAATATTCTCTTCAGGGATAAGTGATTCATCCTCGATATATTCAATTGCCGTCATATCGATGTGAGTTCTTCTTTCATCAGCATATTTTTTCTTTATTTCAAGCATTTCTTCTTTAATGATATCAAGAACTTTTTGTTCTGATGCAAGAACTGACTTCAAGTAATCAATTTCCTTTAATAGTTCATTTAAATCACTTTCTATTTTATCTCTTTCAAGACCTGTGAGACGTTTTAAACACATCTCTAGTATATTATCACTTTGAACCTCTGAAAGGCCAAAGCGAGCCATTAATTTACTTTTAGCCTCTTGATCATCAGAAGCTGCTCTAATTATTGATACAACTTCATCAATATTATCAAGGGCAATCTTTAATCCCTCCAAGATATGAACTTTTTTCTCATCTTCATTTAATTCATATTTAGTACGACGAATAATTACTTCTTTTTGATGATCTATATATTTAGAAATAATTGATTTTAAACCTAATGTACGAGGTACACCATTATCAAGCATAAGAAGAATAATTCCATAATTAACTTGAAAATTAGTATGTTTATATAAATTATTTAATACCACTTGAGGATTTGCATCCTTTTTAAGTGTTATTGTGATTTTAACACCATCTTTTAAATCTGTATGATAATCTGAAATACCATCAATAATCTTGTTATGAACAAGTTCTGCTACTCTATTTTTAAGTTCTAGAGTATTAACACCATATGGTACTTCCGTAATAACAATTGCATTATGATTATTATGTTCTTCGATAGTGGCTTTACTACGAATAACAATGCCACCACGACCGGTTTCATAAGCTTGTTTAATACCTTTATTACCTAAGATAATACCACCTGTTGGAAAGTCTGGGCCTTTGATAAATTTCATTAATCCATCGACATCGATATCAGGATTATCAATATATGCGATACAGCCATCAATAACCTCCCCTAAATTATGAGGGGGAATATTTGTGGCCATACCAACGGCGATACCCATTGTTCCGTTAACTAAGATATTTGGAAATCTAGATGGTAATACTTTTGGTTCTTTTTTTGTAAAATCAAAGTTATCATCCATATCAACTGTTTCTTTACGAATATCTCTAAGAAGTTCTAATGATAATTTAGCAAGCCTAGACTCGGTATAACGCATAGCTGCAGCGCCATCACCCTCGATATTACCAAAATTACCATGGCCATCAACTAACATATAACGTTGGTTGAAATCTTGGGCCATTCTTACCATTGCTTCATAAATTGAGGAATCACCATGTGGATGGTAATTACCCATTACGTAACCAACTGTTGTTGCGGATTTACGATGTGGTTTATCAGGTGTATAACCTGATTCATACATTGCCCATAAAATACGTCGATTAACAGGTTTTAGACCATCACGTAAGTCAGGTAATGCTCTTGCGGTAATTACACTCATAGAATATTCTAAGAAAGATGTACTTACTTCACTTACAATATTATTTTCAGTTAAACTATCTCTTTCGTGAAAATATCCACTAAATTCAGCATTATTTACATGTGTATCAATATTATTTTCTTGTTCTTCTTCAATTACTTCTTCATTTTTTTCTAATTGATCTTCCGAAGCTCTTTCTAAAAGTTCATCTAAATTGTTGTCATTTTCCATATTTTCACCTTCTTCCTAAATATCTATGTTAATTGCATAACCTGCATTTTCGACGATAAATTCTCTTCTTGGGTCAACTTCATCACCCATTAATTTTTCAAAAATAGCATCAGCCGCAACTAAATCATCAACAGTTATTTTTCTAAGTACTCTTTTTTCAATGTCCATTGTGGTTTCATTAAGTTCTTCAGCATCCATTTCACCAAGACCTTTCATTCTGGCTACTTCAGCTTTTTGTCTTACACCATCAGTAAGTGTTGCTAAATATTTATCCTTCTCTTCATCATTTAGGACGTACTTGCGTGTTTTCCCGTGCATTATACGATATAAAGGAGGTTGAGCAGCATAAACATGTCCAGCTTCAACAATCGGTCTAAAAAAGCGATAAAATAACGTTAAAAGTAATACTCTAATATGTGAACCATCGACATCGGCATCGGTCATGATAATAATTTTATCGTAACGTAATTTAGATAAATCAAATTCATCACCAATTCCCGTACCAAATGCGGTAATAATTGTTCTAATTTCTTCATTTCCAAGTGCTTTATCAAGTCTTGCTTTTTCTACATTTAGTATTTTTCCTCTTAAAGGTAGGATTGCTTGAGTCATTGAATCACGACCCTTTTTAGCACTACCACCAGCGGAATCTCCCTCGACAATAAATATTTCTGATACTTTTGGATCTTTACTCTTACAATCTGATAATTTTCCAAAGAAATTGGTTGTTTGCAGATCACTTTTTCTTGTTATTTCCCTAGCCTTTTTAGCTGCATTACGTGCTCGACATGCAAGCATTGCTTTATTAATAATTAATTTAGCTTCGTCAGGATTTTCTAACAAGAATTTTTCAAAACCATTTGAAAAGACACTATCAGCAAGTTTTCTTACTTCGGAATTACCTAATCTTCCTTTAGTTTGACCCTCAAATTGGGGATTTGGATGCTTACAAGAAATAATCATTGTAAGACCTTCTTTGACATCATCACCAGTTAAGGATTCATCTTTTTCTTTTAAAATACCATTTTTACGGGCATAACTATTAATAACTCTTGTTAAAGCTCTTCTTACACCTTCTTCATGAGTTCCACCATCATGAGTGTTGATATTATTAACAAATGAATAAATATTATCATTATAACCAGTGTTATATTGCATAGCTACTTCGAAAAAGACATTTTCCTCAGTACCCTCTAAATGAATAATATCTTCGTGAATTGGTGTTTTCCCTTGATTAATAAATCTAACATATTCAGAAATACCACCTTCATAGCAAAAACTATCACCAGTTGTATCTTCTTCATCACGATCATCTCTTAAAGTTAGTTTTAATCCTCTATTTAAGAAAGCAAGTTCCCTAGTTCTTACCTTTAAAGTTTCATAATCATAGATAGTCGTATCAAAAATAGTAGGATCTGGTTTAAAGGTAACAGTTGTTCCTGTACGATTTGCTTCACAATCCCCTATTACAGTTAATTTTTGAGCTATTTTACCACCATTAGTAAATTTAGCTTCATATATTTTACTATCTTTATAAACTGTAACGGTTACAAATGATGATAAAGCGTTAACAACTGAAGCTCCAACACCATGAAGACCACCAGAAACTTTATAACCGCCTCCACCAAATTTACCACCGGCATGAAGAACTGTATAAACAGTTTCAACTGTCGAAATTCCTGTTTTAGGGTGAATTCCTACTGGTATACCACGTCCATCATCCTTAACTGTAACAGAATTGTCTTTATTAATAACTATTTCAATATTATTACAAAAACCTGCTAAAGCCTCATCAATTGCATTATCAACAATTTCCCATACAAGGTGATGTAACCCTTTTATATCGGTAGTTCCAATATACATACCAGGTCTTTTACGGACTGCTTCTAGTCCTTCTAAGACTTGTATATCATTTTCAGTGTATTTTTGTTCATTATCCATTATTATCTATCCTTTCAACGTTTGCATTATTAA
The DNA here is from genome assembly GCA_017544165.1 of Bacilli bacterium. Taxonomy (GTDB): domain Bacteria; phylum Bacillota_I; class Bacilli_A; order RF39; family UBA660; genus UBA6448. The sequence goes on from JAFYER010000002.1 coordinate 153,135, forward strand.
CTTTATAAATAGATGCATCAACAAGTAATTCTTTATTTACCTTATCAATATCTGTCGTTGTTATAAAAGTTTGAACTTCTTTATTTAACATTTTTATAATATTATTTATCTTTTTATCATCTAACTCACTAAACAAATCATCCAGTATTAATATAGGAAAATCATGTGTTAATTTCTTTATAATTAATACTTCAGAAAGTTTAAATGATATTATTGAATTTTTTTGTTGGCCTACACTACCATATTCTCTAATGTTATGACCATCTAATTTAATTTCAAAATCATCATGATGAATACCAAATAGTGTTTTACCATAATTCATTTCTTTACGATAATTTCTTCGATAATCATCTGTTAATTTATCAACATTTTTATTTTTAAACATACTTTTATAATTAATTTTAAGATCACCATATTCAAAAATATTTTTATAAATATCAGAAATAAAATTATTTAGTTCATTTATATATTCATTTCTAATATTAGCTATTTTTAGACCATAATCGATTAATTTACCTGTCAAAATATCTAAATATTCCGTCGAGGAATTACCATTTATAAGTAGTTGTTTTAGATATGCATTACGATTTTTTAATACTTTGTTATAATCACTTAACAAATTTAAATATTCTTTATTAATTTGGGATATTTCAATATTTAATATTTTTCTTCGAAATGCTGGTGAATCATTAATAAACCGCGTATCAAGTGGGTTAAATAAAACAATATTGATTTTAGTTACATAGTCACTTATCTTATTTAACTTATCGCCATCAATAAAAACTTTTTTACCTTCTTCATCGATATCGATTTGGTAACTACATTTTTCATTTGTAACTATAGTTCCATTAACACTTGCTTTTCCTTCATTTTCCTTAATAAGGTTTAAATCATTATTGGTTCTAAATGATTTAGTAAGTGCAAGAAGATATATTCCTTCGATTAGATTTGACTTACCACTTCCATTATCTCCAAAAATAATATTTGTTGTATCAGAAAAATCAACATCTAAATTAGAATAATTTCGAAAATTTTTTAAAACCAATTTTTTTAATTTCATGTTAAACCTCTTTTTTAGATAAAATATAAATTGTTTTAATTTTTCTCGTACACCTATACGTAATTTAATTATATCATAAATATGGTATTAAAAAAAGCAAAATCAACGATTTTTGCTCTTTAAAATAGATTCTAAACGTGAGGATCTTAAAATTTGATTATTAATAATTTTTGTTGAAATATTAATCTCAATTTTTAAGCCATTTTTAAAAATAATGAAAGTTTTATTATCATCACAAAAATATTTTTCAATCCAAGCATAATTAATCCACATACAATCATCACATTTAAATGATGATGTGGGAAACATAATTATCTCTTGATATTCACTAATTATTATCGGTGCTTTATATATTGAGCCAAGTAAATAATTAGTTCCTTCGATTCGACCTTTTAATGAACTACCATAATACTTACAACAATCATTTAACACATCTTCAATCTTCCTTCTGATGACATGTTTTTCTTTATTATCATAAATAATTGTATTATTGTTACTTTTAATAACTAAAATAGTATTTTTATCGATAATATATGGCATATATTCTTCCCCTGACAATTAATATATAACACATAATTATTAAAAAATTAGTCGAATTTTGTTATTAATATGTTTTTATAGGTAAAATTAATTCAATTACGGTATCATCATCGACAGCATTAATAATAATTGGTTTATCATCACCATTTATTTGGAGAATAATATTGTCGGTATTTAATACTTTTAAAGCTTCCATCATATATTTTGATGAAAAACTGATATCTAATTTATTTTTATTATTAGATTCAATTGTAAGTTCCTCTTTAGTTTTACCATTTTCCGCAGAACTACCAAAAATAATCATTTTTTTGTCATCAATACTCATTTTAACAATATTTTTATCTTTACTAATTGTAATAATTGAAGCACGATCAATTGCATCATAGAACTCTTTTAAACTTAAATTAATCATATAAGCAAATTCTTTAGGAATATAATTAGTTGTATCAGGATAAGTTCCATTTAATAATGTTGTTTGAAGCATTATATTTTTAAATTTAAATAATAATTTGTTAGTAAATATGTGAATTTGAACATCTTCATCCTCTTTTAAGATAGATACAAGTTCATTAACACTTTTACCAGGTATAACAATATTAATTGCATCCTCAACTGCTGTTGATAACTTAATTACTTTTTTAGCTAAACGATATGAATCTGTTGCTATACACTCTAAAATATCACCATTTATCTTAAAATTTAAACCGGTAAGAAGTGGTCTTACTTCTTGCGTAGACATTGCATAAGATGTTTGATTAATAATTTGGCGAAGAAGTGTTGAATCTAAGTTAACAATATTTGAACTTTCCTCTAAAGAGATATTTGGATAATCTTCAATATTATAACAATTTAATAAAAATTCATTTGTATCTGTATATATTTTTACTGTATTATTATCAGAACTTTCAAAATTAATAACATCACTAGGCATCTTTCTAATAATATCTAATATATATCTACTTTGAATTATTAACTTACCAGTCTTTTCTATTTTCTTTATATCTTTTTTATCAATTGTTACTTTAATTGTAAGTTCACTATCACTTGCTAGTAATTCTAACCCTTCTTTATTTGCTTCGATTACAATACCATTTAATACAGGAATTGTTATCTTTTGTGATAAAGCTTTAGTTACATTATATAAAGCCTCTAAAAAAATATTTTTGTCTATTGTAAATTTCATTTTGTACCTTCTTTCATTTTTTTTTAAATAATTATCTTTATTATACTGTTGATTGTTGTTGATAACTTTTTTTAATCATATTTTATAGGGATTAATCATATAATTTATCAACATTTTTTATAACTTACTTTCAATATCTTTAATAATCAAATTTAATTTTGTATCTGTTTTTAATTCATTTGTTATTTTATCAAGTGCTGATGATACTGTTGAATGATCCCTCCCTCCAAATTCTAAACCTATTCTGGCAAGACCTTCATCTGTATCAATTCGACATAAATACATAGCTATATGTCTTGGCCTTGCGATATTTGCAGTTTTCTTTTTACTTTTTAAATCACTAACTGATATATTAAAGTAATCTGCAACTATATTTTGAATCTTACTAATGGAATTTTCTGAATAAATATTAACTTTAACAAAGTCATTTAATGCTTCCATTGCAAAATTTAAATCTATTTTATTTTGGCCCATCATTGCCGTATAAGCCATTAATCTATTAATAGTTCCTATTATTTGTCTAACATCATTCTTACAAGAATTAGCTATATACTCTATTATTTCTTGATTTAATTTATTTTCTAATATTGTATTTTTAATATTTTTTTGGATTATTTTGCACTTGAGTTCAAAATCTGGTGGAAAAATATCAACATATAATCCCATCATAAATCTACTTCGTAATCGATCTTCAAATTTATTTAATTCTTCTGGGGATTTATCACTACTTATGATAATTTGTTTATTAGCATTATATAAGTGATTAAATATATTAAAGAATTCTTGTTGAGATTTTACTGAATCTACAAGTATTTGAATATCATCTATCATAAGGACATCAACATTTTGATATTTTCTTTTAAAACTATTGGCATATTCCATTGAATCTTTGCCTTTATTAACACTTGCAATTCCAGTGTAATCATCGCGAAATTCATAACTTGTAACATATAATACTTTTTTCTTTGAAGTAGACATTATATAATTACCAATTGCATGCATTAAGTGAGTCTTACCTATTCCACTTTTACCATATAAGAAAAATGGATTTTGCCCATTACCAGGATTTTCAGCAACCATATGAGCATTCATAACAGCAAATTTATTAGAATCCCCTACTACAAAAGTATCGAAAGTAAAATCAGGATTTAAATTACTTTCCCATTCCTCTTCTAAATAAGGGCTTACATCAATTACTGTACTTTTCCTTTCGGCTTCTTCCTCTATTTCTTCTTTGGTTAAGTAAGATATATTATAATTTGTATTACTAATAGAATAAAATGTTTGTTCAATTAAATCTTTATATGTTGTAGATAAAATAGTTCGATGAATTTCCATTGGAACTTCAATAACTAAATTATCTTCATCTAAAGAAAAAGGTTTTAAAGTAGCAAACCATAAATTATAAACATTTAAACTAACTTTTGGTTGAATTTCTTCTAAAAAAGATTTGAATAATTCATTTATGTTCATACCCTTACCCCACTAATAATTATTAACAAATTCATTGTATCTTATTTTTTTTTAAAGATAAAGAATAAAATATGAATCAAGCAGTTATCAACAAAGTTATCAACACCAATTATCCTTTTGTTATGTATGATAACACAACATATCAACACTTTCAACAAATTTAATATGTTGATTAATTATTTTTATCAACATCATTAAAAATCTTAAGTTGTTAGTTTGTTGATAACTTATTATATTAATCTTGACATATCGTAAAATATAATATTATAATAATAACGCTAAAAAGGAGAAATTTTATATGAAAAGAACATATCAACCTAATAAAAGAAAAATGAAAAAAACTCATGGATTTTTTTCTAGAAAAGGCGGAAAAGTATTAGCTTCTCGTCGTAGAAAAGGAAGAAAAGTTTTATCAAAGTAAACCACTAAAAAGTGGTTTTTTTTCTATTAAAGGATTTTTATGAAAAAAAAGGAAACAATAAAATCTAAATTAGATTTTAATACTATTATTAATAATGGAAAGAAAGTAGGTAATGAATACTTTACTGTTTTTTATATGGATTATGATAAAAACGAAAAGTTATTCGGAGTTACAATTCAGAAAAAATCCGGAAATGCAGTTGTTAGGAATAAATTAAAAAGACAAACAAGAGCATTAATTGATGAAACTAAAATACTATTTAAAAATTATCGAAAGTATATTATAATAATTAAGAAAAAATGTTTAACGGCTAAATATAATGAAAAATTATTAGCTCTTAAAACATTAGTAGGAGAAATAAATGAAAAATAATAAAAAATTAATGAGTGTTATCCTTATTAGTATAATACTTTTGACAACTGGTTGTGGAGCCAACAATTATATTAAGGATAGTAAAGGTAAAATTGTAATTAATGAGGAAACAGGTCAAAATCTTCAAAAGAGTATTTTTTGTAAGCCATCTAAAGACACAGAAATATATAAATTATATGAAAAATATGAAGACCAAATGAGTCCTAAATTATCAAAGCTACCTGAATGTAATAAATTTAAGATTACTTCAAATAAAACAAGAAGCGTATGGCAATTCTTCTTTGTTAAACCTCTTGCTTATATAATATTAAAGTTAGGTTATGTATTTAAGTCATGGGGTCTTACAAAAGCATATCTAGGTCTTTCATTAATTATTATAGGTTTATTAATAAGAATTATTATCTTACCATTTAATATTAAAACCCAAAGACAAAGTAAGAATATTCAAAAAGCAACACCAGAACTTCAACGTATTGAGAAAAAATATGCTGGTAAAAATGATCAAGAATCAATGATGATGAAGACGCAAGAAACAATGAATGTTTATAAAAAATATAAAGTTAATCCAATGCTTAGTTGTTTACTTGCACTCATTCAATTACCATTATTCTTTGCTTTCCTACAAGCTATTTATAAAATACCGGCTATATATGAAGGAAAAATATTTGGTTGGAATTTAGGTACAACTCCAAGTGTGGGTATATCAAATCATCAATATTCATTTATTATTTTAGTAGTATTAATAGCATTAACTACTTATTTCTCATTTAAATATTCAATGTCTAAGACTACAACACCTTCGGGTGAAGGTCAAAGTCAAATGAAGACAATGTTAATAGTAATGACAGTATTTATTACTTTTGCATCATTTAGTTTACCGACAGCCATTGCTTTATACTGGATTGTAACATATGCATTTATTGTGATACAAACGTTTGTGATGAACTTAATAGATAAGAAAAAAGAAGAGTCAGATCATCATAAAACGATTGATAAAAAAAGCATCAATAGCAAATTAAAAATCAAGGAAGGTATGAAGTATGGAAAAAATAAGTAAAACTGGAAAGAATTTTGATGAAACCTTAGAACAAATTTGTGAAGAAAATAATTTAACAAAAGAAGATATTGTATATCGTACAGGTGAAGTTAAAAAAGGTTTATTTAAAGGGGAAACTACAGAGGTAATAGTTTATAAGAAAGATGATATCTATAACTTAATTAAAGAATTTTTAACTGAAGTTATTGAAAAACTTGGTTTAGAGGTATCTTTTGAACTAAAGAAACAAGATGATAGAGCAACTTTAAAAATGTATTCAAATAACAATAATATTTTAATTGGTCATAATGGTAATACATTAAAAGCTTTAGAAAACTTAGTAAAGCAAAAAGTTTTAGTAGAAACAGGTATTTTCTTTGCTATAAGTTTAGATGTTGAAAATTATAAAGATAAAAAAGTCGCTAGACTAGAAAGATTAGCTAAAAATATTGCTAGAGATGTTTTAAAAACAAAAGTAGCTGTTCATATGGAAAATATGAATGCTTACGAAAGAAGAATTGTTCACAATGTATTAACTAAATTTAAGAATATTTCTTCCGCAAGTGAAGGGGAAGAACCTAATAGACATATTGTTATAAGTTATGTTGAAAGTAAGGAGTAGAGATACTCTTTTCTTTTTTGTATAAAAGCGCTATAATACGGCAAAGCGATGTGATTTTATGGATGACACAATTTGTGCAATTGCAACTTCACTAGGGGTTGGCGCAATTTCAATTATTCGAATAAGTGGAAGTAAGGCTATTGAAGTAACAAATAGTATTTTTTCAAATAAGATAAAAACTAATGAAACACATATTATAAAATATGGACACATTATTAATGATAATGAAATAATTGATGAAGTTCTTGTTATGGTAATGAGAGCTCCAAAAACATATACGGTCGAAGATGTCGTCGAAATAAACTGTCATGGTGGTTATGAAACGACAAATAATATTTTAAGAATTCTTTTAAATAAAGGTTGCCGTCTTGCTGAACCTGGCGAATTTACCAAAAGAGCCTTTTTAAATGGTAGAATTAATCTTTTGGAATCAGAAGCAGTTAATGAACTAATTACTGCAAAAACATCATCAAAAAGAAAACTTGCTTTAAACCAAATAGGGGGCAATTTAACTAAATTAATCAAAGATATTAGGGAAGATTTAGTTTCTTTAATGGCTAATATTGAAGTAAATATTGATTATCCTGAATATACTGATAATTTAGAGATAACTAATAATTTACTAAATGAAAAATTAGTGGAAATATCTAAAAAATTAGAAAATCTAGTTAAGGGTGCTAAATATGGCAAAATAGTATCAGATGGTATTAAAGTAGCTATCGTAGGAAAACCAAATGTTGGCAAAAGTAGTATTTTAAATCATCTTTTAGATGAACAAAAAGCAATTGTTACTGATATTGCTGGAACTACAAGAGATATTGTCGAAGGAAGTATATCTTTAAATGGAATCGAGGTATTACTTATCGATACTGCAGGTATTCATGATACCGAAGATATCGTGGAAAAAATAGGTGTAGAAAAAAGTAATCAAGCTTTAAATGATGCTGATGTAGTCCTTCTTGTTTTAGATGGTAGTCAAAATCTTGATGCTGATGATCAAAAATTAATAGATTTAATCAAAGATAAAACGCATATTATCTTTATTAATAAAAGTGATAAAGATATTAAAGTTGATATTAAAGATGATAATTTAGTAATTGGTAATACAAAAGATATTAATGGTCTTGATAGTTTAAAAAATAAACTTATCGAAGTATTTAATATTAATGATATAAATAAAGATTTAACTTATTTATCAAATGCAAGACAAATAGATTTAGTAAATAAAGCTAATGATAGTTTAATAAGAGCAAAGGATTCTTTAGATCAAAATATTCCAATTGACATGATTGAAAGTGATTTAAAAACATGTTTTGATTTACTAGGGGAAATAATTGGTGATACTTATGAAGAAGCGGTAATTGACCGTTTATTTAAAGATTTTTGTGTTGGAAAGTAGTGATATTTATGTATGATGTTATAGTTGTAGGTGCCGGTCATGCCGGTTGTGAAGCTGCTCATATAGCAGCTTTTATGGGTAAAAAAACTTTACTTGTAACTGCTAATATTAAAAATTTAGCAGATATGCCATGTAATCCTTCGATAGGAGGTAGTGCTAAAGGTATTATTGTAAGAGAAATAGATGCTTTAGGTGGTTTAATGGGTAAAGTAGCGGATAAATCGCACTTCCAAATTAAAATGCTTAATAATTCAAAAGGTCCAGCCGTAAGAGCTTTAAGAGCGCAAGCAGATAAAAGAGTATATCCTAAAATAATGAGAGAATATCTCGATAATACACCGAATCTCGAAATAAAAGAGGGCATGGTTGAAAATCTTATCGTCGAAGATAATAAAATAAAAGGTATAATTCTCGAAGATAATACGAAAATAAATGCTAGTTGTGTTGTTTTAACAACTGGTACTTATTTAAATGCTAATATTTTAATAGGTAGTGAAAATACTCCAGGTGGTCCTCATGGTGAAAGAAGAAGTAATAATCTTTCATTTAAATTAAAGGATTTAGGTTTTACAATCAAAAGACTTAAGACAGGAACACCTCAAAGAATTAAAGCCGATAGTATTAATTTTGATGAATTAAAACCAGAAGAAGGGGATAAGGTATACTGGACATTTTCATTTGATTTAAAGCCACAATATGATATAAATCGTCAACAAAAATGCTTCCTAGTTTATACTAATGAAAAAACTCATGAAATCATTAGAAATAATTTAAAGAAAAGTGCCATGTATGGTGGATATGCAACTGGGGTAGGGCCTAGATATTGTCCTTCGATTGAGGATAAAATAGTTCGTTTTGCTGATAAAAAACGTCATCAATTATTCTTGGAACCAGAAAGTGTTTATTACGATGAATGGTATTTGCAAGGTTTTTCAACTTCAATGCCTAGAGATGTCCAAGAACAAATGGTTCATAGTCTAAAGGGTTTAGAAAATGCTAATATCGTAAAATATGCTTATGCTATTGAGTATGATGCAATTGATCCTATGCAAATAGGTCCATCACTTGAAACAAAAGTAGTAGAGGGCTTATTTACGGCAGGTCAAATAAATGGTACATCTGGTTATGAAGAAGCCGCTGGTCAAGGTTTAATAGCGGGTATTAATGCGGCTTTAAAAATCGATAATAAAGAGCCTCTTGTTTTAAAAAGAAGCGAAGCATATATTGGGGTATTAATTGATGATTTAGTAACAAAAGGTATAACAGATCCATATCGTATGCTTACATCAAGAGCCGAATTTCGTTTATTACTTCGTCATGACAATGCTGATGTAAGACTTACTCAAAAAGCTTATGATATAAATGCTGCAAGCAAAGAAAAATATCAAATATTTAAAGATAAAATGCAACATATCGAGGATCTAAAAAGCTTACTAAAAGAAAATAGACTAATTATTACTGATGAAGTAAAAAAAGATTTCAAAGAAAGAAATATAAGTATTCCATCAGGAAATTTTAATTATTTAACACTTCTTAAACGTCCCGAAATAACAATGGAATTAATTAGTCATTATCTTGATTTAAGTAAATATTCTCACGAAGAATGTGAACAAGTAGAAATTGAGTATAAATATGAAGGATATATCAAAAAAGAATATCAAGAAAAAGAAAAATTAGATAAACTTGAAGAAAAACAAATCCCTGAAGATATTGATTATTCAAAAATTAAAAATATTGCTAGTGAAGCAAGACAAAAATTATCATTAGTAAGACCTAAAACAATTGCGCAAGCTAGTCGAATAAGTGGTGTTAATCCTGTAGATATTAGTCTTTTGCTGATATATATGAAAAAAGAGTATGGTAAAGATGCAAGTAAATGATTTTATAAATGAAGTTAATAAATTAGGTATTGATGTAACAGATGAACAATTAAAAATGTTATATATTTATTATGAAGAATTAGTAAAATATAATTCTCACACAAATATTACGGGTATTACAAAAAAAGAAGATGTATACTTAAAACATTTTTATGATTCATTAACCCTTTTTAAAGCAATTAATTTAAATGAAATTAATAATATGATAGATATTGGTTCAGGTGCCGGTTTCCCAGGAGTGGTTATCAAAATTTTTTTCCCAAATAATGATTTAACACTTTTAGATTCAAATGGTAAAAAGGCAAACTTTTTAAAGTTAATTGTTGACAAATTACATTTAACTAATGTCAAAGTAGTAAATGATCGAGCAGAGAATTATGCAAAAGACAATCTAAATAAATTTGATTTATGTATATCAAGAGCAGTAGCTTTTATCGATATAATTTCATCTTTATCGATTCCCTTTATTAAAAAAGAGGGTAAAGTAGTTTTAATGAAAGGTGATTTTACCAATGAGAAATCCATCTTAGAAAAACATACTAGTGATTTAGGTATCAAAAAGTATGAAATTATTAATTTTAAATTACCAATTAGCGATGATGAAAGGAACCTAGTTATAATAGAAAAAAGTTTGGAAACAAGTCAGATACCTGAATATGCAAAAATAGTTAAACGAAACAAAATATGGAATAGTAAATAGCTATCCATATTTTTTTTGCCCATTTTTATTGCAAAAAAAGGCTTTTTGTTTTATACTTATTTTAATAATAGGTGAAGGGGCTCTCAGTATGAATTTTGATACTAGTGTTTTACAAGTTGCCATTGAAGATATAATTCCTAATCGTTTTCAACCACGGTTAGTTTTTGAGGACACTTCTTTAAATGAACTTGCAGAGTCCATAAAGCAACACGGAATCATTCAACCTCTTGTTTTAAGAAGAATAGGTGAAAAATACGAAATTGTTGCAGGTGAGCGTAGATATCGGGCCGCTAAAATAGCAGGTCTTGTTTCCGTGCCTGCAGTTATTTCCCAAATAGATGATAAGAAAAGTGCAGAGATAGCAATCGCAGAAAATGTTCAACGAAAAGAATTAAATCCAATCGAGGAAGCAAAATCATATCAAGCTTTACTTGATCAAGGTTATATGAACCAAGCACAGCTTGCAATGCGATTAGGAATATCTGAAAGTGCACTAGCAAATAAGTTAAAGCTTTTGACTCTAGCCCCTGAGGTTCAAAGAGCTTTACTAGAGGATAAAATATCAGAAAGACATGCAAGATCACTTTTATTAATCAAGGATCAAGATGCCCAAATTAAATGGTTAACAAGAGTAATAAATGAAAGAATGACAGTTAGATTACTGGATTTAGAATTAAGAAAGGAGTACGGTGAAAGTTATATGAATAATGGATTAAACATAGATAAAATTAAACAAAACGCAACAGATATACCTATTACCCCAATTCAAAGTGCTCCCGTTCAAAACGAAGTCAATGCTGGTCCAATTGATTTAGGCCAAATGACTTCAACAAATAAATTCTTTAATAGTCTTGAAAATGAAGCTGTTAATATGCAAATGACAGAAAATGTTAATCCATTTATGCAACAAAATAGTTTGTTTGATATGACAGCACCGGCTGCTCCAAGTGTAGATACAAGTCCAATAAGTTATCCAAGTCCAGATATTCAAACAAATCCTACCCAACCAGAAAATGTATCACCTTTATTAAATAATGAAATGGTAATGCCTCAAGTATCACAAAATATAGAACCAGCTCCAGCAAGTACAGCATCATTTGCAATGCCAACACCTGATGTTCAAGCAACTCCAGTTCAAGATATTCAAACACCAGTTATAAATGAAACTGTAAGTGCTGTTCAACCAACACCATTTGCGATGCCTAGTCAAGATATAAATCAAACACCAGTTCAAACTTTTGAATCAATCGTTACTCCTGAACCGGTACAGCAAGCTACTCCAGCACCAATGCCTTCAGTTGATTCACTTGAATCACTAGATTCATTATCTTCAATGAGTGCAATGCAAGGGCCAGTAGCTCCATCTCCAGAACCATTTACAATGCCAACACCTGAAGTTGCACCTGTTCAAGCAGTTGAGTCTACTCCTACAAGATCAATTAATGAAGTTAAAACTAAGATTAATTTCCTAGTCGAAGAGTTAAGAGCTTTAGGATACAATGTAAGCAATTCTGAAACAGAGATGGGAAATAGTGCTTCATTTAGTATTATGGTAAATATAAATTAGTCAGGAAACTGACTTTTTTAATTGATGAAATTTTCAATATCATATTCAGGTTCACTACCTCTTAAATAATAAAACATATTTGCTTTATTAACATCACTTGTCGGAGTTCCATCAATTGTATTTAACAAAAGACCAACAACATTATTTGGGGTATGATACCAACTATTATCATCATTTATTTTATTCATTGTGTTTGCAAAGATGTTTTTGGCATTAGCACCGACAGATACTTCGAGATTAGAATTATCATCATAACCTGTCCACATAACCATTAATTTATTTGGATTATAACCAATAGTCCAATAATCAGTATCAGTGGTACCTGTTTTTAGAGCATATTTGCCATTTAATTTTTTAGAAATAGATAAAGCAGTAGGTGTATTATAATCAATAAATGCTTCATTCATAGTACTTGTTAATAATTCATTTAATATATATGTATAATTAGGATTTAAAATAAGGTTATTAGTTGGTTTAAATTCATAAATATTATTACCATCTTCATCTATTACTTTACGTACTAAATGATTTTTACGATAGTATCCACCACTTGCAAAAGTAGTATATCCTTGGGCAAAATCAAGTAAATTAATTTCTGATGTTCCTAAGGCAAGCGAAGGAACCTCTTTTAAGTCTTCTTTTATGCCACATAAATGAGCCGTTTCAATTAATTCGTCAACTCCTAAAAAAAGATTGGTTTTAACAGCATAGATATTATCCGAATAGGCTATAGCGGTGGCCATGGTTATATCTTTATTGCCATAAACATTTCCATAGTTTTTTGGTGAGTATACTTTACCATTATCCATATTAAAAGAAGTAAATTGACTTTTAAAAGTTGATGATGAAGTCATCCCATTTTTTAAAGCAGCATAATACAAAAAGGGTTTCATTGTTGAACCAACTTGTCTTTTAGAGTATAATGCTCTGTTATACTGGCTTTTTGCATAATTAACGCCTCCACTTAAAGCTAAAATATCTCCATTATTGGGATTAATAATTACACTTGCTACTTCAAGTTTATCATTAGGAAGTTCATTTAATATTTCTTCCTCCATTACTTTTTGAATTTCATAATCAAGAGTAGTATATACTTTTAAATTACCTGAATTTATCTGCTCATCACTAATATTAGGAATAGATTTTAATTCATTTATAACAGCATCTTGAAAGTACATAAGTGTTTGCAAATCTTTATCACTTTTTTTACCATATATTTCTATTTTTGTTTTAAATAAATTATCGTAAGTTTCTTTCTTTATGAAGCCATTTTTATACATGCTAAAAGCAACCGTTTTAGCCCTTTTGATAGCATTATCATAATTACTAACAGGATTATAGTTCGTAGGATTTTTAGGAATACCTGACAAAAGAATAGATTCCTCTAGAGAAAGATCTTTGGCATCTTTATTAAAATAGTATTTAGCAGCACTTTGAATTCCATAGTTTCCTTGACCATAATTGATAGTATTTAAATATGCTTCTAGTATCTCATCTTTTGAGTAATGAACTTCGAGATTAAGCGTTAAAAAAGCTTCTTTTATTTTACGATTCCATGTTTGTTTAAAATCTAGATAAGCATTTTTTATATATTGTTGACTTATAGTGCTAGCTCCTTCGACTATTTTACTATTTTTAACATTTTTAAAAAGGGCTTTGCCAATTCTTAAGTAATCAAACCCATGATGATGAAAAAAGTTTTTATCTTCGATTGATATTACAGCATTAATTAAATCACTTGATATATTTTTTAAATCAGTCCATTCATTTACTGAACTTCCTTGATAGATTAAATTATCATTTTTATCATATAAAAAATAGTTTCCCGATGAATTAAGTTTTATAGGTTTAGAAAAATAAGCATGAGTATATAAACCAGTTATTATTGTAAGTATGCTAAAAAAGATAAAAATAAATGATTTATATAAAAACCTTATTTTTTGCATATTTTTCACCCATTTTTTAGTATTTTTAAAAAAAATTAAAATATAAGTATTTTTTTTAATATATATATGCTATAATGAATTTCGAAAAAAAAGGCGATGGTTTTATGAAAGAGAAGTTAATTAAAATAATAAATCATCAATTAGGGCAAATGGGTATTGATAATATAAGCGTTTCAATCGAAATTCCAAAGAATAAGGATAATGGTGATTTTAGTTCTAATATTGCTATGCAACTTGCGAAGATATTACAAAAACCACCAATTGAAATTGCAAATGATATTATTAAAAATATTAGTGAACCATGGATTACTAAAATAGAAATTGCTGGGCCTGGATTTATAAACTTTTATGTTAAAAATGATTATTTACTTGATAACATCAATTATGTTATTGATCAAGACAAGAATTATGGTTCTTGTGAAATAGGTCATAATGAAAAAGTAAATATTGAATTTGTTAGTGCCAATCCTACTGGTATAATGCATATCGGTAATGCAAGAGGAGGAGCTTATGGTGATTCTCTTGCAAGAATAATGACCTTTTGTGGATATGATGTTACAAAAGAGTATTACTTAAATGATGCAGGCAATCAAATTAATAAATTAGGCAGGTCAGTCTTAAGTAGATATCTTACTAAAATAGGTATTGAAAATGAATTTCCTGAGGATGGATATCCTGGAAAAGAAATTTATGATATTGCCGATTTAGTCTATAAAGACTATCAAGATAAACTTTCTAAAGATGATTTAGAGGTATTTAAAAAATATGGTGTTGAATATTTAACAAATAAGATTATGGAAGATTTGGAAAACTATCGGATTAAATATGATGTAGTTACCTCTGAAAAGGAGATATATAAAAAGCATCCACTTGATAAAGTTATTAGTCTTATGAAAGATAATGGTTATATTTATGAAAAAGATGGAGCAACATGGTTTAAAAGTAGTATACTATACGATGATAAAGACCATGTATTAGTTAAAGCAGACGGTTTTTATACTTATTTAGTTCCTGATATTGCTTATCACATGGATAAAATAGACCGTGGGTTTAAAATGGCAATTGATGTCCTTGGAACAGACCATCATGGTTATGTAGCAAGACTTAAAAGTGCATTAAAAGCCGTTGGTTATGATGATAACATATTAAATGTTAAACTATTACAACTCGTCAGAATTGTTCGTAATGGACAAGTAGAATCAATGCACAAAAGAAGTGGTAATATTGTATCCCTTAATGATTTAATAAATGAAGTTGGAGTTAATGCTGCTAGATATTATTTTTCAAAATATTCACTTGATACGCAAATGGATTTTGATATTGAACTTGCTAAGTCTAAATCAAATGATAATCCCGTATACTATGTTTGTTATGCTTATGCAAGAATATGTTCTATTTTAAATAAATATCCAAAAATAGAAAAATGTGAAAATTATAATCTCATTAATGAGGAAGATGCATATAATGTTTTAGCAGCCGTGTATAATTTTCCTGATATTGTAAAAAGTGCCTGTCAAAAGCAAATGCCTCATGTTATAACAAATTATGTGTATGAACTTGCATCATTGTTTCATACTTATTATGAAAACTGCCGTGTTATTAGTGATGATGATGAAAAGACAAGTCAAAATTTAAATTTATTAAAATGTGTTCAAATAACACTTAGAAATGCACTAGATTTAATTGGTGTAATACCGGAAGAAAGGATGTAATAGATTTGAAATTAAAGGGTTATACAAAAGAAGATTTAGAATCAATGAGTTATACTGAACTTGCAGAAATAATTCTAAATGAAAAAGGATCATCAATGAAAATTGTTGATGTTTTCAAAAAGATATGCAAATTACTCGAAATGAGTGATGCTGAATTTGAAGCTAAAGTCGCAGATTTCTTTGAACTTATATCAACTGATAAAAACTTTATTGTTCTAGAAAAAGGATTTTGTGATTTAAGAAAGAAACATACTCCCAAAGTTGTCATCGAGGAAGATGATGAAGAAGTAATCGAACCTGAAGCAGTCGATGAAGAAGAAACTGAACCAGAAGAAGATTCTGAGGAAGATATTTTCTATGACAACTCTAGCGATAAAGATGATGTCGAAGACAGTGATGATGAATTATCAGACTTTATTGTTGTTGATGAAGAAGAGGAAGTAAATCTTTAAATAATTAAAACATCCTAAAATAGGGTGTTTTGTTTTGCTTAAAAACAAATAATATAGTATAATCTAATAGAAAAAAAGGACGTGAAAACATGTTTGAAAGATTAGATACAATGGTTGATAAATATAATGAACTTAGTAATTTATTAACTAGTGAAGAAGTATTAAATGATTATAATTTATTAAAAAAATATTCAAAAGAGAAAAGTGAACTTGAGGAAACTGTAAATACTTATGAAGAATATAAGAAAGTTTTAAATAACATCGAAGAAGCTAAAATAATGCTTGATGATCCTGAACTAAAAGAAATAGCAAGCGAAGAACTTGAAAATCTTGAGCAAGAAAAAGAGAGGTTATATAAAGAGCTAGAAATCCTTTTAGTACCTAAAGATGAAAACGATGGTAAGAATGTTATCATGGAAATTCGCGGAGCAGCCGGAGGAGATGAAGCAAATATTTTTGCCGGAGATTTATTTAGAATGTATTCTTATTATGCTGAAAAAAATGGGTGGAAAATTGAAGTGCTACACAGTATTGAAGGAACTTCTGGCGGTTTTTCTTCTTTAGAATGTATAATTAAGGGTAATAATGTTTATTCTAAATTAAAATATGAAAGCGGTTCGCATCGTGTACAAAGAGTCCCAGAAACAGAAAGTCAAGGAAGAGTTCATACCTCTACGGCAACAGTTGTTGTTATGCCTGAACTTGAGGATGTTAACATTGATATTAATGAAAGTGATTTAAAAATAGATGTTTTCCATTCTTCTGGTGCGGGTGGACAATCGGTTAACACAAGTAATTCCGCTGTAAGAATAACGCATATTCCTACCGGAGTAGTAGTAGCCTGTCAAAATGAACGGAGTCAATTAAAAAATAAAGAAATCGCTATGAAATTACTAAAAATTAAGATTAATGATGAATTACAACAAAAACAACTTGAAGCAAATCATGCTGAGAGAAAAAGTAAAGTTGGAACTGGTGATCGTAGCGAAAAGATTAGAACATATAATTATCCCCAAAATAGAGTTACAGATCATCGAATCAATTTTTCAATTATGGAACTTGATCGAGTTATGGATGGCTATTTAGATCCAATTATCGAAGAATTAATAAATGAAGATATGCGTCTAAAACTTGCTGGTGTTAAAAGTGAATAATTTTGATGAAGAATTAATAAAAAAGTATCTTCCTGAAGAAAAATGGGAAGATTCTTTTAAAAAACTAGAAAGTGGTTATCCTGTTCAATATATAATCGGTAATGTCGATTTTTATAATTCTATTATTAATATCAATGAACACGTTTTAATACCTAGATTTGAAACTGAGTATTTAGTAGATTATCTAATTAAAATATTAAAAGATTATAACTTTGAGAGTCCTAACATTTTAGATATAGGTACAGGTTCTGGGTGTATAAGTATTGCTTTAAAAAAGAATCTTGATTCCTTTATTAAAGCTATTGATATAAATAGTGAAGCAATAAGCGTTGCTAAATCAAATGCTAAATTAAATAATGTTAATATTGATTTTGAAAATATTAGGATCGAAGAATTTGTTTCAAATGAAAAATTTGATGTAATTGTTTCTAATCCTCCGTATATTGCTTATGATGAAATAGTTGATGAAAAAACAAAATATGAACCTCAAAATGCTTTATATGCTGATGATAATGGTCTATATTTTTATAAATTGATTATAGAAAAAAGCAAGCTTTTATTAAAAGGAAGGGGTATAATTGCTTTTGAAATTGGTTCTACGCAAGCAATTGATATTACTTCCTATGCTAAAAGTATTTATCCAAATGCTAAAATAATTGTTAAGAAAGATTTAAATAACTTTGATAGATATATATTTATTATTAATGAATAAAAAAGGTAATAGTTAATCATTATTGTTATGGTGATATGATGAAAAAAATTATTATCTTTTTATTTTTAATAACAATTGTCTTTTTATCAAAAGAAAATAAAGTAGTAATTCCTAAGGAAAGTATTAGGTTTAGGATTATAGCAAATAGTAATAATGAAAAAGATCAAATGTTAAAATGGCAAGTTAATAAAGAACTTATTCCTATTTTGCATGATATTACTGATGTTTCTAATATTAATGATATGCGTTTAAATATTAATAATAATCTTTATGATATTGATAGAATAACAAGCAAATACACTGATAATTATATGATTAACTATGGGTTAAATTATTTTCCTGAGAAAGAATACTCGGGTGTTGTATATCCTGAAGGAAAATATGAATCTTTAGTCATTACTTTAGGTGATGGTTTGGGAGATAATTGGTGGTGTGTATTATTTCCTCCTTTATGTTTAATGGAAGCAACTAAAACCGATTATAGTGATGTAGAATATAAGTTATTTGTCAAAGAAGCAATAAATAAATACTTTTAGAATATGTTTTACTATGAGCATATTAATGATTTTTTTAATTGGTTTATCTCTTTCGATGGATACCTTTTCATTATCTTTAAGTTTAGGAACTATAAATATTCCTAAAAAAAGAATGGTTTTATACAGTTTAATTGTTGGTTTAATGCATTTTATCTTACCTTTATTAGGCTATTTTTTATCAAATTCTATTAAAAATATCATAACTATTAATGGGGATAAGCTTCTTATGATAATATTTGGTTTTATAGCTATTTCCATGGTAGTTAATCTTTTTTCTAAAGAAGAAAAACAGTATCGTTTTAATATAATAGATATGTTTATTTGTGCTTTATCAGTTAGCATTGATAGTTTTACGATAGGTATTGGTCTTATTTTCTCAATTAAGACAGTTTTATTGTGTTGTATTATTTTTTTTACGTTATCTTTAATTTTTACAATTTTGGGTTTTGCTCTTGGGGTAATATGTAAACATAAATTTGGTAAAATCGCTAATATAATTGGCCTTATTTTAATTGTTTTGGTGATGATAATTGGTTAAGTTATTTGACTATTAGTAATTATTTATTTATAATAAGATTGCTATTTAATTATTTAGATTTCAATTGTTTCTTTTAAAGAAGTTTTTTATATAAAAAGAAAAGGTGAATTATGGAAAAAATTATTATTAATGGGGGTAAAACACTTTCAGGTAGTATCCAAATAGGTGGCGCTAAAAATAGTGTTGTTGCTCTTATACCCGCGGCATTACTTGCTGAAGGAAAAACAGTTATTAGCAATGTTCCAAATATTACAGATCGTGATGCTTTATTTAATATTGTTAAAGCGTTAGGTGTAAAAGTGTCTAAAGAGGATACTATTGTCAATATTGATTCGACAAATATTAAAAATGTTGAAATATCTGAGGAATTATCTAAAAAACTTAGGGCTTCATATTATTTTATGGGCGTCCTTCTTGCGAAATATAAACATGTTGAAATGTACTTCCCAGGTGGATGTAATATTGGAGCAAGACCAATCGACTTACATTTAAAAGGTTTTGAGGCGATGGGTGTAAAAGTATCTCATGATGAAGAAACTCATAAATATATTTTAGATGCTAAGAAGCTTAAAGGTGCTAAAATTAGTTTGGATTTTGCCTCAGTTGGGGCCACGATTAATATCATGTTTGCGGCAACGATGGCCGAAGGAACGACTGTTATTGAAAATGCTGCGAAAGAAACAGAAATTATTAATATAGCGGACTTTTTAAATGCTATGGGAGCAGATATTACTGGTGCAGGAACCTCTACAATAAAAATAAATGGTGTTAAAAAATTACATTCAGCCTCTATTTCTGTTATTCCTGATCGGATTGAAGCAGGTACTTATTTAATTATCGGTGCTTTAGTAGGCGATAATCTTAAGGTATGCGGAGTAAATCCTGATCATATTACGGCTGTTTTAAATAAGTTTAAAGATATGGGTATTGATTATAAAGTTGAGGGAAATATAATTACAATTAGTAAAGCTAAAATAATTAATCCAATAAATATTACAACACTTGTTTACCCAGGGTTTCCTACTGATTTGGGTCAACCAATGTCAGTTCTTCTTACGCAAGCTGATGGGACTTCCTATTTCGAAGAAACAATTTGGGAAAATAGAATGCAACATGTTGAATATTTAAATAAGATGGGAGCCAATATCGAATTAAAGGATAATTCTCATGCTGTAATTAATGGGCCATCACCACTTCATGGAGCGTCAATTAACGCAACCGATTTAAGGGGTGGAGCTGCCTTAGTAGTCGCAGGCTTAGCGGCTGATGGTCAAACTATAATATCTAATATCGATTATATTTTAAGGGGTTATGAAAATTTAATTATTAAGTTAAATAATGTCGGGGCTGATATTCAAATTATTAACGTCGATGAATAGAAAAAAATATTGCCAACTAGGAAATATATGATATAATATCTAGGACAAAGGGAACTATGCTATGGATTTAGCATGGGAAGGAGGATATAATGAGAGCAAATATTCATCCAGAAATGAAAGAAACCACAGTTACATGTATATGTGGTGCAACATTTAAAACAAAATCAACAAAAGAGAATATCAATGTTGAAATATGTAGCGAGTGTCATCCTTTTTATACAGGAACACAAGCTAAAGCTAAAAAGACTGGAAATATCGAAAAATTTAATCGTAAATATGGTTTAGATAAAAAACAAAAAGCTGCATAGTTTTTTGTTTTTATTTGTAGTATAATCAATAAGGAGTGTGAAAAATGAAAATATTTATAGCAACTGATCATCGCGGAGTCGATATCGAAAAGGAATTAGTGGATTACTTAAAAACAATGAATGTCGAGGTAATTACTACTAAACTAGAACATCATGATACGGATGATTATCCTGATTTTGCTTATGATGTATGTCAAAATGTTATTAATAATACAGATTCTTTAGGTATTCTTATATGTGGAACTGGAATTGGTATGAGCATAGCGGCCAATAAAGTAAAGGGTATTAGAGCGGCTAAATGTTGTAGCCCTGATGAAGCTTACTATGCAAAATTTCATAATGCTGCTAATGTACTTTGTTTAAGTATGAGTACACCTTTAGAAAAGATGTGTGAAATAATCGATACATTTATCAACACTAAGAATGCCGAAGATGAAAGACATTTAAGAAGAATTGAAAAAATCATAAAAATCGAAAGTGGTACATATAATGAACTATAGATTAATAATCTATACAATAATGCTTTTTACAACAACATTTGCTGTAAGTGGTATTAACTTTAATGGCTTTTTTAAAACAAAACATGAGCTAGAAGCAAAAATTTTTGTGGCTTTACTTATCTTAGGCATAAGCTTTGCTGCAAGTGAATTTATTATTGGTTTTATTGAGATGTTTTGAAAGGAACAAATGAAAAACAAAATATTACTTTATTTAATAGTATTATTAAGTGCAGTATTAGGTTGTATTAGAAGTTTTAATAGTAAAACTTCTTTTTTTATTAATGAGGAAATAATTATCGAAGAAACAAAAAAAGAATTTCCCGCAACCTTAATAGCGGTCAAGGATGTTTCAAACGATACGATTGAAAGTTATGATATGGAAGAATATCTTATTGGCGTAGTAGCCGGAGAAATGCCAGCATCCTTTAATGAGGAAGCTTTAAAAGCCCAAGCGGTTGCTGCTAGAACTTATGCCTACTATAAAATGCAAACTTCAAATGGTAATTTTGATATAACTAATGATGCTACAACGCAAGTGCATTTAACTAATGAACAAATGTATCAAAGATGGCAAGAAGGTTTTAATAAATATTATGAAAGAGTAAAAAAAGCCGTAATGGATACAAGAGGTGAAGTAATAACTTATCAAAGCCAAATAATACCTGCATATTATTTTGCCATGAGTAATGGTTATACTGAAAATAGTGAACTTGTCTTTAACGAAGAAAAAGACTATTTAAAAAGTGTACCATCACCTGAAAATAAAGAAAATTATGAATATGAAGTTACTTTTACTAAAAAAGAGTTTTGTAATAAACTACAAATAAACTGTGAAAAAATTGAAGTAAATAATATTGTAAGAACTAATACTAATAGGATTACAAGCATAACAATCAATAATGAAGAATTTAATGGTAAGACTTTTAAATATTTATTAAATATAAGATCTACTGATTTTGACTTATTAATAGGGGATAATATAAAAATCATCACAAGAGGTTTTGGACATGGGGTAGGAATGAGTCAGTATGGTGCTAATAATCTTGCAAATTCTGGCTATTCATATCAGGAAATACTAGCTCATTATTATACAAATACGAAAATTACAAATATAGGTAGTATAATTTAAAAAAATATTTCCATACTCATGGTAGGAGGAAATATTATATGAAGAAAAGAAGATTAAAAAGATTTGTTTTACCATCATTATTTGTATTAGTTTCAGTTACTGCCTTTTTTGGTATAGCCATATTAAACAACATTTTATTAGGTGATGAATTAAATTACGATTATTCAAAATCCCTTATGAAAGATGCAACCCAAGCAGTTTTAAGTGAGCAAAAAGAGGAAAAAAAGGAAATATATAAACCATATGTTTCTAATAATGTTACTAAAAAAGTTGGCTATTATGAAAAAGATGCTTCCGAAGAAGAAAAAGAAAATTCTCTAATTGTGTATGAAAAAACATACATGCCCTCAAGTGGCGTTGTTTATGAAGCTGATGAAGTATTTGATGTAATCGCCGTTTTTGATGGTAAAGTAACCAATATCAAAGAAGATGAAATATTAGGTAATGTAGTGGAAATTACCCATAACACTAATTTAATTACTTACTATTATTCTCTTAGTGACATAAAAGTCGAAATTGGTACAGAAGTAAAAGCTGGATCGATTTTAGGAAAAGCAACTACTAATAAAATATATAATGAAAAAAACAATTTTTTATTCGAAGTATATTATCAAGGAAAATCTTTAAATCCTGAAAAATTCTATTCAATGAATATTGATGATTTACAATAATGTCATTTATTTAATTGATAATAGTTTATTTTATCGAAAAAAAGATCAAATTCTAAAATTACCCTTCAAAGACGACATTATTTATAAAATCAGTAAAAATGAGTTTATTAAAAGTTATCAAAATTTTTTAAAGCAAAATAAGATAAACAGATTTTTATATAATAAAACTTTATTGATAATTCATGATTCTACACTTTCTAAACATGACCTAGAATATTTAAAAAATTTATTTTATGAAATAGGTTATAAAGAAATATTTTTAAGAAGTGATATATCTAATATAAAAACAGATAAAAAGAATAGTTATTTAATTATAGGTAAAAAAGATAGACTTATTTTTATTGATAATTATAATCAAAAAAAACAAATTATATTTGATAAATCTTGTATATCTTTTAATGAAGAATTAAGTCTAATTGAAAAGAAAGCTAAGAATAAAAATTTGATTATAATAGGTAAAATAAATGAAGAATTATTAAAAATAAAAAACTATTATGTAATTGAAAATAAAGAAAAATATTTTTTAGAAAAATTCTTATAGAACTATAGTAATGCCCCGATTTTTGTCGAAAATTGACATACTGTTTTTGTTGTTTCACCACTTTTCATATGATAAATTTTAGTTAGGAAAGAGGTGTGAAGTTGAAGGGTAAAGTCAAATGGTTCAACAATGAAAAAGGATATGGATTTATCGAAGCTGAAAATCTATCAGATATATTTGTACATTATTCAGTAATTAAAAAAGATGGCTATAAAACATTATCCGAGGGTGATACGGTTACATTTAAATTAATTGAAACAGCAAAAGGTTTACAAGCTCAAGACGTTGAAGCATTACAATTAACTACTGTATAGTAGTTTTTTTGTTGTTTTTTTGGTATAATATCACTAGGAGATGATAAATTGAAAATTAGTATTCGTGGTGATAAGGTTGAAATTACAAAATCAATGAAGAATTACATCGAAGAAAAACTTTCTAAACTTGATAAGTATTTTACTAAAGCAGGCGATGTTCATTGCTCTGCTGTAGTTAGGGTAAAAAATGGACTTCAAACAGTTGAAGTTACAGTTCCTACCTCAAAATTTACTTTAAGAGCGGAGGAAAGTCATCAAGATTTATATGCGGCCGTTGATTTAATTATTGATAAATTAGAAAGATTAATAAGAAAGAATAAAACTAAATTAACAAACCATTACAAAAATGTACCTGAGTTTGAAATGAGTTTTGAATATGAACCAATCGAGGATGAAGAGGAAGATCAAAGCAAGATTGTCAAAAGAAAAAATATTGAATCTAAACCAATGAGTGAAGATGAAGCACTACTTCAAATGGAACTTCTAAATCACGACTTCTTTGCTTTTAAAAACACTGATGAAGAATGTGTATCAGTCATATACGTTCGTAAAGATGGTTCATACGGAATATTAAATATCAAATAGAAAGCCAATCTTTGGCTTTTTTTAATGGATAAATATGTTATAATAAATAGTGCGAGGTGAAGAGAATGGGTTTACTTAAAAAACTATTCGATACAGAATATAAAGAATTAAAAAGATTTGAAAAATTAGCGGAGGAGATCGAAGCGCTATCTGATGATATGGAAAAATTAAAAGATAGTGATTTTGTAAAGAAAACCGAAGAATTTAAAAATACAGTAAAGGAAACAGGTAATCTAGACGATGTTTTAGTCCCAGCGATGGCACTTGCTAGAGAAGCATGTTTTAGAGGAATTGGCGAAAAACCATTCCATGTCCAAATTCTAGGAGCTCTTGCTATTTATTTTGGTAATATAGCTGAAATGAAAACCGGTGAAGGTAAAACATTGACGACTGTTTTAGCCGCTTATGTCGATGCACTTTCTGGTTTAGGTGTACATGTAGTTACAACTAATGAATACCTATCCCAAAGAAATGCTGAATGGATGAAACCAATTTATGACTTACTAGGTGTAACAGTTGGTGTTAACTTAAGAGATTTAACAAGCAAAGAAAAACAAGATGCTTATAATGCGGATATTACTTACTCTACGAATAACGAAGTTGGTTTTGACTACTTAAGAGATAACATGGTAGTAAGTAGTGAAAATCGTGTTCAAAGGCCTCTTAACTTTTGTATTATCGATGAAATTGACTCAATATTAATCGATGAAGCTAGAACTCCACTTATTATCAGCGGTGGTCAAATGCAATCTAATAATCTTTATGTGGAAGCAAATAGAGCTGTTCAAAGATTAAAAGAAGATGAGGACTATACTGTTGATGTAAAAACTAAATCAGTTTCACTTACGGAAGAGGGTAGCAAAAAAGTTGAAAAGATTTTAAATATTAAAAATCTTTATGATATTGATAATGCTGTAATTGTTCACCATTTAAATCAAGCTTTAAAAGCTAATTATGGATTTGCTAAGGACATTGATTATGTTGTGGAAAATGGCGAAGTAATTATCGTTGATCCTTTTACTGGTCGTTTAATGCATGGTAGACAATATTCCGAAGGATTACATCAAGCTATCGAAGCTAAGGAAGGCGTTGAAATTAATGCTGAAACTAGAACGATGGCTACAATTACTTTCCAAAATTTATTTAGAATGTATAATAAACTTTCAGGTATGACAGGTACTGCTAAAACCGAAGAAGAAGAGTTTAGAAACATTTATAACATGTATGTTATTCAAATACCTACGAATAAACCCGTTATTCGTGAGGACTTAGCAGACCTTGTATATGCAACAGAAAGTGGAAAATATAAGGCTATTATTAATACAATTAAATATATTCACGAGAAAGGTCAACCAATTCTTATTGGTACTATTTCTGTTGAGTCTAACGAACATTTAAGTGGGCTTCTTAAAAAAGCTGGATTAAAGCATGAAGTATTAAATGCTAAGAACCATGAACGCGAAGCAGAAATAATTGCTAAAGCTGGCGAAAAAGGTGCGATTACTTTGGCTACTAATATGGCTGGGCGTGGTACCGATATTAAGCTAGGCGAAGGGGTTAGAGAGCTTGGCGGTCTTTGCGTAATTGGTACAGAAAGACACGAAGCAAGACGTATTGATAACCAACTTCGTGGTCGCGCAGGTCGTCAGGGAGACCCAGGTATGAGTCAATTCTTTGTATCATTCGAAGATGATTTAATGCGTAGATTTGGTACAGATCGTATCAAAAATATGCTTAAAGCTCTTGGCGTAGATGATAATATGGCCATAAGAAGTAAGACTTTAACCAAGAGTATTGAAACAGCTCAAAAACGTGTTGAAGGAAACAATTATGATATTCGTAAAAGCTTACTTGATTATGATAACGTTTTAAATGAGCAAAGAGAAATAATCTATAATCGTCGTAATGAAATTATCGATATGGAAGATATTCATGAAAGCATTTTAGAGAACTTTAGAAATGCTATTGCAACACTTTGTGAATCTCACATTGAACCTGAAGGTTATCTTACAGAAAATGATAGATCAGAAATTGCGGAATATGTTAATACTAATTATCTAAGAAAAGGTAATCTTAAACTAGATAAAATCAAAGATTTAAGTGATAAAGAAGTAGTGGAATACATCTCTAATTTAGTAATTAAAGATTATGAAGACAAAATCAAAGACTTACCAGTTAAAACTGAATTTGAAAAAGCAATATCTCTTAGAGTAATTGATTCTAATTGGGTTGAACATATGAATACCATGGAACATCTAAAAGAAGGTATTGGCCTTAGAGGTTATAGTCAAACAAATCCAGTTCAAGCATACACCATGGAAGGTTTTGAACTATTTGATAAGCTTTTAAATAAAATAGATCAAGATACAGTACTATTCCTTTTAAGAGCAGAAATAAGACAAAACATTGAAAGAAAACAAACCTTAAAAGGAACCGCTAATGATGGCAAAGAAAAAGTTAAAAGCACTCCAAAAAGAGTAAATAAAATAGGTCGTAATGATCCATGCCCATGTGGCAGTGGGAAGAAATACAAACAATGTTGTGGAAAATAAGCTCGCAAAGCCTCATAAATAAAAGGCTTGCGGGCTTTTTACATGATACAAAAATTTTGTGTTTTTAGGCTTAAAAACTACTTTAGATACCTTTTAGATACCCTTTTTAGTGAATTTTTTTAAAAAAAGATGTAATATGGATTAATTAAATTACAACGTGTTGGAGAAAGTTGACAACGTGGTAATTGTGAGTATAATAATATAAAAAGAAGGGATAATAATGAGTAATTTATTAATAGATAATAAGAAATTAATGAATGAGTATAATTATGAAAAGAATAATGATATTAATCTTAATACTCTAACTCTTGGAACTGACAAAAAAATATGGTGGAAATGTAAAAAAGGACATGAGTGGCTTGCAAGTATTAATCACAGAAACAAAGGAAGAAATTGTCCATATTGTTCAAATCAAAAAGTTTTAAAAGGATACAATGATTTAGCCACTACAAATCCTGAAATACTTATTAATTGGAATTATGAAAATAATTATCCGTTAACGCCACATGATGTCATTAAGGGATCGGAACGAAAAGTGTGGTGGAAATGCGAAAAAGGACATGAATGGATGCAAAGTATTAATAAAAGAAGTATAAATAGTGTTTGTCCATATTGTTCAAATCAAAAAGTTTTAAAAGGATACAATGATATAGTCACAACTGATCCAGAGATTGCAAAAGAATGGAATTATGAAAAAAACTATCCACTAACACCTGATTCGGTTGTAGTGGGATCTGGGAAAAAAGTATGGTGGAAGTGCGAAAAAGGCCATGAATGGGAAACTTCGATTTATCATAGAAAAAAGGGAACAGGTTGTCCAATATGTGGTCAAAAGCAAGGGAAGGAAACTTTAATAAAAAAAATGATTTTTGAAAAAGGTTCACTAGCCGAAAATAACCCTGAATTGTCAAAAGAATGGAATTATGAAAAAAATGGATTTGGTCCAGAAACTGTTATGATAAATACTAATAAAAAGGTATGGTGGAAATGTGACAAAGGCCATGAGTGGTTACAAAGCCCAAATGTAAGATCAACTGGTGTAGGCTGTCCTTATTGTGCTAGTCAGAAAATTTTAGTTGGTTATAATGATTTATTAACAACAAATCCTAGACTAGCCAAAGAATGGAATTATGAAAAAAATGGGTTTGGTCCAGAAACTGTTATGGAACATACTAATAAGAAGGTATGGTGGAAATGTGACAAAGGCCATGAATGGGAGGCTTCCATAAATAGTAGAGGTGCAGGTTCAAATTGCCCTATTTGTTCAAAAGAATTTAAAATATCCTTCCCGGAAAAAACAATTTATTATTATATTAAGCAAGTATTTGGAGATGCAATAGAAAATTATAGAGATATTTCAATAGAAAATAAGGAAATTGATATTTTTATTCCAAGTAAGAAAATTGGTATCGAATATGATGGCGATTATTGGCATGTTGATGATCAACGTGATGTAGAAAAAGACAAGATTTGTAATAAACAAGAAATAATAATTTATAGAATTAGGGAACCACACTGTAAAAAACTTAAAACCTCTCATTGCTTAATATTAACAAATAGAACTTTAAGAGAATTAGAAGAAAAAATAAGTTTTTTAATTAATAATTTGTTAAATAAACAGGTCGATATAAATATAGATAGAGATAAAAATAAGGTTTATGGACTAATGAATTATCAAGAACGAAAAAATTCATTAGCTTATAAATGTCCAAATTTAATAGAAGAATGGGATTATGAAAAAAATTATCCATTACAACCATCACAAGTATCAGCAGGATCTAATAAAAAAGTATGGTGGATATGTGCAACTTGTGGTTATAATTGGGAAACAAAAATCTGCCACAGATCAGATGGCCATAATTGTCCTAAATGCAGTTTGAATATGAAAGAGGTAGAACAATATGATATTGAAATGAATTATATACAAACATTTAAGTCAATTACCCAAGCAGAAAAAACATATAATATTCAACATATAAGGGAGGTATGTAATGGTCAACAAAAGACAGCTGGCGGATACATATGGAAATATAAACAATAGGAGGTTTAAATGGTAAAAGAAAAATATATAAAATTATTAGATGTTATTTTTAATGAAGAATTTGAGGATAATGATTATAGCAAAAAGTGGAGAAATTTTGACATAACTTCATCAGAAATTGAAGGTTTTCAATTAAGAGACTTTGCAGATAATTGTTCAAAATACTTACAAAGTCATAGAGGAATTGATGTTAACATAGCAGGAGCAGCGAGAATAACGAATGACTTTCCTATTTTTTCAACAAGTGGCATTTATAATTACTTAATAATAAAAGAGAATCAAATAAAAAATATTTTATATGAAGATGGAGTATTAACAGAGAACAATACAAAGCATATTTTTGAAAAACTAAATCAATCAGCAATTAAGCATATTATTAGTGATTGTGTTGATAAAAAAATAATAGAATTCAACGGGAAAGTTTATGATAATAAGATATTGTTTGAAAAAATTATTCCATATACCAGAAATAGTAATGGATATAATAACTATATATTTAATACCGGAACTATTAATAACGTTTCACAAAATATAGGTGTAAGTGATCAACAATTATATAAAATGATTTTATCTAAAATCGATTTAATGAGAAATGAATTTAAAAATAGCCAAAACCAAAAAATAGATGAATTAATTTCAGCTATAAATAAAAAAGACAGAAAATCAGTATTAACAGTTTTAAGTGAATTATGCTCAATTGGCAGTGTAGTAGCAACAGGTATAATGACAATGATAGGTTAAAATTATTAAATTTTAAATACCTTTTTAGATACACTTATTAATTTAATTTTTGAAAATATTACAAAAATTTTGCATTTCTTACAAAATAATTGTAAAAAATGCTGAAAAGTTGTAAGAACTTACACCATGTGGCAGTGGTAAAAAATATAAACAGTGTTGTGGTAAATAGCTTATAAAATAAGGGTTTACGAGGATTTGAAAATTTCAAGAAATCGTAAAAAAAGCCATTTTGTTTGTAAAAAATACAAATTGTTTGTAAAATTTAATTGAAATCCAATAAATAAAGGATGAAGTGTTTACAAACAATTTTTTTATGTTCGGAAAATTTTTGTTTTCAAGAACATAAAGAAGATATAAAAATCTTCTTTTTTTATGATATACTATATATGAGGTGTGTCTTATGAAAAAGAAAATATTATTATCATTTGTTGTTTTAATTATGTTATTTGCTATTACAGGATGTGGGAATAAAAACGAAGAAAAAAATAAAAAAGACGATACAAATATTGTAAATGATAATACAAACACAACAAATAATGATTCGAAAATAACTGGAGATTCATTACCAATATCAGAAATTAAAAATCAGTATAATAATGATCTTCCATTAGGACTTGAAAATAGATATGTTAAAGCAAACGGAAAAGAGATTGTTATTAGGCTTCAAACTTATGGTAGTTCACAACAACAAGCAAATGGTCCATATTATATTTATTATAATATCTATGTGGGAAATGATGATATCGGATTTAATTGTGTAAGAGATGCTATTTATCATCTTGAAGGTTATGGTATAACAATGCTAAAAGGGTTTGATGAAGAGGAAGATGTAGGGGTTAATTATGAATTCTTTGAATATGATTATACTGCTTCAACACTTAAAGGCGTAGACAAAGACTATGTTGCAATTTCTATTCCTGCTGGAATAGAAGACAAAACACAATCAAGTTTATTGATAACTACTGATAATGGAAAGTTATTGGGAGAATTTATAGCTGATGTTGTACATGATACTAATTTAAATGGACCAGGTGTTGAGAAATACAAAAATGATAGTGGAGATATAGTTTTCAATTCAATAAAAGATGGAAACATTACTTATTTAACTCCAACTGAAGCAATGTATAAAACCGATTCCAATGGTAAAAAAGTTTTAGATTCTTCCCTTGCTGAAATTCAATTGGAAGAACATTCTGTAACTATAGATAATAATAAAGTTACTGATACAAAAACTAGTAATATATACAAAATAACTAATGCATCAGGTAAAACATTTAACTTTGGAGAATTTAGACATTTATAATTATTAAGGCTCTTCG
>JAFYER010000003.1 GCA_017544165.1 Bacilli bacterium
ATGAAGTTTTTTGGTATTCCAAGAAAAGACTGCGTCAATTTATATAATGCTTTAATTAATTTATATTTTGGTAAAGATGATCCTATTATCAAAGATAAGATTGCTTTATTAAGTTATATCAATGTCTATAGATGGTATCGTCGACATAGTGATGATAAAGCCGCGATTAAGGCTTATAAAGAAAGACTATTAGAATTAACTAATAAATACGACGATTTAATTATTGATTAACAATGAATTATCACGTTGTCCATTTTGATGAAATAGATTCGACGAATAACTATTTAAAAAATAGCTATAAACTTTTAAATGATTTTACTTTTGTAACTGCAGATTATCAAAGTAAAGGCAAAGGAAGAAACGATAGAGTTTGGTCGAGTAATAAAGGTGAGAACCTAATGTTTTCTTTTTTAATTAAAAATCCAGCCTTACTTAGAAAATACGGTGCCTTATCACTAATTACCGCGATAGAGGTTGCAAAACTACTCGAAGCATATAATTTTAAGGAAGTAAGAATAAAATGGCCTAACGATGTTTTTATTAATGATAAAAAGGTATGTGGCATACTTTTAGAAGGACAGATATTAGAATATTTAGTCATTGGTGTTGGCTTAAATGTTAATCAAAAAATATTTCCTGATGGTTTAAGAAGACCCGCTACTTCTTTAAGTTTAGAAATGAATAAATCGTTTGATATTAAAGAAATTGAAAAAGAATTATTTTCTAATATTGTTAATGATTACCTTTCTTTAAACGAAAAACCATTTTTAGAATATTTTAGAAATCATAACTATTTATTAAATAAGAGAGTACGTGTATTAATAAATGACGAACCATTTATCGGTGAAGTGGTGGGTATAGACGATAATTTTTATTTACAAATTAAAACTAGAGACATGTTACTTCACATCGATAGTGGTGAAATTGAAATATTATAGATTGTTAACGTAATTTACTGCTTCATAGGCATTAATAATGCCACCAGAAGTGCACAAATCATAATCTTTGCCAAAAGCAAAAGGCATGACGGTTTGACAAATTATATCTTTAATATCTTCCGCTGATAAATAGATATTGATTGATTTTAATAATGCCGCTGTTCCGGTTACAAAAGCTACAGCAATAGATGTCCCCGAACTAGTGGCGATAAATGGTTCGTTTTCATTTGTAAAAATAGTGGATATTTCTTCTCCAGGAGCAAAAATAGTGATATCGCTTCTTCCGTAATTTGAATGAGATGCTTTTTCACCAAGCGCATTGCTTGAACCAACCGCAATAATACGTGGTGTTTGTTCATAATTAGAAGAAAAACAAGTTGGATAAGTTCTATAAAAACTATTTAAATTTTCAAAGTTGGTATCATCGTTACCTGAAGCAACTACGAATAAACCGTTAAAACTAGATATGGCATTAAATAAGCTTTCCATTTGATAAAAAGATAAGTCACCAGCATAAAAGCCACCGCTAAAGCTGATAATATCAATTCCATCGAAAAAATTGCACCATTCAATAGCTTTAACAACATCTTCAAAGACAGCATTACCTTTAGTTTCGTCATAACGTATTTTAA
>JAFYER010000004.1 GCA_017544165.1 Bacilli bacterium
ATGAGCAATATTTCTTGCATCATTAGGTGAAAATGATTCTTTAATTTTATTAGCTATCTCTTTATTGGTATCAACAAACTTTAAATATTGAAATGCATGTTCACTTGTTTGAAAATATTCACTATTCATAACAAACCCGAAAGCGGAAAAGTTATCAAGTGGAAAAATATCCCATTGGTACATTTCTCTTTTGATAGTCACTTCGTTCATATTACTATCAAATAATTTAATCATAATATCACCTCTTTTTATTAAAAGTTAGACTGTAAACACCAAGTATCAAATACTGTGTTATTTTTGATACTTTTTTATATTTTTTTATTACTTTTAGTAATTATTTATTAAAAAATGTAATTACTAAATATTTATTTTCCCTTATTTTTTAAGAGTTCCATGAAAGGCTAGACTAAATCAATATCAACCAGTTTATATTAGTTTTTTCATTCATAGAAATCACTTCCTTTACTTATTTATACTTTGCTTTTTTATCACAATATTTTTTATAGTATATTGGCAATTCAAATGTTAAAATTTTTTTCAAGTCATTATATAGTTTGTCTTTCAATAAATATGAAGATAATATCCATACTTTACCAACAGTTAATGATTCATCGCGATTATCTTTAAGTTTATCTACAAGATCCCATTTAACATTCTTATATTGATTCTTAAGCTTATCACTGATTGATGACAAGGAAAGATCTACTTCGTCCACTAATTTACATAAGATAACCATTTCGTAGCTGTTATAAAAATATTCATCATCTTTGCCACTCGTTAAAATGACTAGTTCATTAATATTTGTAATAATTCTCTCAATAAATTTTATATCTTTCTTTAACATAATTGCAACTTCTTTCACAAAAACTTTAACCATCAATATCAAGTATCAAATATTATGTTATTTTTGATACTTTTTTAGTTATTTTAATCATTATTTAATATATTTTTATTAAATTATTTAACAAGTATATACTTGTTTCAATATTTGTAAATTAAACTTATTCGCAAGTTAAAGTATTATTACTTATTGCCATACAAGATGGGCCATCATTAATGCCAACATCAACTGTTCCGTTTATATTAGCACCAGATATAAGTTCATCTTTACAAATAATGTAATCGTCAAATTGTTCACATTTTTCTTGACCATATATCTCTTTTAAAATATTTATATTATCTTGATATTTATTACCATCATTTGTTCCTTCAAGACAAAAAGCTTTACCATTTTCAATACCACAAGCAAATCCTCTTAATATTTTTTTATTATCATCTAATATATGTCCCAAGAAGAAACGTCTTTGATTGTTTTCATCATATTTTAAAGTTTTATAGTTATTAGTATAATCATTTAATATTGAACTTTTTTCACCATATTGCTTTCCACCATCATAAAAACTAAAAACACAATTTGGACAACTTTCAATTTGATTACTTCCAATTATTTTTTCTGTTTTTATACCACACCCAATTAATAATAATGGTAATATTACAAACAATGCAACTTTGTACTCATATTTCATAATTCCTCCTTAATAATTGTATCATCATATATAATAATGTTAATAGTTTAACCATCAAAACCAACCAGTTTATATTAGTTTTATTTTCATTCATTTGGATTACCTTCTTTATTATAATTCAATATTTAATAATTCATTTAAACTTTTAACTTCTTTAACATTATTTGAATTTTCTTTATTTTTTCTATTTAACCATATTGCATCTATACCTATTTCAAGACATGGTAAAACATCTTTTTCAACTTGATCTCCTACCATAAGCATTTGATCCTTATTGATATTAAATCTTTTAATTATTGATTCATATAATCTAGGATCTGGTTTAGAGCAATCATACTCAGATGAAGTAGTAACAACTTCAAAAAACTTAAGGATACCAGTTCTTGATAATTTATCTGTTTGTTGTTCTAAATCACCGTTACTTATAACACCTAATTTATAACCACTATTATACAATTTTTCTAACACATTATAAACATCATCAAATAAGCACCAATTATCCTCAAAAGATTTTAAATAAATTGAATATATTTCTTTTGGAGTTTTATCAAGTGGCATATCATATTCCTTAAATAAATCAATTATTCTCCTGTTTCTTTGTTCATCATAAGATATTTCTTTTCTTGTATAAAATGCATAATGATAATCAGTTAATTCATCCCATTTTTTTGTAAATGAAGCTAAATCAGTTTTACTATCAAATTTATATATATTATATAAATCCTCAATTGCGGCATACTGTGCCTTTTTAATATCAATTAGTGTAATATCTAAATCAAAAAAAATCCATTTTTTCATATTTTTATCTCCTTTTCTTAGGAGGTTAAAAGGTGTAATCACCTTATCAATTCCTACCACTTTTTTATTAAAAATAGTCAATTTTAACCTATTTTTGTATATTTTAATATATTTTTCAATAAAACTTGTAAGATGTTAATTCTCACGAAACCTTGTAAATAAAGGATTTCTTAAAGGGGTTAAATAAATCGTAATCAACCAATTTATATTAGTTTTTTCATTCATGAGTACTACCTTCCTTATTTTTAATATATTCATCAATTTTATTTTCATATTTTTTTATATCTTCAATAAATCTTGGCTTAAATTGCTCCAAATATTTAATTATCAAATCAGCATGTTTTTCTAAATCAACATCATTAAATACATTATTAAAATATTTATTTATTCCTTTTTTAGTATTTAATATATCTATATAGAATTCTAATAAATTAGACTTACCTATTTTTTCTTTTACCGAATAAACTATTGATAATAATTGTTCTCTATTACAATCATACCTTGCTTTAAATCCATTAGCTCTAGAAAACATAATTAACATGCATCCTACAAATAATTTATCAGTTTTGTCAGATGGAAATGTCTTTTTTGAAAACTCAATTAGTGATTCAATATTATTATTTGAATAATCATCATACAATTCCATTATTATACGGTTTATCATTTTTCACACCTCTTTTTCACTGATCTTGGCTAAATTGTCATAAACCAATTTATATTAGTTTTATTTTCATTCATTTGGATTACCTCTTTTTATAAAAGTTCTACCGTTAATGTCAGTAACAAATACCACTTTATTACATCATCTTTATTATATCAAAAAAAGCAGGAGAAATCCTACTTCTAATCTTTTTCGTTGCCTAATCTTTTTTCCTCATTCTAATTAAAGCTTCATTTACAAGCATTGAACGATAATAGCCTAATAAGCCTTCATATTGAGTTCGAGCAATATTAACAGCTTCACCAAAATCATAGCTTTGTAAAATAAAATCTATAGCTCCTCGATCATCTGTCGCATAAATTGAAAAGCTTTTCTCATCAGTCCCTTGAATAGTTGCAATTCCTACCGCGTCAGGTCTTAATAAAAAATGCAATTCTCTATTCTCAAAATCCATAACATTTTCTAAAAACAAATCGTTATTTGTCAAATATTTTTTTAACATTATAACCTCCAAATTAGGAAACTATTATAACATAATTAATAAATAAGTAAACTAATAGTCTTCTAAATGGGTATGAAGTTGATAATACTTAACCTATAATTGTGGCTCTCCTTTTCTTTCTGCTAAATCAATATTCAATCTAGACAGCAGTTCATTAACGTTTGTAAAATCACTAAGGTTTACACAAATGTCATATATTTCGCTTGGAGAAATATCCTTTTGAACACAATATTCGCTTACGGCTGTAGAAAAAACATATGAAAAACACGTCGAAGCTATTCTGCTATTTAATATCTCATGACATTTAATTAAGAAGGTGTCTATATAGTTTGGATCACCACTTTTATTAACTAGTTGTTTTTCTATTTCTAAATAATTTACGCTGCCATTTTCATCTTTATAATCATCTGAACTAACACTGTCTAACAACTTTAAAGTATCATATAGTGCCCTTGAATTTTCAATTCTCGTTTTAGAAAAATTAACTATTATTCCTTTTTGTTCAGCAAATTTTTCTGCAAGGTATTCATAATAAATTGATGGAAACTCTCTTAGTAAATCACTAATTTTTTGATTCTTCTGACAAGAAATATAATGCATCATCTCATGAACTAAAGCAGAATACGCATTGTAATTTCCTGAATTATTTATAAATATTTTACCTATATCAGTTCGATAACAATCGGTAATCTCCCCATATTGTTTTTCCAACTCAGCTTTTTGATTTGCATCATAAAAGATAATTATGCCATTATTAAGTGCATAGTGAAACTGATCTATAAGGACATGAGATTCATCAATTTGCCCAAAAAAACTTTCTGTCATTTTAATTATTTCATCAAGATTTCCCGAAGTAGGTTCTTTTCCACTAGAGGAAGTATACTTTTCAATTCCATCATCAATAAAATCAGTCATATCTGGATTTTTCAAAAAATCTAAAACTTGTAAATCTTCGCTTTGTTTTTTGTTTAAAGTTTCACTAACTCCTAAAAAGCTTATATCAAAACCCAAGTATTTATTAGATTTTGAATACAATTTATCAATTGTTTCAACAAAGAATTGATATTGATATTTCTTCTTTATTTTATCAAAATAATACATTAATTGCTCATCACTAAAACCATTTTGCAAAAAGCTTTCTATTGCATCTAAATCTATCATGCCAAAATATAAAAAAGTAATAACACTTTCTTTGTCTACAATGCCCATTTCATTATAGCGATTAATCATATATACATACTCTCGTTCAAGAAAATATGGATTATTAACTATATTTAAAAAAGTTTGTGTTCTTTCATTAGAACCAAATTTTCTTGTAATAATGTCACTTATAAGATTATTAACAATTTTTTGAACTGAATCTCCATAATCAACAAAAGTTTGGTTTTCTGACTGTTGTATATTACTATTTAAATTGGTTTTAATATTTAATACTTCACCAGCAAAAAAATGATAATAAAAGCGATTAGTTAATAAAAAGTAGAAATCTTTTACAAGTATTTCCCCGATAGTATCATTTATTTGAACAACTATTCCTTCATCAAATTCTGGATTGTCTTCCTTTAATTTATCAATTGTATCAGCTTCATATAATTCACCATTTTTACTAACAAGAAAATAATATGGGAAACCATAGTATGTTTCACAATTTTCAATACTTCTTAACTCAGATTCTATAAAACCTTCTCTTTTAATTTCCTCTTTGGTTTTATCTGCTTTACGTTTTAAATTTCGAAGTTCTTTAATATACTTTTCTAAAGCATCATAATAATTATTGTAATTCTCATCTGTCAGTTCGGCATTTAGTCTATCTAATAATTCCTTCATTCTTTATACCCCATTTATTATATAGCATATTTAAAAACATTTTGTCAATTAATCAATTAATACTGTCTCTTTTAAGAGTACTATACCTTTATTTACGCTTTTAATTTCCTGTAAAACTCTTGGATCATCATCAATAACAATTATTATTGATCCATCGCTTTCATAATCTTTTAAAAAATTTGCCTTTAATACTGATGATTTAACCATGTTACTTGCTTGTCTAGAAAGAATAATTCTATTTTCTTTTTTGAAAAAAGGTGCATATTTGTCAAGCCACTTGTTTTTTTGTTCAATTCCTTCATTATATCTAGAGGAAGAAAAAAAATAAAGTTCAATATTAGGCAATATAGAAACTTCTTTAAGTTTTTTTATACTATCAAATAAAGGCCTTTTTTTATGATAATCTTTTGGCATACCCACTATATAATCAGCAATAACCCCGTCCATATCCACAAAAACTTTTATTTTTTTATCACTAAACTGCCTTAAAAATTCTTTAAAATACATACTATACCTCATATAATATTTTAGCATAACTAGTTATCATTTACAAAAGATAGAATGCTATGATAATATATGAACTAATTACATTTAAGGAAATACCATGAAATTTAGAAATTTATTTAATAGATTTTTTAAAAATCAAAATACTAGTAACTTCATTGCCGCTTTTGGTGATCTTGTAGAAATGCCTAAAAGAGAAGATTTTAATGATGAATTAAGTAATCTAAAAATTGATGAACTTAAATCTTTTTTTCGTGATATTTTAAATAAAAGCAAAACTTTAACTAGTACCTCTATTCATGATGATTCTTTACAACAACAATTAGATATGAATCTTGATCTTTTGATGAACATATCTTTTGATAAAGAAATAGAGCCTTTAAACGACGAAGAAAAAAGAATCAGAAGTCTAATTATCTATTCTAAACTAAAGTTATATTTAAATAGAATTATTGAACTTGAAAATGAAATAAAATATCGCTTGATTGCTCTAAAAGAATTAGAAAAAGAAACATTTGGTTTTAGTATTAAAAGTATTTTTAATAGAAAAAGCTTAATCAAAGAAGAGATTAATAATTTATTAGGAATATTATGTGTACTAAAAAATCAAAGATATGCTATTTTTAATAAAGTAAATGCATGCTCAATTGAATTTAAAACCATAAACACTTCAGATGAAGCTATTAAACTAAATGGTTCAAAATATCTTACAAGTAGACTTAAAAGACTAAAAGGTTATGCTGATATTGTTTTATCTCAAGAACAAATTGATGATATATACTCTTTTGATGAACCGATTAACCAAATAGCAGTATTAGAAAGATATTTTGAAATTTATTCTTATACACATAGTAACGATGTTGATCAGTTAAGAGACGACTTATTTTATTACACAAGAAATTTTAGAACAATGGTAAAATATGAAATGCCTAAATCATTTGATATAAACAGCTTAAAAAGTATTGAAGCAAAACTTAGAGTACTTGATGAATTTGGCAAAAATGTTATTTCAATGGAAGACATATTTAATCTATATAAACTAATATTTAATTATAAAACACTGGATATTTATCAAAGTATGGAAACTTCCCTATTTCTTGGAATTGATAGTGATGAACGTGATTTTACTGAGTATTCGGTTTATGCCCAAATAGTCATGCAAATGATCGAGGAAATAAGAAATGATAAAGACCATCTATTAACAATCCAATTTGACACTAAACATAAAGATTTTTGGAATACCTTTAATGCTATTTTAAATCCAGGCGCCGACACAGTTTACGATGGTGTATATGATGCTAATGCTATATTAACAAATAATATATCACTAGCCTTTTTGCTTGCTACATATGGTTTTGATTTAAAGAGGTTTTTTAAAAAAGTAATGATTAAAACACCAGAATATATGCAAAACACCCGTAATGATGATAATGTTCCCTTGAAAGATCATTATGAATTTAAAATGGCTGATAAAATAACGCTAGAATCATTTGTTTCAGTCTTTAATATACTTGATAATTTGTATTATCTTGATAGATATACGCTTGACTACTTTTTAAATTATGATTTAAGGTTAATAGCTGATATTTATAAAATGATACATCCTAGTGTTTTAGGTAGAACGCCAGAATTTACTGAAGCAAAACATATTATTCCCGAAGGTATCATTACAATGATAAAAAGGTCAAAAAATCAAGACATGTATTCTATATCAGACCTAGTATTTGATGGACTTGTTAATCCTGGTCAAAGTAAAGAGATATATTTACCATCTTCATTAAAAGAAACTAATACACCTGTTTTCGAAGGAAAGTATTTTAATAGTTTTAATTTTAATAATGGCATTGAAAAGTTTTATATTGATAAAAATAGTAAACCAATCTTTGCAAATAAATTAATTATTCCATCTTCGATGAACATTGAAAAATATAGTTCTAATTATTATATAAGAAATGCTCAAGAATCAATATTTGGTTTTGGTGTGGATTTATTAGAAGAAGTTCATTTTACCTTTATAGGGGATTCTATAATACTTAACGACATATCATTATTAAGAGAGTTTTTCAATAAAATCATCTGGGTAAAAGACTACGGTTTCAAAACGTTACTATGCCAAATAGAAAAAATATATTTTTGGGAAGAAGACATATATAATGGCCGAAGCATTTATTTTACAAACGAAAATATTAATGATATTATCCGTAAAATTGCAAGAGATAATCATAAATTATATGAAAAAGCCTTAGACCACGTTTATGAAAGAAAACTATTTACCGATTTAGTAGTTAATCGTATCATTAGAATAATTCGTAAATCAACAGGTATTACCCTTTGTGAAAAGAAAAAAAATAATCAAAAAAGAGTATTAAAAAAATAATACTCTTTTATTTTTTACAAGAGTATATTAATTGCATTATATTATTTACTATGTTAAGATATGAACCAATTGCAATAAAGGAAATATTATGAAATTAAAGCAAATATTCAATAATTTTTTTAAAAAACAAAATACTAGTAATTTCATTGCTACTTTTGGCAATCTTGTTAAAATGCCCCAAAGAGAAGATTTTAACGATGAATTAAGTAACCTGAAAATAGATGAACTTAAAGCTTTTTTTCGTGATATTTTAAATAAGAATAAAACTTTAACTAGTACCTTTATTCATGATGAGCATTTACAACAAGAATTAGATATGAATCTTGATTTATTAATGAACATATCTTTTGATAAAGAGATCGAACCCATAAATGATGAAGAAAAAAGAATCAGAAGTCTGATTATCTATTCTAAACTAAAGTTATATTTAAATAAAATTATCGAATTAGAAACTGGAATTAAATATCGTTTAATTGCCCTTAAAGAACTAGAAAAAGAATCATTTGGTTTTAGTATAAAAAATATCTTTAATAAAAAAAGAGTTATTAAAGAAGAAATAAATAATCTCCTAGGTATATTATGCGTACTAAAAAATCAAAGATATGCTATTTTTAATAAAGTAAATGCTTGTTCAACTGAATTTAAAACTATTAATAATACTGATGAAGAAATAATAATCAGTGGTTCAAAATATCTTACAAACAGATTAAAAAGACTTAAAGGATATGCAAATATCACTTTATCCCAAGAACAAATCAATGATGTAAATTCTTTTGAAGAGCCAATTAATCAAATTGCCGCTTTAGAAAGATATTTTGAAATTTATTCCTATACTCATAATAATGAAATAAACGACATAAGTTCCACATTAAAAGATAGTAGTTTAAAACAAGTTGATGGCAAATATATAGAAGAAATTGAATCAAAACTTAGAGTTCATGACGAATTTGGCAAAGCTAATATTTCAATGGATGATTTATTCAATCTATATAAATTAAAATTTAATTATAAAATAATAAATATAAATCAAAATAATGATAATCCTATATTTCTAAGTCTTGATAATGACGAAAGAGATTTTACGGAGTATTCCATGTATGGACAAATCGTTATGGAAATGATTGAGGATTTGATAATTGACAAGGATCATATTTTAAAAAATCAATTTGACACCAACAAAGATTTTTTTTGGGAATCGTTTAGAGCATTATTAAACCCTAACTATAATAAAGATTTAACCAGCATGTATGATATAAATACTATTTTGTCAGATAATTTGGTATTAGCATTTTTATCAGCTGCATATCATAAT
This sequence comes from Bacilli bacterium, assembly GCA_017544165.1. Lineage (GTDB taxonomy): Bacteria > Bacillota_I > Bacilli_A > RF39 > UBA660 > UBA6448. Next base: position 9,508 of record JAFYER010000004.1, read on the forward strand.
AATTTAGCTGTTTTTTTTAGAGATTTTACAATCAAAACACCGGAACCCATGTTGAGTATAATTGAATTAGAGAAAAGAATACCACTTGATACTTTTTTTAAAATTTATGCTGCTGAGCTTAGCACATATTACGCGTTCACTGAACCATTGTCCGAATTAGAAAGTTATATAAATAGCGATGATTTTATAAGGCAATATCCTTCATTAAAAGCGATGATAGAGGTCTACCCAACGATTAATCCCGTAATTAGAGAGCCTTATGGACAAGCAGAGTATAATTGTTATCATATTCCCGAAGGAATTGTTAGTTTATACAAAAAAGATGAGCTGATTATATATCCCAAAAGGCTCCGTTTTATAGATAAATTTTTAACTCCGGGTTTTAGCAAATATGTTTATACTCCAAAATCACTAAAAGAATTAAATACAAACGCCTTTAGCAGAATGATAATACAAGGATTAATCTTAAATGAAGGATTGGAAAAGCTATATGTAGATACCAATTCTAACTTGGTAGTAACTTATAAGCTATGCATTCCGTCAACATTAGAGGTTAAAGAAAGTAAACCATTATCTCAAGAAAGGGAGAAAAAATCTTTTTTTGGATTTAATAGTGAATTTTTAGATGAGCTTAATTTTACTAATTTTAAAGAATCCATTATATTAAATGATAAAAAATATTTAAAAGCAATTTTTTCAAAAATAATATTCATAGAGTATTTTTTTAGAACTAATATAAAAAGGATAATCTTATGGGATGGTGATTACAATGCTCCCAAAAGTATAACCTGTATTATAAAAAATGACGAAATTAAAAAAATAATTGATGATGTAGCTGCAAAACATCCCAAAATTTATCGTAATGCTTTAAAATACGGATACGAAAAAGAATTCTTTATTAGTTTAATTGTAGATAGATTTATTTCAGTTGTTTATAAAAAAAGTGGTTTTACCCTTTGTGAAAAGAAAGATAATAATCAAAAAAGAGTACTAAAAAAATAATACTCTTTTATTTTTTGGCATACTGAGGCAAATTCGAAGGAACATCGCAATCATCAAGAGGCATTCCTTTCGTATCAAGGATTTTCATCAAAGCGATTGAAAGTGCCGCATTTTGCATAAGTCTTTTGCGCATTTCAATTATAGCATGGGGATTATTTTCATCAATATCATCTATTTTTTGAATTCTCTTACGAAACATTCTTCGCCACTCTTCGATATTCCACTTACCATTATATTCGCCCCATAAATATTCCTCTAGAGTGCGGGCCGCTATTATACACTCTTTTATTTGCTCTTCTTCATCAGTTAATTTCTTCATTATTATTTATCTTTCTTAAAACTCTTTGAAGTTCTTTATCTTTTCTTATTTCATCTACTAAAGCACGTTCTTCATCAGACAAAGCATATAAATAAACGAAACTATCTGTGTTTATTCTATCTGCATTTTCTATTATAAAATTATGCTTAGCTTTAGCATAAAAAGTCCTCATGTCTTCATCTTTTTCATAATTTAATCTTTTATATTTTGCCATAAAACTCCCTCATGTAAATATTATTATATCATATCTAAACTGTTAATTCATTGAAGATTTTTGTACCCCTCTTGGCTAAGTAGATATAAAGTATAATATCAATTATAGTAAATAATAATGTAAGTAAGGATAGTATTAATAAAATATTATGATTCATAAGTTTCATTAAACCATAAACTAGAGCTATTAAAATAATAAAATCAAGCATAACTGAGGCAAAGGCACTCACACTTTGTTTAACAACCTCAGTTGGACTATCATATTCAAGTTTAGGAAACTTTAAATTGATAATAAGACCAGTAAAATGGGATACAAGTGGCATAAGAACCGTTAATATTAATAATAAAATCATTATTATAAATGATGGTTTAAATTTAATAAATAATAGGATATCTCCTACTAAAAAAGCAGGTATAGTTAATAGGGACGCTGTATAAACCTTAGAAAGTAAAATCCTTTTACTAGAAATTGGTAGACTTCTTAAAATAGTATATTTTCTACCTTCAAGGCTTATCATCGAACTTGTAATCGAAGTTGTAAAAGAACCAATTGCAATAATCATTACTATATAAAGAGCTATATTATTAGAAACATAGGCTATATCTACTCCTGAGGAAGCAAGTGCACTTAACACACTATTATATTTAAACATAATCATAAAGACAAAGATTAAGAAAAGAACAATACCCATTCCAGCGTTTATAATAAATACAGGAGTTTGGAAAAAAATATTAAATTCTTTTCTAATTAACGCTTTTATTTGCCCTCTATTTTTGATAACACTACTTTTAACTTTTTTCTTTTTACCTACTTTAACACTTTGTAATTTACTATTTATTTTAAAGTATACTTTACTAAGCAGGAATATAGACATAATAGCAACTATAACATTTATAAAAACAAATAACAATAAATCTTGAATTTTAAAATCGATAGCTAAATTAGCATATGCTCCGGCCGGATAATAAAGCTTTGTTATTATATCATTTATACTTTTAGCATTAGTAGCAAGTTTACTTAAAAGTTTATCGACATTAAAGGATAAATAAAAAACACCTAAGATAAAAATAACAGCTATAATAGTTTGAGCTATATTTTTAAATCTAAATTTACTAGAAAGCCAAGAAATAATTGTTCCAATTATACAAGATAAAACAATGGGAATTATAGGAAGCAGTAATATCATGAATATTGATGTTATATAAAAAGAAATGCCTACTTTTGTGTAAAAAGCGTAACAAACAATAAGTGGTATTAAAAAAAGTGAATTAAATGCAAGCTCAAATACATAAAATTTAAACATTCTTATAAATAAAATAGCTTTTTTATCAATTGGCAGTGAAAATAATAATTGATCATCTTTACAATTGTATAGTAAATTACCAGACTTGTAGATTCCTTCGATAAGAGTCATAAATGAAATAAATAAAACAAAAATTGACAAGCAAACATATTGCATATTAAAAGGTTTAAGTTGTTCTAAAACAGCACAAACATATGAACCGATTCCGGTCATTAAAGCGAAACACAAAAAAACTATTATTAGTATTTTAGACATTTTCGATCTATTCCTTAGATTAATTTTAAAAATGCCCATGTCACTAGTCATACAAGCTTTAATAAGTGATATTATTTTTTTCATTTTTCTTCCTCGAGCTCAATAAACACTTTTTCAAGTGACTTATCGCCTTTGATATCCTTCATCTTGCCCACTTTAATAAGCTTACCATTTTTAATTATTCCTACTTTAGAACACAATTTTTCAGCTACATCGAGAATATGAGTGGAATAAAAAATAGTTTTACCTTCCTTTACCATCTCATTAAGTACTTCTTTAATATCAAATACTGCTTTTGGATCAAGACCTACGAATGGTTCATCCATAATAAGAATTTCTGGATTATGTGCAAGAGCAGCAATCAATACTATCTTTTGTTTCATACCATGAGAATAACTATCGATTGTATCATTTAATTTATCTTCCATTTCAAATAACTTGGCATACTTATGAATATTATTGGTTCTCGTTTCGGTATCTACATCATACATATCGCAAATAAAATTAATATAATCAATTGCTTTCATATGTTCGTAAGTTTCAGGATTATCGGGAACAAATGCCATTATTCTTTTGCAAGCAATCGGGTCAGATTTAATGGAAATACCATTAATTAAAATATCTCCTTCATCAAAATCGTGAATGCCCATGATGGCCTTAATTAAAGTTGTTTTACCTGCACCATTATGGCCAATAAATGCAAATATATCGCCATCTTCAATTGTAAAAGAAACATCATCAATAGCTTTTTTATCTCCATATTTCTTAGTAACATTTTTAATTTCTATCATATTTACCTCCCTATTATAGTAATCTTTCTTTATTTACCAAAGGATTTAAATCACGCACTTTAACCCCGTCAAGTTGCGTGTTAGGAATATCCTCAAGATTTATAGTTTGAAATTTATTTAATAATTTTTTTAATTCATTATAACTACAATTTTTTATTTTATCTATTACCTCATTCTCATTAAGATAATATAAATCATCATAAGAAAATAAATCTAAGTCTAGAGCTTTTTTAGTAATTAAAGCAAGAAGCTCCATCATATAATTATCTTCACTCGAATGACAATATTCATCAATCTTTCGACTTAAACTAACTGCTTTAAGAGCTAAATCTTTGCTATTAAAACCAAGTTCATCATCGCCATCTTCATTTTTAAAAACAGATAAATCATTAACAAGTAAAGCTATTTCCTCTTTAGTAATACATTTTGTCCAAGCTATCGAAGTAAGGATAATCCCATCAAAACGATCAGCACAAAGTTTAGGTCGGTGATTATCTACAATTGTGTATTTTTTAAAATCAATTACTTCTTCGATGGAAATACCATCTTCTTTTAAATAATTATTTAAAACTGTGTCATTTCTTAAAATAGTTTCGGTGTATTCCTCAGTGCTTTCTTGCTTTTCATAATCTTTATTCATGTAGTCAATTACATGAGAAAAACAAGGTGTTGCTACATCATGAAAAAGGGCTGCTAAAGTTGCAGGTTTACTATTAGTAAACTTCCAAGTAATGAGAGCTACGCTAAGAGAATGATCATATCTTGTAATATTTTCTTGAAAATCATAAACGTCTTTCGATGCATAATCCATTCCACAAAAATAACCTATTTTTTTAAGCCTAATTAAACTTGGAACAGTTAAATACTTTTTTAAAAAAGCAGGAATATCTCCTAAAAGTGTTAAATAATAATTTGTTAGTTCATTTTTCATCTTGATACCTTTCTTGAAGTTCCACTTCGGCTTTCTTTGCAAAGTAGTTATCATTTTTTATGGGAATATTATATTTTTTAAAAAAATCCTTCATCTGTTTTAAAGACGAATAAGTATGGGTTTCTGATTCTTTTTCAATTTCGATATATAAATGCTTATTATTAACATATTGAATAGCTATTTCATCAGTATTGTTATAAAAGACAAGCAAATGATCATTAATCTTAATTAATTCTTCAAAACCTAGTCTTTCAAAAATAAGAGACATCTCTTTGGGATTTTCAATCTTACATGAGATTTTTGTTTGATTTTTTATATCTTTATCTCTAGTATATTCCTTATATTTGTAAGTTACTAAGTAATACTCATGATCAGGGAATATGATACTTCTTATCAAAACACATTTATTTAACATATGTAAATAGTTTTCACTTTTGTCATCATTTTTAATTAAATAAATATCATTCAAATCGTATTCTTCTTTTAAAACAAAACCATTATCTTTCATAATCTTTAAAAGATCATTTAAGCCAACATTAACTTCAGCTGTTATTTCTACTTCCTCTTCCATAAATCACCCTAAAAACTGATAAATATATTTTACTATAAATAAAATAACAAAGATATAGATAATTGGCGAAATATTATCTTTTTCACCCTTTTTAGCAAAAATATTAACTAAAGCATATGTAATAAATCCCCATTCAATACCAATACTAATTGAATAAGCAAAAGGCATCATAATAATTATGAAAAATGATGGTATTGCTTCTTTGATGTTATTGAAGTCTATTTTTAAAACATTACTAATCATTGATATGCCAATAAAGATTAAAACAGGTGAAACTGCTTCCATCGGGATTACGGAAATAATCGGTGATAAAAACAAAGTTAAAAAGAAGAAAATAGCTACAAAAACAGATGTTAGACCAGTTCTTCCACCAGACTCAATACCTGCGGTGCTTTCAAGATAAGTAGTTACATTACTTGTGCCAAAGAATGATGCTATTATCGTTCCACAAGAATCAGCAATCATCGCTCTTTCCATATTCTTAGGTATTTGGCCGTTTTCATCAATTTTAAATATTCCTGACTTTTTACCAGTGCCAATAAAAACGCCAATTGTATCAAATAAATCGGAAATACAAAGTGTAAGTATTGTCATAAACAATACTAGTAATCCCTTATCTGCCGTAAAAAGTCCCTTAAAATCAAACTGAGCAAATGCTATTTTGGGAGCAAAACTAAATTCACGAAAATTAGGAAGTTTAGTAATTCCCATAAAAAGGCCAATAATTGTCGTCAAGATAATCGTAATTAAGTAAGTACCCTTAACTTTTTTCATTGAAAGAAAAATTAAAACAAAGATACCGATAATGGCTAAAAGCATATTTAAAGAAAGATTACCAAGTTCTGGAGTTACGTTTAAAGCAAAACCATTTTGAATACCATCAGCCTTAAAGACAATAATACCACTATTGATAAGACCAATATATGATATAAATAAACCAATTCCGACCGTAATTGCATCTTGAAAAAAAGCAGGAATTGCTTTAACTAAATTTTTTCTTACTTCTGTCAGCGTAATTACAGTATTAATTACCCCGCATATTAAAACAAGGGATAACGCTTCTTTATAAGAGTATCCTAAACTACTACAAAGTGTATAGGTAAATAAACTAGCTAGACCTATTCCCGTACTTTGAGCATAAGGGACATTAGCAATAAGGCCTATAAATAATGTTCCAAAAACTGAAGCGAGAACTGTTCCACAATAAACAGCATTATAATCCATACCGGTTTGGCTAAGTATCGCGGGAATAACTAATATTGCATAACTCATTGCCATAAATGTCGTTAAACCAGCAATAAACTCTTTAAAAACACTAGTCTTATTTTCTTTTAAATGAAACATAATATACCTCTTTTCATCTTATAATGGATTTACATGAATAATTGCTAAGTAAACATCATCAATATTTTCACAGATATCTTTCTCTAAACGATCAGCTATTTTATGAGAATCATAAGTCGACATATCCCCATCGACAAAAATCGTTAAAGATATCTGATATTTATAACCAATTGGGGTCGAATTAAAATGTTGAATTTTCTTTATCTGTGGATACTTTGAAGTTATATCCAACACCTTTTGCTTGCCATTTTCCCCGATGGTTTTATCCATTAAAACATCATAACTTTCAAGATAAATAACTAAACCCGTATAAAACAGCCAAATTGAGATTAAAAAACCGACTAAACTATCGAACCAATAAATACCATATTTAGAAAAAAATGCTGAAATAAGTGTAAAACTCGTAATAATTATATCATTGCGATGATCAATCATATTTGCTTTGAGTAAAATATTATTACTTTTATGATAGTAATATTTTGTGTAAATAAATAATAATAACTTTATTATGATACACACGATGGAAATGATAATTAAATAAATAGAAAACTTATAAACATCATGATTAAAAAAGCTTTTAGCACTATTAATTAAAAGTTTTATAGAAATATACATCATCGAAACACTTATCAAAAGCGAAAATATATATTCAGCTTTGCCATGCCCTAAATTATGGTCTTCATCATTGGGACGGCTTGCTATTTTATTACCAATAAACGTCATAACCGAAGAAAATACATCTCCAGCACTATTGAAGGCATCAACTATCATTGCTTGGCTATGTGAAAAAAAGCCAATAATACCTTTCATAATTAACAAAAAGATATTGGCAATTACTCCCAAAATACTAACTTTTTTTGCATCTTTAAACCTATCCATTTTATTTAACCTTACCTATTTTTTTAAAAGGGAAAACTATTATATTCGTACTTCCCATTATTGCTTTTTTGGGTACCGGTCCAAAATATCTAGAATCAAGTGACACCACTCGATTATCCCCTAAAAGAAAATATTCATCTTCTTTTAAAGTAATTTCATCAAAATCAGCTGTTTCACCATTAGCGTAAGGATCATCATATTTTACATCATTTATATATATTATTCCGTCTTTACAAAATATTTTTTCATTAGGAAGACCAATAATTCTTTTGATAATAAGACTTCCTTCGACACTTTTATCAGCAACAATGATATCCTCTCTTTCAAAGCTATGATCAAGTAAATTTAAAATCATAATATTACCTTCATGTAGTGTTTTATCCATCGAAGAACCATTTACTCTAACAAGCGTAAAAATAAATGACTTAATAAGTAAGACAATTACAATAATTATTAAATAAGAACTTATTTCTTTAAGAGCATTTTTCACTTTATCATTCCTTTAATACTACATTACAATAATACTAAAAATTACTTATTAAGTCAAAAGAAAAGGAAAGATTAATTTCTTTCCTTAACTTTGTATTCTTTTCGCATATTCTTGATAAAGTTAAGCTTAGCTCTTCTAACTTTACCTTTCTTAATAACTGTTATCTTATCAATAGTTGGTGCATTAACAGGAAATATTCTTGTAACAGCAACTGTACCACTTTTCTTACGAACAGAGAAAGTTTCTGATACACTTCCACCCTTCTTAGCAATTACTAATCCTTCGAAGGCTTGAATTCTTTCTTTTTTTCCTTCTTTTACCCAAACATCAACTCTAACAGTGTCTCCTACGCGAAATTCTGGTACATCCTTACGAATGTGTTTTTCATTAATCTTATCGATTAAATTAGCCATTATTTCACCTCTTTCTAAAAATTACCTGCAATCATTACTAATAGTAAGCGGATTACATACCTTTTGGGCTAGACGTATTATATCACAATATTATTATTTATTTCAATATAATTCTTTCTATTAAAAATTATGCGTAATTTCATCACTTGGTAAATGTAAATCTAATTTCATAAATTCCTCTAAAACTGGTCTAATTTCTCTTCGCGCACGATACCTTTGATTAACGTTACTCAAATCAGCATCATATGTTTCATCTCCTGGAAGTATTCTAGGATCAGTTTGATGACGTAATAAAGTTTGAATATCTAAAAATGCATATTCATGCTTGCTAGCTTCATTTATTGCTTCGTCAATATCAATTCCTCTATCAGCTGCTGTCATTTGGTCGTGACCACCAAGAATTGGAACCATATGAGGATGGTTCCAATTTTCAAAACTAAATGGTACACCCATTACGTAAGAACAATCAAGTGCATAACAATTAGGCATATCATTAAATATTTCTGCAGATTTAGGGTCAAACCATTCAAAGAAAAGTGGCATATCTCCAGCAACATTTCTAATAGCGTCGACCGAATATACAGGATTCATACAAGCCATTGGATTATTTTTATCGGCTTTTGAAACATCCTCTAAAAGCATCATACCACAATCAATTCTAGCAAAATCAATACCTCCAGCTTTTAAATTCGTGAATAATCTTGCAAAATATGTTTGGACACTTATACTATTCCAATTTAAATTTAATTGATGATCATCTGCAAATGTCGTACGAACATATTTTCCGTTAACTTTCGAATATGCTTTTTTGCCAAAGAAACTGGGTACTCCACTTTCTGTCAGACGAATTGCTTCCTCTTCACTTACAACATATAAAGCATCTTCATACCCAGGAACATCAGCAAGACATTTTTGAGCTAAAATATGTTTATCAGAAACATGGTTAGGAACAACATCAACTCCGATTTCAAGTTTTTGTTCATGAGCAGCATTTATAAGTTTTACTAAATCATCATTTGTTCCAAATTTAGAGTTAACATCATAACTTACAATATCAAAGCCATTATCATAACCACCATCTTGAAATAAACCTATTAGATAAATACCTGAAAAACCAGTTTCTTTCAATTTTGGTAAAATATAAGTGATAACATTAATCGCATTATTTCCATAGGAACGGAAAAAAGATGGCACATATAATTGACATATGCTCTTCATTTCTATTCCCCCTTTAATGCGTTAAATTTTACCATAAAAACGTCAAAACGTCAATTTATAAAGCATGTTTATGGGAATATAAAAACCATTAGTTTTGTTTGATTTAAACTTGTTAATTTTTAAAAAATATATTATACTTAATTATAGTAAAGGGTTGAAGTGATACTATGTTTAGAGAATTTGATTATGATAATAAACCTGTAGTTGACATAGTCAACGAAATTATTGAAGATTCAATCAAAAAAGGTGCATCCGACATTCACTTTGATCCGGATGAAAAAGTAATTAACGTTAGAATTAGAATTGATGGTGAATTACATGACTACTGTAAGATACCAGAATCAGTTAAAAAGAATTTAATTACAAGAGTAAAAATAATAAGTGGTATGAACATCACTGAATTTAGGCTTCCTCAAGATGGAGCAATTAAACACTTAGATGATGGAAAACAATTAGACCTCCGTGTTTCTTCCCTACCTACCATTTATGGTGAAAAAATCGTTATAAGAATCCTTGATTATTCAATGTCCCTTTCTGGACTAGATACATTAGGGTTTTCCGAACATAATCTCAATCTTGTTAAAAGAGTTATTGCTAGTCCCAATGGTATTATTCTTACCGCTGGTGCTACTGGATCAGGTAAATCAACAACTACATACTCTATCCTTCAAAAACTAAATACTCCAGAAAGAAATATAATTACTGTCGAAGACCCAGTCGAGATGAAAATGAAAGGTTTAAACCAAGTTCAAGTTATGAGTGAAATAGGTTTAGACTTTAATGCTACTCTTCGTTCTATCTTACGTCAAGACCCAGATATCATAATGATTGGAGAAATCCGTGATGGTGAAACTGCTAGAATTGCGGTTCGCGCCTCTATTACTGGTCACTTAGTTCTTTCTACAATCCACACCAACAACTCACTAAATACTATAGAAAGATTACTTGATATGGATATTGAAAGATATTTGCTTGGTACAGCTTTAAATGGTGTTATATCACAACGTCTTGTTAAAAGATTATGTCCTAAATGTCGTAAATCAAGACCTGCTAATGCATATGAGAAAAACTTATTTAAAAAAGTATTAAATAAAGATGTTGAGTCTATTTATGAACCTGTTGGCTGTGATGATTGCTTTGGTGGATATCGTGGAAGACTTGCAGTTCATGAAGTACTGGTTTTAAATCAAGCTGTCAGAGATGCCATTACTAATAACATGCGTAAAGAGGATTTAAGAAGACTTGTTTATGATAAAAAGAATACCTTCACTATTTTAGAAGATGGACTTGAAAAAGTAATTCAAGGACTAACTAGTGTCGATGAGGTAATTAGAATAACTTCACTCGAAGATGACTTTGGTGCTGATGATGAAGAAATTAAAAATGCCTTTATTGGAAATGACCTTAATGTTATAGGTTTTACAAATAAAGAAATTAAAGAAGAGCAAGTCCAAAAGCAACCCGAAGATATTCACAGAGATATTATTGATACGTTATAAAACCCGATTATATATCGGGTCTTTTTTATTTAATAAACTTACCTATCATATAAGTATATATCCAATGTTTAACAATATATATTATTATAATGAAATTATTTCATAATAAATTTTTTACTTCAACTTTTATTTTAATGCTAAGCGGTATGGCCACTAAAATTTTAGGTCTAATTATTAAAGTTATATTTACACGTATTGTAGGCACTAAAACAATTGGTTTATACAGTATTGTAATGCCAACCTATTCTTTATTACTAACTATTTGCACATTAGCAATGCCTACTACTATAGCAACACTTATTGCGCAAAAAAAAGATTTAAAAATATTAAATAGTGCTGCTATTATCATCATTTTATTAAATACAATTACTATTCTAGTAATGCATATAACAGCGCCTTTAATAGCAAATAATTTATTAAAAGAACCAAATTCCTACTACCTTTTAATAGCAATGAGTTATACTTTACCATTTGCCTCGCTTGCCTGCATCTTAAAAGGTTATTTTTATGGCATTCAAAAAAACGTACCCCATGTTATATCAAATATAGTTGAACAATTGATTCGTTTGACAATCGTAATATTATTACTGCCAAAATTAGTTAAAATATCATACATACATGCGGCAGTCGGTCTTATTTTAACTTCGGTTATTACTGAATTTGCCTCAATCATCGTTTTTATTTTAAGCATGAGAAAAAATGATGTCATAAATCTTTTTAAAGTAAAGCTCAACACATTTTATTTTAAGGATATCCTCGATTTATCAATTCCAAATGTTACAAGTAAAATTATTGGAAATGTATGCTATTTTTTTGAACCGATTATTTTAACAAATCTATTGCTATATAAGGGTTATTCTAATGATTTTATATTAACTGAATATGGAGCATATAATGCTTATGCCATTTCTACTTTAACTATACCTTCTTTTTTTATAACAGCAATCGCGCTAGCATTAATACCAGAAATATCCAAACACTTAAAAAATAAGAATTATTATTTAATAAAAAAAAGATTGAACCAAGCTATGATGTTAGCGATTATACTAGGTAGCGTTTTTTCAATTATTATAAACATATTTCGTAATCCTATTTTATCTTTTTTATATAATACAACTATTGGAGCAAAATACATAAAAATTTTAGCACCATTCTTTATTCTTTTTTATCTAGAGGCAATATTTTCATCATTTATGCAAGCGATTAACAAAACAAAAACTATTTTAGTAATTACCATTCTTGCCTCTATAATAAAAGTTATATCTCTAATAGTTTTAATTTTAAAAGATTTTGGCAGTTACTCATTATTAATAGCAGAAATAATAAATATTATCATAACTGTTTTTTTATATTATAAATACTCTAAATACTATTTAAAAAAATTTCATTAAAAAAGGCACATAACTGTGCTTTTTTAAAAAGGAGTTTTATACAAACTACCATAACAGAATATATAAATATATACTCTAAGAAAAATATAGCATTATTTATATTAATTGGTCAAATAAAACTATTATCATCATATGTCAAATAATGTAAACGGCTTAAATAATTAAATCATATAGTAAGCCAACAAGCACCCCTACAAAATAGATAATAGATAAAACTAATATATTTTCTTTAATATTCTTATTAGATTTAAATAGTAATAATATTCCAAGACCACTTCCAGTTAAAAGGCCTGACAACATTATACCTATTGTAATTAAATTTTTTAAATATAATTCTGTAATTATTACACTGCCAGCGCAATTAGGTACTATACCTATCAAACTTGAAATAAAATATGAAAAGATATTATGATGCAATAATAGTTTTTCTAAGTTATTCTCTCCTACTTTAAATATAATAAAATTTAGTATTAAATTAATTAATAGGATAAATGCGCCAATTTTAATTGTATGTTTAAGACTAGATAAAAATATACCATCATTATCACAATCGCAATGATCATTTTCACACAATTCATTGATAGTATTTTTTCCTTTCCTTCGATAAAATAAATCAACCGCAAAACCAATTAACACCCCAATTATTATCTTAAAAAAAATAATCTTTAATATTAAAAATATACTAGTTTTCTCGCTAATCATAATTGGCAACATTTCATCACTAGTCGATAAAAAAACGGCAATTAAAGTTCCCATAGTTATGACTCTTGCTGAAAACAAATTAGCAGCCATTGAACTAAATCCGCATTGAGGAAAAGCACCTAATAAACCACCAATAAATGGTCCTACTTTTTGATTTTCAGTAAGAATTTTTTGATTTTTAACTGATAGCTTATGCTCAATAAATTCCAATAACAAAAACGTAATAAAAAGATAAGGCAATAGTTTTAATGCATCTATTAAACCATCTATTATTATATCTTTCATTTTACCGCCTTCCTTTTTTATTAGAAATAACATAACTTATTTTTGAGAAATAGTCAAATAAATATTATTTTCTTTTTTTTAGTTTTAATATATTAGCTTTTGTCAATATTTGTTCATAATAATCAATTATTTCTTGAGTATCACCATAAATCTCACCAAATTCCTCACGGGTTTGAAGTGCAAAAAGATAATTACGATAAATAACTAATAAATCATATTTTTGATTATTTTCCATAACATAAGTATATTAGTCAAATTCTTTTTTATTAAAACTAACATAGGTTAATAATATAAATAAAGCAGTAATAACAAAAGAAATAACAACCATTAACCAATTAAACGAGCATGTTTCAATAACATTACGAACATTTGCTAATGAGTAAATACTAAAATATTTTAAAAATTTAACTTTATCAGATAACTCCGATAATACATTAATAATATAGGAAATAAAAACAAATCCTAAAGATATACCAATTACTCTTTTACTATTATGAAAAAATGAAGAAATAAACAAGCTAATTGCAAATAACGGAACACTAACAAAAATTGGTGTTAAACTAAGCAAAAAAAACTCTTTTTGATTAAATGATCCACTTATTAAAAGCGAAATATAATTAAATAAGCCAAATAGTAAAATCATTATAATTATGTAGCTTATCCCACTTACAACTTTACTTGTAACTATTTTGGATCTTTTAATAGGAAGTGAAGAAAGGTATTCAATTGTTTCATCATCCTCTTCTTTAAGTAAAATATTAGTTCCTAATAACGAAGAATAAACACCTATTATTAACAATATAAATGTAAAACCCTCACTTTTAAACCAACCATAAGCTGTCGAAATTGATGTCATATCCATATTAAATGCTTTTAATATTTCCTCAGGAAAAATCGTCATCATTTCATCAATGCTTTTCATCGTTTCATCAGTAATAATATAAGGATATATTATATAAACTACTAAAAAAATAACGACTAATACAGCAAGCCAAATAACAAAACTTTTAAAATTGACTTTAAATTCTCTTTTTATCATAACATCACCTACTTATAATATTTCAAGAATAAATCCTCAAGAGGAATTTCTTCAATTAATAATTCATCGATGTTATATTTGCTCAATTTTTTAATTAATTCATTTATTTCAAGATTATTAATAAATATTATTTTCTCATTTGTTTCCGATACTACTTCTAGTTTTAAATCGTCTTTTATTTTTTTAATATCTTTCGAAGATATTTGTAAATAAGTATAATTATACTTTTTAATATTTTCTATTGTATCTTCTTTAATAATAATTCCATCTTTAATAAAGCCAATTTTATCACAAATGTTTGCTACTTCGCTTAAGACATGCGATGAGTAAAGAATTGTCGTTCCATTTTCTTTTTCTTTAAGTAAAATATCATGAAAGACTTTTTGCATGATTGGATCAAGCCCAGAAGTTGGTTCATCTAAAATAACAATTTTAGGACTATGCATCAAAGCTAAAACAATCCCAACTTTTTTTAAATTTCCTAAAGAAAGATCCTCTATTTTTTTATTTTCATCTATTTTTAGTAGTTTAACTAATTCCTTTCTTCTAGAAAAACAATCTTTTTGATAAAATGATGCATGATAATCAAAAAGATTTTTTACTTTCATATCATCGTATAGATGTATTTCACTTGGTAAATAACCAAACATTTCTTTAATTTGTTTATTATCGTGATTTATTTCTTCACCATTAATTAAAATGCTGCCACTAGTTTTATTTATTAAACCCATAATTGTTCTGATTGTCGTGGACTTTCCTGCTCCATTAGGGCCAATAAAGCCATATATTTCACCAGCATTTATTTTAAAAGATACTCTTTCTATTCCTTTAATATCACCATAATATTTTTTTAAATTTTTTAATTCAATTACAGGATTCATTTTTTCACCTTTACTTCAAATCACTTTCATTAAACGGATATGGACAAAGATCTTCAACAAAATACTTTTTCACTGCCCCGTCTTTGGAATAAAAAAACAAAGGAGCATCGGGGTCAAATAATTCACTAATTACTTGTCGGCATTCAAAACAGCAAACGCTAATTTTTTTACTATCAGCACATAAACAGTGTAATTCTTTAAAGTCACCTTTTTTATACCCCGCACTTACAGCACTAACAATTGCACTTCTTTCGGAGCAAATCGTCGATCCATAATTAGAACTTTCTACATTAACGCCAAAAAATTCCTTCCCATCTTTCATTATTAAAATACTAGCTACTCGAAAGTGAGAATATGGACTATAAGAATGATTGGCAAGTTCTAATAATCTATCCACTATTTTTGGCATATTAAAACTCTATTGTTTTAGTTTCTCCACCAAATGAAGAAAAATTAGCCTTGGCATTTTCAAAATATAATACGCAAGTATTGTCATCATTTTCACTATACATACTACGTAAATTTGGGTTCTTATCGAGCATATCTTTTTTAGCCTCAATGCGATCATCCTCAATCAACTTTCCAGATAATCTTAGCCACTTATTACCATCAAAAGCGCAAATTTCAACATTATTATTGTTTTTTATTTGCTTATAAACATCTTTCTTTTTACCAGTTTGAATATACAACTTATCCTCAAAAATCTCAGCTGTTCCAAAAGGCCTAACTCTTGGACTATCTCCGTCAATTGTTGCTAAATAATATGTCCTACATTCTTTTAAAAATTCCCATACTTCATTCATTTATATCACCATCCTTTCATTATTATATCATAACAATTTGAGCTTATCAGCAATTTCATTAACTATTTCTATAGGAGTTGAAGCTCCCGAAACTAAACCAATTTTATCAAAATCTTTTACAAACTTTAAATCAATATCTTCATAATTTTCTACCAGTAGTGATTTGCAATTTTTACTGGCAACTTCATATAACTTTTTAGTATTTGAACTATTTTTACCACCTACAACTATAAGTAAATCTACCATTTTAGATAGCTTTTCTGTTTCAAGCTGTCTATTGCCTGTTGCATTACATATAGTATTATTAATTAAAAGATTTATTTTAGGATTAATCGTTTCTCTTATTATTTTTTCAAATAAAGCAAATTTACTTTTACTAAATGTTGTTTGCACAATAACAAGTAATTTCTCTATTTTTAAGGAATTAATATTATTTATCTCTTTTCTTAATTCCTCTTCACTTTCAATAACAGAATAGTTTTTACCACAATGAGAGGATGTTCCTATAATTTCCGGATGATTTTTACTGCCAATTAAGAATATATAATAGCCAATTTTATGATACTTTTCAGCTATGTCATGAGTTTTCTTTACTAAAGGACATGTAAAATCAATAACTTCAAAATTTCTTTTTTTAGCAACATTATATATTTTTCTATCTATACCATGAGCTCTAATAATTAATTTAATATTATCCTCTTTTATTTCGTCGATACTTTGAGCAAAAGTAATACCTTCTTTTTTTAATTGATTAATAACATTATTATTGTGAACTATCTCACCCAAGCAATAAATTTTTTTATCTTTATTTTGAGTTTCATTATAAGCACCATCAACCGCTCTTTTAACGCCAAAACAAAACCCCGCTTCTTTTGCAATTATGATTTCCATACATACTCCTATTAACTATAATAATATCAATTTGTAGAAAAAAAGTCTTTATAATTTATTATTTTTTAATTATAATAAATGGATACAGGGTGGTAATAATGAATTATAATGTATATCTAATCGAAGTATTAAGAGATCAATTCGAAGATTATTTAATAGATGAATATGGTTTTTCTGAAGATGAAGTCGAAGAATTATATAAAGACAATAATGGCGTATATTATGAATCCGATGGGGATTTTATAAGAGCGTATCGAAAAGATCTTTTCTCCAACGTTGTAATGGAATCAATATATAATTTCATAACTAAAATTAGTTTAATAAGTGAAGAGTACGCTAATGGCTTAATCTCGCTATTATTTACCCACTTTTATGTAAAACACTATCAAGATCCAGATAAAAGACCATATTTAAAAACCATCGCAGATGCCAATATCGATGTTGTCGTAAAAATGTTTTATGAATATGAAAATTTTGGAGTAGATTTATTAGCTTCATATTATCAAGATTTTATAGAACCAGAAGAATATGCGAAAAAGCAAAAAATAATAACGGATAAGTATAGCAATAATGTTTTAAATCATTATTTGCAAATTGCTTATCCCGAAAAAGTATATACATTAAATCAAAAATTAAGAGAAATCATATGTAATTTATATAATCATTACATCAGTATGGGATATACTGATGCTGAGGCCTTAGAGATTACATGGTGCTATTTTTTTAATGACGTTGACCCTCTTAATGAACTCGAAGAAATAGGGATTACTGGCGAGCAAAGAAATATGTATAAATCGTACATGCTTGGCCTAATAATTGGCGATTTATATGAAGATGCTACAAACACTCCTTTAGTCAAAACAGATAACTTTGATGGCAAAATAGCTCAAGTATTGCCAATTATTTATGCGGCATTTGGAACTATAGATATTCCAGAAGAAAAAGGAATCAGAGGAAGAATGCTAAAATATTTCATTTTATTACAAGATGATAAAGAAAAAATAAGAAGTAATCGGCAAAATACCCTTGCCCAAAAAAGAGAAAAAGTATTAAAAAAAGTAAATCCTTTCTACATTTTAGATGAAATATAATATAAATAAAACATAGTTTTTTTAATTATTTTATGCTATATTAGTGATGAAAGGAGTTTATCATGGCAAAAGAAAAGAAAATTGTTAACATTACTGGTGAAAACGAAAAAAGTAATGAAAGATTTGGCAAAGACGCTAAAGGAAACATCATTAAGTTAGAAGACAAAGGTGATAACAAACAAAGAGCAAAAACAAAAAGAATATTAGCTATTGTTCTATGGATAATCGCCATCGCTTTCGAAGTTGTTGGTATTCTAAGATTAACAGATAAGATTAACTTATTTACTAATATGGATAAAACTACATTCTTAATTATTTGTATAGTTTTAGATCTAATATTTTTTATACCTGGTTCACTTTTGTGGAAAAAGGCTAATCACATTGATCCTATTTCCGAAAAAGACAAAACCAAATTCTGGATATGGAATAATTTAGGAACAATTCTTTCAGTGCTTGCATTCTTACCAATCATTATCTTTGTTTTAGCAAATAAAGACTTAGACAAAAAATCAAAGACAATAGTTACAGCGATAGCTGCTGGAGCACTTTTAATTGCTGGTATATCTAGTTATGATTTTAATCCTGTATCATCCGAAGCTTTAAAACAAGCTCAAAAAGAAGTTGAAGCTGTAAGTGGTTCTGATACTGTTTATTGGGCTAAACATAGTAAAAAATACCATGTTGATCCTGATTGTCCAGCATTTTCTCAAAGTGAAGAAATTTATGAAGGAACAGTTGCCCAAGCATATGAACATAATCTAACTGAACCATGTAGAAGATGTATTCCAGAACTACATGATGATCATGAGGATGTAAATGACAAAGAAGATAATTAAAGTCGAAGATACTAAGAAAAAAAAGAATGCTAATGCTGGTCTTGATTTAGGAAAGATTAAAAATGTTATTGATAACAATCCCGAAGCAGTAAAAAAAATAACTGAAGGTTTAGGAGAACTTATTATCAATAAAAGCGCTAAAAAAACAACAAAAAGTAAAACAATTAAAAAAACAAATAAAAAGTCATCAACCAGTGATGTTACAAATACAATAAAAACAATTTCTAATTTGTTAGGTAAATAGCCAAGCAATAATTGCTTGGTTTTTTCTTTACTATCTACTATATCTAATTATATAATTTTGCAAATCAAAATTATTAGCAAGTGCAATTCTAATAAGCTTTTCATCGCTTGCATTTTCTACTTCGGTTAAATCAACTAACGCAGCAAAAGAAACAAAAAACATAGCTGACGTATAGTAATCAATTAAATCTTTTCTTAGGCTTTCGATATCTACAGCTTCGATATAATCTTCCATACAATTTCCCCTTTCTTTATTATAACAAAAAAGATTAGATTTCTCTAATCTCTTTTTTAATCTATAAAATTTGTTTTTGCTTTAGTTTCATAACTAGGCAAGCCATACTCATTTTTACCTAAATATATTGATTTTAATAAAAATGCCATGCTTTCTCCTAAATTACGCATAGTTTGTAAACCCTCAAGATCTTTATCAACATCAGCTTTATTTATACCATGAACTTCATTCCAATAACTACTGGTGGCAATAGGCATATTAGATATTCCAAAATATTTGTATATTTCATCAAGTGCATTTGTTGAACCAGCTCTTCTCGAAGTAATAACTGCTGCCCCTACTTTCAAGCTTTTTTTAATATAACTACTATTAAACAACCTATCTAAAAAAGATTTTAAAGTTCCATTAATGCCTGAATAATAGACAGGTGAACCGATAAGTATGCCGTCACATTCATCAAAAATTTTTGCCGTCTCATTGACAATGTCATCAATAACGCATTTATGACTCTCTTTGCAAAAACCACATGCCTTGCAGCCAGCAACCACCTTGTTTCCAACGTGAATATATATAGTCTCAATTTGCTTGCTTTCTAAAACTTTTACTACCTCGTCTAAAGCTCTTTTCGTGCATCCATCTTGATGAGGACTTCCATTTATGACTAATACTCTCATATTTTTTCCTTACCTAAAAACTCATTTTTCATATTCATCTTTTCTTCCTTAAAAATTCTTTCATCCATTACCTTTAATTTTTTAGATATAATTGGATTAAATGCCATATTAGATAATACATCTTTTTCTAGATCAATTCCTGGAGCTATTTCAATAAGTTCAACTCCATCCTTAGTTAGCCTAAATACACATCTTTCAGTCACATATAATACTTCTTGATTATTATTAATAGCTTCCTTTGCTGAGAAAGTAATTTGTTGAACTCTATCGACAAACTTCTTTTTTTCGCCTTCTTGCTTGATTACGAGTTTTCCATCAACTATTTCTTCTTTTAAATTTCCCGCCATAAATGTGCCCATAAAAATAATTTTATGCGTACACTGAGTAATATTAATAAATCCTCCTGGACCTGTAACTCTTGTGCCAAACTTTGAGACGTTAACATTTCCTTCTCTGTCCACTTCTGCAAGTCCGACAATTCCCATATCTAATGCCCCACCATTATATGCATCAAATTGTTCTGCGGTAGGAATTACAGAATCAGGATTGACAGATGCACCAAAAACAATACCACCAATTGGTACACCACCAGTAGGGCCAGATTCCACGGATAAATAAATGTGATCAGATATTCCTTCTTCAGCAGCTACATTTGCAACACTATCAGGCATTCCAACCCCAAGATTAATTACATAATCCTTGCGTAATTCCATCGCGCTTCTTCTTCCACAAATTTTTCTTTCATCAAGCGGTCTTATTTTAATATCTTCAAGTTTTATTCTTTTATCTCCAGTTATTTCCGGTTTATAAAAAGGAATATTATACTCGCCTAAAGAAGTATCCGGTTTATTAACAACTACATAGTCAACATATGAAGAATGAATTAGTACATTTCTAGCTTTGAAAGTATTTTTGGGTTTGATATCCTTTACTTCAACAACAACTATGCCGCCACTATTATGAGTAGCTATTGCCATATTATATTGTTCACCTATAACTCCTTCTTCTTCTAGGGAAATATTACCATCCTCATCAGCATATGATGCTTTAATCAATGCAACATTAATTGGGAAAGAATGATAAAATAAATTTTCTTTTCCACCCATTTTTACAACTTCAACTACCGGATTTTCATTTTTAGCTTTTTCATTAGCACAGCACCCTTCAATTCTCGGATCAGCAAATGTACCTAAACCGATATGAGTTATTATTCCAACTTCATGACCAGCAATTGCCCTATATAAATGATTAATGACTCCAAGTGGAACTGCAAATGCTGGAAATTGATTTGAACCAATAGCATTACCAAAAACTCTTCCCATTCCAAGGTGAGCACAAATCGCCTTTCCTACTAATCCTTTTTTTGCAAGCATATTCATTCCAACATCATCATCCGTTAAATTACCTGGCGATATTCCACATGTAACGCCAATATTTCGAGGATGACCCGTTTTAAGAAAAGAATTCATCACACTTCTTATTAAAGCTTCAGGACTACCTGAACCACCAGACCCAGAAATTGCTACCATATCTTTATCTTTTATCAAAGAAGCAACTTCCTGAGCTTTTATTATCTTCATACTTACCACCTACAATAAATATACCATAAAAAAAGAAATGTTTAAAACATTTCAAACATCTCTTTTATTTTTTCTTTATAATAGTTGCTTCCATAAATATTTTTACTAATATAGCTAGGACAATAGTAATAATAATACATGGAATAAAGATTGGCCAGAATGTATATGCTGTCTCAGCAGTATTCTTACCTAATAATCTTATTATTAAAATTGCAACTGGGTAATGTAGCATATAAACATATAATGATAAGCTACCTAAATAGCTAAATAATCCATTAGTAGTATCATTATTTAAAAGACTAGTAAGTTTATCTTTATTTAGTAATGAAAGGCCAATTACTATGATACATAAGAATGCAACAGGCCATCTTTCAAGTTCAAAATAAGTTGGTTGATATATTATATACCAAGCTAGTAAAATAGTTGCAACAACATTTAATATTGTTAAACCCCATGTAGATTTAAATTTATGCTCCTTAATTTTCTCAATTAGATAATAAAGAATAACCCCAATTAACATTCCAAGCATTACAAATATTAATCCATTATTGAAACCAACTGTAGCTGTAGCGGAAGTAGCACTTCCTCCCATACCATTTGAAGATGCAAGTTGTGCTCCAAAAGTTGACCATGCAGTTTGCGCTGCTCTAGTATCAGTAAAACTCCACCATCCAGCAAGGAATATTGTAATAAGCGGTGCCACAAATCCAGAAGTAACTTCTTCGTTTTTACATAATCCCCAATAAATGAAATAGCCAACGATAATCATTGCAGAGATAAACCATAGTGGTCCATTTAGATTAAAGAACTCTCCACCTAAGCTTCTTAAACCAGTAGAATGGAATCCTAAGAATTCCCATATACTATTAACAAGCATTGATAGTACATCTTTAATAGTATAATCCGGGTAGAAGAATGTTGTACATATAATTACGCCTAAAATGTAACCTAATATTAAAACAGGTAATAAAGCTTTAATTCTGGTCCAGGTATATTCGCCTGCTCTACTCATCGCGCTCCTTTCATTATATTTTGGATCTTTAGCTAGTTTTTTGAAGTGAGATACCATGAAATAACCAGCTGTAATTGTGAATATCAATAGTACTTCACTAGAGCCAAAGAACCAAGTGTTTGATGGCGTCATATAGTAGCCATTAACTCCATTACAACTTCTTGCAATTATCCACCCAATATGGAACCCAACAATTGCAATTGCTGTAAAGAAACGCCATATTTCAATAGCTACATTTCTTTTCTTGACTTCTTTTTTTTCTGCCATAAAGTCAAACTCCTTTCCTAGTAAGACATTCCTACTATTATCTTTATTATATCAAAAAAAAACATTAGTAATCAATCAATTATTAAAAAAACTAGATTTCTCTAGTTTTTATTACATCGTTCTCCCATTTTTGTAAGAATAATCGTTTTTATCATCATGTTCTACGCCTTCGAAGTAATTCAAAATATTCGCTATAGATATAAAATATTTAGAAATACCTTCACCAGATAAATCTGCTTCAAGGTCTTCCCTACTTACCCAAAATAAACCATCACACTTTTTTTCTTCTAGATTAACAGGCGTTCCTTCATAATCAGTAACTACATATGCATAGTGAGTAAATGAAACTTCAGCAGAGGACTCAATATAAGCAAAATTACTATATTTTAAACCTTTAATATCGATACCAATTTCCTCTTTTGCTTCTCTCTTAGCAGTCTCTTCCATACTTTCACTTTTTTCTTTAGTTCCCCCAATTAAACCTAATTGACCACCACCAGATTTATGTGCAGCTCTTTTACCAAATAAAAAATATTCTTTGCCATTTTCTATTTTAGTAATAATTAAGTTTACGGCAATAAACTCTTCATTATCTTTTACAGAATTAATATTTAAATTATGTCCAACCATTTCTGTCATAATAATTCTCACCTAGCAGTTAATTAATCGCAAGAACAGCACATATCGCATTCAGGGCAATCTTTACAAGGGCAACAGTCTTCCTCATTTGTGATTTTTTGACACCCCGTTATGATAAATAACAATAAAACAAACTACAATATACTTTTTTTATATAAAACTTCCTTTCATTATTCTATTTAATGTTAACATAATAAATCAATTATAGTCACTAAAAATTTAAAAAAATGCCTAGTATTCCTAACAAATAAATAAAAAAACTAACTATCACTGTATATTTACCTATTTTTTTCCAATCATTAATAGATAAATTCTTAAATGCTGGCCTCATAGTTAAGATTTCTAACTTATGACCAGTGTGCATAAATAATCCGCTTAATAAAACCGCCGTAGCAAAAATAAGCATTAATATACCAAAACCGCTCATAATATCACCACATAAATTATAGCATAAAAAAAGATTAGTTTTAACTAACCTTTAATGACATATTAATTTACCAGTATTAGAATCTGCTCCATATATTGTGCAACTTGTTTCATAATGTAAAGCAGTATAACCAGATGTTTTAGAGTTACCATTATACTGTCCATCTGTACACCAGTAATTGTGTCCATCAGATAGAGTTTTACATTGATCTGCAGTAAAAATTTGATTTAAAATTCCAATATTATTTGTATGATAAGTTCCGTCCGTAGATCCCTCAATACAATAAATCTTATTATTTTTTAAAA
Source organism: Bacilli bacterium (assembly GCA_017544165.1). Classification (GTDB taxonomy): domain Bacteria; phylum Bacillota_I; class Bacilli_A; order RF39; family UBA660; genus UBA6448. The sequence continues at coordinate 34,038 of JAFYER010000004.1, forward strand.
TACATGAATATGCTCTTGATATAGAATTACCAGACAATATCAAGCCAAAAAAATTATGTCTTTGCTTTCCACCACTTGTCTTTAAATCATTTATATCAGTAGTATATTCACTTTCAGATAATGTAGCACCTAAAGTTTTTGCTTTGTCACCCTCATCACTGAAATATGCATAAACACAACCATCGCAATTAATAACTTCCTCGACAACAACTTTTTCTTCAATAATGGGTTCATTATCTTCGTCATCCCATTCGATTATTTCATCATCATAAACATCATTATTATCTACTATATTGTCTTGTTTATTATTAACTTGATTTTGAATAACATTATTATTAGAATTCAAATTTTCATTATTCGAACCACATCCACTTATTATTAATAGTAAAGCTAAACCCAAAAATATTTTTTTCTTCATTAACATCCTCCTTAAAACTATATTAATTTTATTTCCAATCAATTTTTTTATTAGCGCCTAATTCAAAATGGTATTTGACAATACCTAAATCTATTTTAGTCATTGGGCCTCTCTTTGAATATGCTTTTACAGAATCATTACCTAAATACTCAAATTTAAATTTTTGCTGATTCATTGCCGTTGGTGCAAGCAAAGCATATCTAATGCCATTTTCATACCACTTTGGATATTCTACTGAAATATTTACTTCATCGATTGTCTTACTATTTCTTTTGTTACCATTTGTTTCACCGTAACCAACAGCAATTATACACAGTAATTTTTCATCTTCATTTATCTTAGCTTTAACAGCTGATTTTTTATATGTTCCTGCTACCCAACATGTATTTAAGCCAATCTCTTGAGCTTTTAAAACGATCATTTGACCATAATAGCCAACTTTTTCCTCTAAAGATTTATCTTTTTTACCAATTAACGCTATATAATTCTTACAATTCTTTAATCTACCATAGTGTAATACAAATTTATCAAAGACTTCACTATCATTTGTAATTAATTGGATATTAAGGTGCTGACTTTCATTAATCGAGCTAATTAAATTATTTAAAACATCAATTTTTTCTTTTTCAATATCTTTATCTAAATAACTTCTTACTGAATGCCTTTCCTCTATTAATTTTTCAATATTATTCATGATTAATCCTTTCCAACTTATTATTTATTTTATTTTTAAGGCCAAGAAATAATGCACCGATTAAAATAAATAATAACGATAATAAAACAATCATATAGAACACTCCTATTCCTAGCGATTCCCATCCAAGTATGCTTGTGTCAAATCCAAACCACCCAGTTGGAGCCCCATAATTTAAAAAGTTATATGGTGCATACATACTTCCCCATCTTAATCCTAATAAACTTGCTATCATTATTAATAAAACATAAGAAAGTGGTGGAATAATGCCATATATCGAATGATATTTTCGAGATTTATACTCATAATCAAAAAGTAAAAAATCGATAATAGATAGTATCGGCGTAATAAAATGAACGCATAAACTACCAGCTCCATTACCTAAATAGGCATTAATTATACCCCCGTCAAGCGTCGGGGCAAGTATTGTTAAAAATACAAAAAAAGTAAGTGTAATAGAAATGGTTGCCAAAAACTTTACAATATATAAATAATTTTTGAACTGTATTTTTTTCTTTTTTAATAAAAAGTATACATCCTTTACTAAAAACACTAACAAAATGATACTCATAAATATATTTGATAATGTAGTAAAATATGTAAAACTAAGTGGTCCAAAATAAGTCTTTATAATTCCATATATACTAGATGCAATAGCAATAGATTTAATTAAAATACTGGCTTTTATATTACTTTTTATATCCATAGATCACCTTAAACACTAGCAACTCCCCCACTTATTGGCTGCAACGTAACTATATTTATTAATTTCCATAAGCATCTTTCTTTAACTTCTCCAATTTTTAAAGTTAATTTAGTAATAACTACTACTTTTTCTATTAAATCAAACACATTTTTTCCTCTTTCTTATAAATCATTTATATATTTAACCGCATTAATTGCAGCTATTGCTCCATCACTTGTAGCAGTAACCAATTGTCTAACTTCTTTTATCCGATTATCTCCAGCAACGAAGATACCTGCAACATTCGTCGTGCAATCTTCGCCTGATTTAACATAACCTGATTCGTCTAAATTTACTAATTTAGCGAAGTTTTGATTTTCGGGAATCTTTCCAACCGCCACAAATAAACCTGCAACATCAATAGTTTTCACTAAACCATCTTTATTTGTTACTTCAATACTTTCTAATCTTTCATTTTCATTTAACTTTGTTACATTACTATTATAAATGAATTCAACATTATTCTTTTCTTTTAAATGATTAACTGTGGATTGCTCACCTCTAAATTCATTTCGACGATGGATTAAATAAACTTTTGAAGCAATATCGGCTAGATATAAAGCATCCTCCACAGCAGTGTTTCCTCCTCCTACAACCGCAACATTTTTATTTCTATAGAAAGCTCCATCACAAGTAGCGCAATAGCTAATTCCTCTGCCAACTAGTTCGTCCTCATTTGGCAATCCTAATTTTCTATTTTCAGAACCAGTAGCAATTATAACAGCTTTAGACATATATGTATTTTTAGTTGTAATAACTTCTTTGAGATTGTCTATAACATTTATATCAACTGCCTTTTCAAATAATATTTCTGCGCCTAAATCTTTTGCTTGATTATATAATTTGGTAGCAAAATCAAATCCTGAAATATGAGCTTCTCCAGGATAGTTCTCAATATCTAGTGTATTGATTATTTGTCCCCCGTAACTTTTGGCTTCTAATATCAAGACTTTCTTTGAAGCACGACAGGCATATATAGCAGAAGTCAGTCCGGCAGGTCCTGCCCCTATTATAATAATATCATACATTATTTATTCACCTATCATGTCTTCAATTTCATCTTTAGAAATTAATCCAACATTTCGCTTTATTTCTTCTCCGCTATCAAATAAAACTAAGCATGGTATAGAAGATACATTATACTTGTCCGTAAGTTCACCTTCTTTATCAATATTAATAGATACAACTTTTATTTGTTTGTGTGTTTCAGCAATTTCTTCTAGTAATGGTTTTAACATTTTACATGGGCCACACCAATCAGCATTGAAATCAACCAATACTTTACCCTCGTTTTTTAAAACTTCTTTTTCAAAATTATCTTTATTTACCTCTGTAATTGACATTTTATTGTTCCTCCTTACTTGTATTTAATAGTACCTTATATGATAATTTATATAATATTTGTGCCTCTTCCTTAGTTAAGTTAATACATTTGCCAATTTTTTTGGGAATAGTCACAGCCTTATTTCTTAAATCCATACCTTTATCTGTAATAGAAAGATCTAAATTTCTTTCATCAATTGGTGATCTAACTCTAGTAATATATCCCTTCTTCTCCAATTTCTTTAATAGTGGTGTTAATGTACTTGAATCAAGAAGTAATGTTTTACCTAGTTCCTTAACATTACTTTTTCCCTTTTCCCAGAAATACATCATAACAATATATTGAGTATATGTTAAGTCAATTTCATCAAGTAATGGAGTATATTTACGAATAATCTCTTTTGAACATAAATAAATTGGAAAACAGAGTTGATTTTTTAATAGTAATGAATCAAATTCAGATTTCATTATTATACACTCCTCATAACAATTCTAATAAATCCTCTTCAATTTTGCTAGGATCATATGTTGGATCATACCTTTTAACTGCATTACCATTTTTATCCACTAAAAATTTAGTAAAATTCCAAACAATATCACTTTTTTTAGTGCATGTTTTGCTAATTTTGGAAATCGCACCCATTGCCATCTTATTCTTTAAACCCTTAACTTCTTCATTTGGCTGTTGTTCCTTTAAAATGGTATAAACTTGGCATTCATTTTCTCCATTAACATCAATCTTAGCAAATTGATCAAATTGAGTTTTGTATTTAGCAACACAAAATTCATGAATTTCATCATTACTTCCCGGAGCTTGATGGCCGAATTGATCGCATGGGAAATCTAATACTTCAAATCCCTTTTCGTGATACTTTTCATATAATTTTTCAATTGCTTCATATTGAGGTGTAAATCCACAACCAGTTGCAGTATTAACTACTAATGATACCTTACCTTTTAAAGAACTTAAAGCATAATCTTCCCCATTTCTTGTTTTTACAGTTAAATCATAAATATTCATACAATTATTCCTCCTTTTTGAACTACTTTGTACACAAATTAATTGTATCAAAACTATTCAGCAAGGTCAATTCATATTAAAAAATCTTTTCAATTAAATAAAATTCATATAATTTTACAAAAAAAAGAGCCTTTCAGCTCTTTATCTTATTTCATTTTGTGTTTACTTATCACCACGTGATTTTAAGGGCAATTTAGGCTTAAAGAACAATGTTCAAGTGCAAAATTACTAATTATATTTTTCTTTTGAAAACTCTTTTCATTTGAGGTATTTCTTCATAAGGCCTATTCGTTAAAAGCCATTCCTCAAAACTAATTTGATGATAGTCACTTACTATCGCGTTATATGATTCGCTAAAAAACGCAAATAATCTTTCTTTTGTATCTTTTTGATCTCTGTCTATCTTACTTCTACCATCAAAGCCAATATTTTTAATAAACACATGAAATCTTTCACCTGTATAAAAATCATCCCCTAATTCATCAATAAAATCCATATAAATTTTATCTTTTTTTCTATGAACTAATAAATATTTTTTATTGTCTTCTTTTGAGTCATCATCATCAATAAGTAATTCATCGTCATAATCAAGCAAATGAAAAAGCGGGAAAAAAAGTGGATGATTCATGTCAAATTCAAATGATATTCTATCTAATTGTTCATCATTATTGCTCCAACCATTTAATCCATAGTCATCCCATTGAGATAAACTATATGTCTTTATTACATCTCCATTTTCTAAAAAGCCTTCCATTATGGTAAATGTTGGTTTAGCATATCCCTCTGTTACGCTAAATATTAATATTCTATTAGCATCTATTTGTATTCTTTTTTCTAATTGTTCCATAATATCCAAACTCCCTACTACAATTATACCACAAAAAAGACTAGATTTTTCGTCTAGTCTTAATTATTGGCTAATTTGCAATTTGTACAACGATCAAGTTTGGGAAACAAAACTACTAAATTAACTATCTAATTCATCCATTGTATAAGCATTATATCCCTCATACTTATAACTTGAATCTATACCTTTCATATATACTTCTCTATCATTTGTCTTATCAGTAAGTGCATTTTTAAGTAATATATTAATCTCAGTATCTTTTATAGGACTTCTTTCCATTGCAAGTAAGTATTCTTCCTTATCAATCTTACTCCAATCAACTACTTTACCTAATTTCTTTTTTAGTATCATATCAAGCCAGATTCTTGTACTTCTACCATTTCCCTCTCTAAATGGATGTGCTACATTCATTTCAATATATTTTTCTATTATATTATCAAAATTATCTTGTGGCATATTATCGATTTTATTTAAAGCCTCTTTTAAATACATAGCAGGTGCGAATCTAAAATTACCTTTAGCAAGATTAACATCTCTTACTTTACCAGCAAAATCATAAACATCAGAAAATAAATATGCATGAATATCTACTAAGCCTTTGGTTGTGCCAACCTCAAATTTGTCGATTTTATTAGTATCAAATAGTTCTAATGCTTTTAATTTAGTTATTCTTTCTTCTTCTTTTGCCAGTTCAACAACATTTGTTATACCTAATTTATTTTCTAACATTTATATCACCTCTCAACTATACATATTATATCATAAAATGCCTATTTTTACCAGTTATATTGGGAAAAAAGACTAGATTTCTCTAGTCTATATTTTATTATTAATTACTTCCCGCTTTTATAGCAGCCTGTACTGCTATATTCATAGGGGGGTTATAGAAAATATATAACGTGATATCTTAAAATTCTGATTATTTAATTTCAAATTCAAGATATTTATTAAATGATATATAATCATCATTTTCTTTATAGCTAAAATCTTTTACAATTCTGTATTTTCCTTTTAATTTACCATAGCCATATTCCCAATTTATGCTCAACTCTTTTGATTCACCTTTTTTTAAGCCAAATGCAGGCATTGTAAAATATAAACCATTAACTGTTGAAGCACTCTTCCAATAACCATCTTCATATTTTTCGATAAAATAAGGATTTCCATATTCTAAATCTCTATCACTAAGATTTTCTACTATCATAGTTAGTCCAACATTTGTTAAAGTATTTTCTTTTATTTCAATTTTTAAGTTAATTTCTTCACCACTGGTCTTACTTATATTTGTCATGAAATAGTACTCTATACTTTTTCCTTCATATATTGCATTTATTTTGAGTATAAATGGTCCACTAATACATGGAGTTACAATATACTCATTTGTAAATTCTACTTTAGTATCAATAAATGTCTTTGAACTGTAATCAAATAATTCAATTGACTTAATAGTTCCATCCAAATTATCTATATATAGTTTATTATCATAAAATGAAGATATAATGTCATATTTAAAATCTTGAAAATAAATTTTATCTATACAAGAACCATTTTTATAGCAAAATGAACCAGTTGATGCCTCTATTTTTTTATCATTTGTTCTAACACTTATAATATGCTCTATTTTACTTATATCTGGATCTTTATCTGATTTTAAATTACAATATAAAACCACTCCCAATATCAAAACTGTCCCGACTATTAAAAGAATACTTTTCTTTTTCATAAGTTCTCCTATAGTTTTATTATACTACATAATTACTAATTTTTATTATCAACTTAAATAATCGGAATATCTTAATCTTCCGATTATTTTAATGTTTATGATTATGATGGTGATTGCAAGGATGCCCATCCAATCCATATTTATATGTAATAGGATCTTTAAATATAAAGTTTTTTAATGGATTAAATGTTAAATATAAATATGCTGCAATCTGGGTAATTAATAAAATAACACTTAGATAAATATAAAAATTTGATAAATATTTTAAATTTATTATATATTTAAAAACTATTTGAGAACAAATAACTGTTATATAAAAGCATATAACATCTATAAATAATATAGATTTTTTAGTAAAGATAGTATAACTATAAAATAATATTGGAATTAAGAGAATAATAGTTAGTATACTTAAACTTTTGGCAATTAAGAAATTACCACTAAATCCATATTTTATTATTTCATATATACTCCATAAAATAGTTGGCGTCATACATATCTTAATATGTTCCCAAGTACTTTCATTTACAGCAGAAAATAATGCAACATATTTATTATGATGACTAAATTCATAAGTAAAATGTAAAAGTGTTCCCACTAAACATATAATTATAATTCCTATGTAAAACATGTTAACTCCTTTCTAATACTATCATAATTTTCTTTATTCATTTCCTTTTAAACTTGTAACCATATCTATTTTCTTAATCTTTCTTGCTAAGAATTTAGATACTAGATATGAAACTATAAACGTTCCTATAGCTGCTATAATATAAGTTCTAGTAGTTATAAATGCACAGAAATCATAATGTTCTTCAATTGCTGTTTTAAATAACCAATCAGTTAAAAAG